>NZ_BPRG01000018.1:0-14157 GCF_036984265.1 Pseudonocardia sp. D17 | reverse complement strand
CCTACACGTCTACGCCACGCCCCTCACCAGGGTCGGGTCGCACACCACCCTGGCGGACGCCACTTCAGCGCGGAGCGATTTGGACATGCCGTGCGATGCTGTGACGGGTCCGGATCGTACGAAGCTGAGCTGCCCCGCCCGCGGCGGGGGTTACGCGGGTTACCGCAATCCGTCACCCGCCAGGAGTTAACCGCTCGCTACTGATGTTCTCGGTAGCATCCGCCGGCCCGGCACGGTCGTCGCAAAGGCCCGGGGCAGGAGGGAGGGCAGACCGTTGGCCGGTCGCTGGCGCCACACCCTCCTCGTACTCGTCGTGATGGTCGTTGCGATCCTGGCGCACGCGGCGTCGCAGGACCCGGGCTTCGCGACGGGCCCGGCCGCAACGGCGCTCACGCCCGTCGCCGCGACCATTGGCGACCCTTCGGGACCGTTGGAAGCGCAGACGGGCGGCGACGATCGCTCCGTTGCGCCGACGTGTCCCCACGATGAGCGCTCGACGCACGACGACCCGGGCAGCGCGACACCGCGCCTGGTTTCGGGCATCGGCATGGTCTTGCTCCCGGCGGTGGGTCCCGCACCAGCCGTGTGCAGCCGGACCTCAGCCCTGCAGCGGCCGGATCGACCCACCTCGGTGAGTGGGACCGATCTGTGCACCGAACTCTGCGTCAGTCGGCGCTGACAGTTCACGCCCCGCGTCACCACACCTGCCGGTCGCCCGACGGCCGCCGTCCTCGCGGTGACGCGGCATTTCCGCGTCTGCATCCACTGCATCCACTGCATCCGCGCGCCCGAGCGCTCCGCCGGCTCGGGTCGTGATCTTCAGAATCGAGAATCGCGATGGCGCACCACCGATGGTCCCCCGTCCCCACCCGCAGTACCTCCGCTCACTTCCCCTCGGCATCCCGCAGCCGCCAGCGTGCGCTGTCCGTCGGCGCCGCGGCGGAACTCGCCTCCGCAGCCGTGTACGGCGGGGTCGCCATCGCGGACGTACCGGCAGTTGGTCCGACCTCGTGCGTGGCCCCGGCCGGGCCGGTCGCCTCGGACACAGTGGCCTGCACGCCGTGCACGACATCCGCCCGCGCGCGTGTGGATCTCGGCAGCCGCAACGCGGCTGATCAGCGGCGGCGCGGTGATCCGGGCGGTCACGTTTGTCGACGGCGACGCCCGGTCGACACCGACGCCGACCGGGATGTTCAAGGTCGAGTGGGAGGCCGAGAACTCCACCAGCCGCGAGTACAACTCGCCGATGCCGTACTCGGTGTTCTTCGCGCCGGGTGGAATCGGCGTCCACGAAGGCGGTCAGCGGACCCCCTCGGCGGGCTGCGTCAAGCTCGGGAGAGCGGACGCGCACGCGCTCTTCGCCGAGCTTCAGGTCGGCGACGAGGTGCAGGTCACATGCGGAACGCGAAGGCGTCGATCGGAGCCGTCGCCGCGCCTGCGCGGGTCGGACTCGTGATCTGGACTCCCCTGCGCGGAGGATTCGGCGGGGCGACCTTCCTGCTCAATGGCGGGCAACTACAACGCACGACCTATGCCGATCTCACCGCGTCGCTCGACGCCGCGCTCACCGGCGGCGGTTCGTGATCGCCATCCGCTCCGAGGGCATCTACTCGTCCGCCCACCAGCCGGTCGTGTCGTTCCCGCGGCTACTTCCGACCGTGCTGCTCGTCGGCGGCCTCATCGGGCTCGGGGCGTCCCTCGTGCTCACGGTGGAGCGGTTCAACCTCTACGCCGACCCCGACTACGTGCCCAGCATCGACTCGGTGCTGAGCTGCGGGTCCGTGATGGAGCCACCCTACGCGGCGTTGTTCGGCATCGTCGGGTTCACGGTGGTGACCACCACCGGCGCCGCGCTGGCCGCCGGGGCCCGGCTGAGCACCTGGTTCTGGGCGGGGCTGCAGACCGGGGTCAGCTTCGGCGCGGCGCTGGTTCACGGCCTGATCTACCTCAGCCTCTACCGCATCGGCGCGCTCTGCCCGTACTGGATGGTCGTCTGGGCGGTGACGATCACGGTGTTCTGGTACGTCACCCTGCGCAGCCTGGACCGCACCCGCGAAGACGCGCCGGCCGGCCCGGTGCTCGGGCTGCTCCTCCGCTACCACTCGGTGCCGATCGTGGTGTGGCTGATCGGTGTCGCGGTGCTGGTCATCGCGCGGTTTTGGCCGTACTGGTCCTCCCTTCCGAGGAACGGATGAGACGGCTACTGCTCCTCGCGGCGGCCGTGCTGCTGACGACCGGCTGCTCCGCCGCCGCACCGCGGGACGGCGCGACGCGCGGGGCCAGGGGAGTTCAACTTCGTCGCCCCGGGCGGTCGGGCACCCTTGACCTACCCACCCGAGAGCCGGCAGGGTGTCGGACCTCGCCGGACCGGATCTCGCGGCCCGGCTCGAACGCTCTCGTTGCGAGGCTTCGCCGGGAAGGTCGTCGTTCTCAACATCTGGGGTTCGTGGTGCGGCCCGTGCCGCGAGGAGGTCCCGGGCCCTGCCGGAGGTTCAGACCCGCGACGACGGGGCGAGGGTCCTGGGCATCGCAGTACGCGACGGCCAGGACGCCCGTGGGACTTCCTCCGCGACCGTGCCGTCGAGTATCCGTCGATCTTCGATCGTGCGGGGCGCACGCTGATGGCTCTGCGCGGGTTCCCTCCGAACGTCGTCCCCTCGATTGTGCTCGATCGCGCGCGACGCGTCGCCGGGGAGTTCCTCGCCGCGGTCTGGCCCAGCGAGCTGCTGCCGGTGGTCGAGCGGATCGCCGCGGAACCCCCGACCTCCGGAGCCGTGTCGTGACCGCCTCCCTGCACGCGCCGCCGCCCCGAACCTTCGCGGTCCGGATTGGCGGCATGACCTGCGCTGCCTGCGCGACCCGGGTCGAGCGCGGCCTCACCAAGATTGACGGCGTGGTCGCCACGGTCAACTACGCGACGGAACGGGCGCGCGTCAGCTGCCCGCGTGAGACCGATCCGCAGGCCGTGCTCGACGCGATCGAGCGAGCCGGGCATAAGGCCCGGCGTATCGACGACGCCGATCCGGGCGCCGGAGCCGGCGATGCCGATCGGGAGGCCCGCGACCTCCGCAGGCGGCTGGCGGTCGCCGCCGTGCTCGCGATTCCGCTCGCCGATTCAGTGGCGGTGTCGCTGTTCCCGGAGCTGCGCTTCCCGGGATGGGCGTGGGTGTGTCTGGGGCTGGCGGTGCCGTTGGCCGCATGGTGCGTGTGGCCGTTCCACCGGGCCGCGTGGCGCGGGCTGCGCCACTGCACCGCGTCGATGGACACCCTCGTCTCGATCGGCGTGCTGGCCGCGACCGGCTGGTCCTTCGGCCTGACGGCCGTGGCCGCTGCCGTCGAGCTGGCCCGGCGCACCCATCCGAACAACCGCAGGAACCTCGTCTGGGCGTTCGGCTACAACACCGCGGCGCTCCCGCTGGGCGCGGTCGGGCTGCTCAGCCCGCTGGTCCCGGGCGCGGCAATGGCGCTGTCGGTGTTCGTCGTGACCCACAGCCTGTCGCTGCAGGGGTTCCGGCCGTCGGTCCTGGCGAAGCCCCCGACCGGCACGACCCCCGCCCCGCCTGCCGTCGGCCGAGCGGCGGAGACCATCTGATGGTCGTCGCCGAATTCCTTAAACCAGCTCTCGCCGGGGGAAGCCGTGGCGGTCTTCGCGGGCATCCCCCTGGTGCTGTCCGGGCTCATCGCCGGCGTCGTGGTCCTGGTCGATCGTCGCCGCCGCCGTGCCACCGGCCGGCCCCGCCCCCGCGACGGCGAGGAGCTTTCCGAACCGGTCCTCGGCCATCCGGACGACCTCACACCTCCCGGCGACGGGAATTGACCGCCGCAGCGTGGCAACGCGGTGCAACGGCCCGACTCCGGGCGTTCGTCGTCGCGATCCCGGGCGCCGCCGCTGTGGCCTGCGCTTCAACCGAGTCGGTTGGGACATCCCACCATTCGTCCGTCGGGGGTCGGTGCGGCCGAGAGCGTCGCCGTCCGGATCGAACTGGGCGTCACGCCGCAGGCGGCGTCGATCCGCCAGGAGACTGTTCCCCTCGGGAGCGAGGTGGAACTCGTCGCCACGGGCATCCCACCGGGCGGAATGCATCTCCGGGGGTCCGAGGTCGACTCCGGCCCGGGTGAGCCCGCGACCCCTGCGCTTCCGGGCCGACGTCGCAGGGCGGTTCGTCGTCGAGTCCGACGAGAGCGGCCGGGCGGTCGTGCCTTCGCCGCATGGGATGCCGACAACAGCAGAGGCACACCGGGACAGGCCCTGAGCCCCGGCGTGCCTCCGTCGTGGCCACCGGAACGGCCCGGCGACCACCAAGAACCGAGGCACGGACCCCCCACGAGTCCGTGCCGGTCCCCGTCATCCGGTGAGAATCCTGATCGGGTGTCGATATCGCCCACCCTGTCGTCTCACCTGGAAGAGAACTCTGCCCGATTCCGACGCCGCTGACGATGGTGCACGCCCTACCGACAGAGGGGGCACGCCCCCGGTTCCCCGGGCGACTCATCCGACGACGAGTAGCCCGGTCAGGTACATGACCGCGAGGCCGACGACGTCCCCCACCGCGACCGGTGGGTCGACGATTCGGCCGGTCGCCTTGTCGCGCAGGGGTTCGGCCACCTGCACGACCACCAGCGCGATGGCGCCCACGCCGACGCTGAGCAGCGCCGCGGACAGGGTCGGGCTGTCGACCGCGACGCCGACGACGGCGCCCACGATCGCCGGCGCCCCCGCGAGCAGGCCGAGCCCGAGCAGGCGGAGCCATCCCGCCCGGTGCTCGACCAGCGGCGCGACGATCGCGAGCCCCTCGGTCGTGTTGTGCACGGCCAAGCCGATCACCAGCGCAGCGCCGACGGCCAGCTCACCCACCGCGAACGCCGAGCCGATGGCCAGGCCCTCACCGAGGTTGTGCAGGCCGATGCCGCCGGCCACGAGCGTTGCCAACCGCAGCGCCGCCCGCCGACCGCCTCGTTCCTGGGCGGGACGCCGCGCCCGGACCCACCGGTTGACGCCGTTGAGCACGACGAAGGTCGCGGCGGCGGTCAAGAACACCAGGGCCACCCCGCCGAACGGGCCACCGGCGCGGCCGGCCAGCTCGATCCCCTCGAGTGCGGCCTCGACGGCGATGAACCCGAGCAGGCCGATCGTGAACGCCAGCAGCAGCCGCGTCACGGTCGGCCCGGCGCGCCGCAGCAGCGGCAGGACGAACATCCCGAGCACCACCGGAAGGACCCCGACGTAGAGCCCGAGCAAGATCATCGTCTGCAGCGAGCCGACCACCGGCGGCGTCGCGACGGCCACCGGGACCTCGTGCTCGATCACGGCTCCGGTCGAGGTGAGCAGCGAGATCAGGTAGGGCTGGCCGCCGACCCACGGGTAGGCGATCGACAACGTGGCCGGCTGCAGTCGACCGATCGGCTGCTCGGCGCCGCGGAACTCGGTGAAGCTGTCGTTCACCGCGACCTGCGCGACGGCGACCGGGTCCGGCCCGGCACCCCGCACGGTCAGCTCGATCGTCCCCGGCGTGAACACCGTCCGTTCGACGACCAGCTCCTCCACCGGCGGCCCCGCGCGGTCGGGCAGCGTCGCACCGCCGAACAGCCCGACCACGGCCAGCACGGCGCCGATCACCGCCAGCAGCGCACCGCCGAGCAGCCACGACCGGGCCCGGGTGGGCTGCGTCTTGTCCTGCTCCCGCTCCAGCATCGACTACCTCGTCACCTCGAAGAAGCCCATCCAGCCGAGGTCGGCGAACTCGGTCTTGTGCGCGTGGAACATGAACCGCCCCGGCCGGGGGAACCGGATCTCGCAGATGCCGCGCTGGCCTTGGCCCTGCACCACGGTGTCGGTGTACTCCGAGGGCTCCAGGCGGGTACCGGTCGGGTAGTAGTCGAAGAAGTTCCCGTGCACGTGGAAGCTGTTGATCGGGTAGTACTCCAGGATGTTGACCAGGTAGATCCGCACGAGCTCGCCCGCGCGGACCCGGACCGGGTCGTTCATGTACGCGAACGGGATCCCGTTGAGCGCGTAGAGCTGGTTGCCCTGCCCGTCGAAGGTCGTGTTCCAGTCGTGCTGCACCATGACCAGCTCGTCGGCCGGGGGCCGGCCCTGCCGCGGGTCGACGAGGAACGTCCCGTACATGCCGCGCGCGATGTGCTCGGCCAGCGGCCCCACGTGGCAGTGATAGAGATGCAGGCCGAACGGCTCGGCGTCGAAGGTGTAGGTGAACTCCTCGCCCGGCGAGATGACGCCACGGCCCACCATCGGCACGCCATCCATCTCCGCCGGGTGGATGCCGTGGAAGTGCATGGTGTGCGGATGGGCCGAGTCGTTGACGAACCGCACCCGCAGCACGTCACCCTCGGTGCACCGCAACGTCGGGCCCGGAACGCGTCCGTTGAACGTCCATGCCGGGAAGCGGACGCCGGGCGCGACCTCGATCTCCTTGTCGCGGGCCACGATCGTCCACTCGCGCTGGGTCCGGCCGTCGGGCAGCGTCGAGACGGTCCCGCGGTCGAAGTCGCGCAGGACCGCAGTCGGGTCGAAGCCGTTGGCGGCGTGGTCGACGGCGCCGCCCGAGCGGAACGTCGCTCCGTTGATCCCGGAATGCCCCGGATGCGCCGCCGGCTGCCCCGATGTCGTACCGACGTCGGTCCCGGCGCTGTGCTCACCGTGGGCCGGCGGCGCCGACGCCGATGCCGACGTCAACCAGGGAACGGGCGCGAGCGTGGCGCCGACGACCCCCGGCGGCGCCGGCCAGGAAGCCACGGCGAGTCGTCACGCGACACTCGCCGGGGCGCGACGGTGCGCTGCAGAGCGGGGACGGTCCCGCTCAAGGTGCCGCATCGCGGCCCGGCCCAGTACGCATGAGCAGGCATTTTAGGCAGGCCTGTTACTAGTGAACAGGTAGCCAGGAGAAAAAAGTTCGGCTTGCCTCAAATTGAGACAACCACGACAGCAGGCTCTGGGCACTCGCTGCGTCCGCCCGGGCCGCACTCGCACGGGTCGGGACAGCCCCGCAAGTTCGGGGGACGGCACCCTGTCCCTCAAGCGACGCCGACTGGACCATCAGGGAGGCGATCTGTCCCCTTCTACCCCTTTGAGGAGACGCTCATGTGGAAGAGCCGCCCACTGCCCGAGGAACGTCACGCCCGTCGCCGACGGGACACACTCCGACACGCCGTCGAGACCAACGGGGTCGCGCCCGTCGTTGACGGCTGGATGTCAACGCCCCAGGGCGCCGACGCAAGCATCGACTGGGCGTCGGCCCTCCGCTGTCTCCCCTCCTCCGGACACGATGTCGGCGGCACGACTCACCACTCCGTCCGACCGATCGATAACGAGCCTCGGATGTCACCGCCTCGGGCGCGAGCCACTCATGGACCTCCGTCCACAGCAGCATGAGCACCTCTGCGATGCGCCCTGACGACGCCGGGCGAGCAGCAGGCCGACGGGGTCAGCAGCGCCCGGGTAGACGGCGTCGTACCAGCTCACCACGAGTGGAGCCGGCCGACCGCGGACCTCGATACGACCAGATGGCCCTCGAAGACGCCGCGGACGTCGGGCCACGAAGGCGACGGTGGCTGTACCGCCTGCGGGGACCAGATCACCAGCAGATGGGGACGCGAGGCGGCCCGGCCACGTGATCAGGGGCCGCGAGGGACAACTCCTGCCCGGCGACCCACATTTCACAGGTGGCGAGACCCCAACCAAGACCCCATACCATCTAGCGACTGGACGACTGCGCAGCTTCGCCAGTTTGGTCACTAGATTTCGTCCCGGCAATCGCGGATGATTCGTTCACTTCGCGCTTGCGGTTGCGGATCGTCCATGCCATGACGCTGACCAAGAGGGCTGGCCCTGTCGCGCCGGTCAGGATGGTCGTCGAGCGAGGTATCCCGGCCGTAACGGCGGTTCCTGTCGAAGGCTGGGAATATACCAGCGCAACCGGCCCGGAGAGACGCTCCACCAGCATGCGCGCGCTCTCGATGACGGAGTCCAGCGCAACCTCGGCGGCTCGCGGGTCGGGGGCTACGGAAGTCAGCTGAATCAGCGTAGTGCCGGAAATGGCAGTTGCTCTAATGGTGAGAGTCTCGGGCGGGATTGCGGCGGCGACAGACGCCGGACCCAGCCATTGTGGTTCGGTCAGAATCGCGGTCGCTACAGCCGTCGCCCGCTCGCTCGTGAGGGACTCCCAGGCGCTCGGGACCAGTTCCGCCGCGGTATCAGCACTCGGAACGAGAACGACCTGGGCGGTGGCTCGGTACGACGGAGTACCGGATCCCAGAATTAAGCCTGTCGCGACGGTCGCGATCGCTATTGCTGTCGATAGCATGATCGCGATCCGGCGCCTCCGAATCCGGACGACTCGTCGAGTTGGTTTCTCGACACTGATTGCGAATGTCGTGTCGATGTCGACCATGTTCTCATGGTACAATTCGGTAAGTAATCGCTACGCTCAGCATTGGCAAGAAGCAGGTTAGAACTCGGCAGCCCCGTCGAGGGGAAGCCGACACGGGCATCCGGTGCCGAGCAGAGTCCTGGCCGAGGCGTGACATAATTGGGGGCGACAGCGTCGGCTTCAATTCTGCCAGCTCGCGCGGCGAGTCAGAGATCACCGTTGTGTTGCCAGGTTGTGTATTGCGCGATGAGAGGACGGGGCGAGATGGCGCCTAGCCCTGGCTGCCGGCAGACCGCAGGGGTAGTGCGGCTGCAGCGTGGTCGGCCCCGGTCGGCTAACCACAGCCTGTGCTAGCGGGCGGCGACGTGCGAGTCTGCCAGGCAGCGCCGCTGCTGGAAAACGTCCGGTCTCAGCACTGCCCGCACTCGTCTGGCTGTGGTCGCCGCCACCGGTACCGATCGCGCTTTCGCCGAAGCTACCTCGCGGACCCTCATTCCCAAGTGCCCATCGTCTCGGTTGGGCTGACGTCGCGGCCATCAGAGCCTGAGCGACGACGACACTTGTCGTCCAATTCCCTTTGTCCACCGCCGCGGTCTGATGAATGACGCTGAGCACGCTCTCCTGGCTCTGCGTCGGCTCGGTAAACGACTGCTTGTCCTTGCCGTCGTCCTTGGTTTGGTGGGAGTCGGCGGGGTGATCACGTTCGTGGGGGTGTGGTTCTTGATGACGCCAGTCAGCGCACCTGGCGGGTGTATGCCGGATCCGGGCGAGGTACCGATTGACGCCGCCGGGCCCAGCAATCTGACCTCCGAGCAACGCGACAACGCAGCAGTCATCGTCGCGACCGGTCGCGAACTTGCCATACCTGAGCGAGGGCTGTGGGTCGCCCTCGCCACCGCCCTACAGGAATCTGGGCTCCGCAATCTCGACTACGGTGATCGCGACTCACTCGGGTTGTTCCAGCAGCGGCCGTCGCAGGGCTGGGGCACTCCCGACCAGGTCCGGCAGCCGCGATACGCCGCGACCCAGTTCTTCGAACGATTAATTGTGGTACCGGGATGGACCGAGATGCCGTTGTGGCAGGCTGCACAGACCGTGCAGCGCTCGGCGTTTCCGACCGCCTACGCCAAATGGGAACAGACAGCGGCCGATCTGCTGGCCGAGGTGGGCGCCCCCGGCAGCCGATTCGGTACCTCGCGGGCCAGCAGCTGTAGCGGCGGCGCCGGCTCGCCGGTTGCCGGGAGCCCGGCCCCGTTCACGGGGGGCAGCAGCGGATGTGTCGAGGACGATCCGACGACCAACGGTTGTGTCACGACCGCGACGAGATATGCACTCGAGCAGGCCGAGCGTGCGTTCGGCGGCCTTCGCCGCGGGTCGCTCATTCGCTCGACCGGCTGCCACGCCCAGCGGCCAGCCAACCCGACCAGTGACCACCCACTCGGCAAGGGCTGCGACTTCTTCCCCGGCGACGCCGGCCGTTTCGCCAAGGGCGGCGACCTCGACAATGGCTGGCGGGCGGCCGAGTGGTTCCGCACTAACGCCGAAGCCTTGCAGGTCTCCTACGTGATCTGGCAGGGCCGCATCTGGACCCCCGGTGTCGCCGACCGCGCCGGCTGGGGACAGCCCTATACCGGCGGTGGAGTCTACGACCCCAGCGACCCCGTGGGCGGGCACTACGATCACCTTCACGTCAGTTTTGCTCGATGAGCAGATCAACAGATGAGATGATCGACCACTCGAGGGCGGCCGAGGCCAGGTCGGGGTTGCGACCGCGGCTCTCCAACGCTGCGCCCTGCTCGTGGTGGCTGGGCTGTGGGCCGGCCGAGTCGGGAAGACCGCGGTGGCGGGCCAGAACGACACCCGCCGGCGGCAATCAGGGCCAAGGTCGCGGCGTCCCCTACCAGACTTGAGGAGTCGCCCACACCTCATGTGAGGCCAGCATAAGAGTGCAGCCCGGCCACCACCATGTTGATGAAGAACAGGTTGAAGAGCACGGCAGCCAGGCCGACGATGTTGATCCAGGCGGCCCGCATGTGTCGCCAGCTGACCGTCGCCCGAGCATGGAGGTAGGCCGCGTAGACCACCCAGGCGACGAATGCGACCGTCTCCTTGGGGTCCCAACCCCAGAACCGGCCCCACGCCGCCTCGGCCCAGATCGCTCCCGCCATCACTGCGAAGGTGTACAGGGGGAAGCCCACCGCGGTGGTGCGGTAGGCGACACGATCAAGGGTCTCCGACGACGGCAGCCTTTTGGCGAGACTGGCCGGTTTCCCGAGTCGCTTGATCAGATAGAGGATGCTCGCGACCCCCGGGACGATGAACAGCCCGGTTGCGAGCGTCACCGTCGTGACGTGGACCGTCAGCCAGTAGGACTGCAGTGCGGGGACGACGGGCGCGGCCTGGGCGTACAGCACTGTCCCGGCCAGGAACATCAGGATCAACACGGGGGCCAGCACGAACACGCCGAGCTGGCGCAGCCCGGGGGTGCGTTCCGCGGTCCGATGCAGGACGATCAGCCACGCGACCATCGCGGCCAGGGCGATCGCGGAGGTGAACTCGTACATGTTGCCGAGCGGCCACCGCGCGGTGGCGAGACCGCGCAGCACGATCGAGCCCGCATGCAGCAGGACAGCCACGATCGTCAATGACACGGCCATCCGACCGAACCGGTCCACGCGGGATCGCGACGTTCTCGAGCTCGGCCTGCGAAGCGGGAGCTCCACGCTGTCGCCGAGCACGCCCGTCCTGCGCGTGCTGCGGGGACCAACGGCGGCGGTGCCCGGGACGTTCTCGTTCTCGGCGACCGTCTCACGCTCCCGTGCCTGGCCCGAGACATACTCGAGGGCATAGAACGCCATGGCGAGCAAGTAGACCGTGAGCGCTCCCATGAACAGAAGGTCGCTGTATTCGCTGAGCATCGGATCGATGGGCATCAGTTTCCACCGTTCTGTGTTGGCGCTGCTGGTGGTGTTGTTCGCTCGAGCAGGTCCGCCCGCAGGCGTTCGAACTCCTCGCCCCACCCCGCCCGGTCGGTCCGGGCCAGCCCGCCGAGCTCGACGTGGCTGCGCGCCCTGCCGTCCGGCCCTCCGCCGGCGGGCACCACGCGCACCCAGAACCGCCGTCGCTTGACCGACAGCGACAGCCAGAGCCCAACGAGCGCCAGAATCGCGAACACCAGCACCGTCGTCTGGCCGGGGTCGTGGCTGACCTGTAGTGCCACCCACTGGGTGACGCCGTCGAAGCGGACCCGGGTTCTGTCGTCGAGCGTGATTTCCTGGCCTGGGACGATGTTCTCCCGCGCGACCCGGACCAGTTCGCCGGAGTCGACCTTCGACTGGTCGATGGCGAAGATCGACTGGCCGCGGCCGTCGTCGAGGCCGAGGTTGCCGCGCATGATGTCGATTGCCGCCTCGGGGGCGAGCAGGTCAGGGAACGTGGACGTGACGGCCGGGCCGCCCGAGCTCGTCGGTGCGAACAGGCCCGTGATCGCGATTGAGCTCTGCAGCCGGATGGCGTCGTCGGCGATGCCGGGGCGCTCGAATTTGGTTGCGCCCTGGGACAGGTAGGTGGTGGTATTCACCGGCTGCCACTGGATCTCCCCGGTGCGCTGTTGCCCGTCTGGCCAAGTCACCGTGAAGCGCGGGGCGTAACCGTGGTTGAGCAGGTAGACGCGCTCGCTGTCGAGGCGCAGCGGGTGATTGACCGAGAGGGTGTCCGGGCGCCAGGTCGCGGTGTCGCCGGAGAGAACGTCTTCGGAGGTCTGGTAGCCGAGTTCCGCGGTGTATTGCTCGGGCTGGCCGTTGGGCAGGTAGTCGGTGGTGAACGAGTTGACCCTGAGGCAGAAGGGAGCGAGGTCGGTGCCGTCGACGCGTAGGCCGGACCGGAAGGTGTCGTAGCCAAGGATCGAGGTGTTGCAGAACTGGCTGCCGTTTGCCAGCACGATCACTTGGCCCTCGTAGCCGAACAGCTTCCCGACGGCGATGCCGACGAGTAGCCCGACCAGGCTGACGTGGAAGATGAGGTTCCCGGTCTCGCGTAGGAAGCCGCGCTCGGCCGAGACGCTGCGGCCCGCCCCCTCGGCGACCCCCGTCCGCTCGGTCCGCCGCCAGCCCTTCAGCTGCGCCCGGACTTGCTCCAGGAATTCCTCCGGGGTGCCGTTGACCGTGCCCTCGGCGTGGTGCGGCAGGCGGGCCAGGTTCCGCGGGGTGGCGACGGGCCGCTGCCGCATCGCGCGCAGGTACTCCAGAGACCGAGGGGCCAGGCAGCCAACGAGCGAGATCATCAGCAGCAGGTAGATCGCGGCGAACCAGGGCGTCGCGAAGATCTCGAAGGCGCCGACCTTGTCCAGCAACGGCGCGAGCCGCGGGTAGTCGGCGAAATACTGGTCGACGAGCTGCTGGTTCAGCGACCGCTGGGGAAAAAGCGCGCCTGGCAGCGCGGCCAGCGCCAGCAGGAACAGCAGCACCAGCGCGGTGCGCATGCTGGTGAGGCTGCGCCAGCTGTTGCGCAGCAGGGCAAGGATGGTGCGGCCGCCGGCAGGCCGGCCCGGTCGGGTCGGCGGCGGGGCGGGCGGCGCGGTCGGCATGCTCATGAAGCGCTCACAGGGGGGCGACCCGGCGACGGCGACTCGAAACCACGCCAGCAGGTTCGCCCGCAGCCCGTCGATCGCCGGGTCCCTCCCGCAGCCAGGAGCGAGCCTCGACCCCGACCGACCTCCTGATCGAGCCCCGCCGAGCCGGGTGTCGTACCGCCGGGTTGCCGCGAGACATGTTCGACTCCACCATCGGCCCGCTACCGGCGACGTCTCGGCGCAGCGGTGCCACGACCGGGCGTCGGGCCACGACCCGGCGAACTACGTCCCGCCGGCGAACCACCACCCCGTTGGCCTCAATCATGATGTCGGTCAGGCCGGCAGGCCACGCTCAGCGCGCTCCTCGGAGCCCTTGACCACTTGCACTTGATCGCCGATCTCGAGGTCGTCGTACCAGGCTTCTGCGTCGGAGGGCTCGAGGCGGATACAGCCGGCCGAGGATCGCGCGGGGTCACCTGCATGGAAGGCGATACCACCGTCTTCGAAGAAGACTGCCCACGGCATGGGGGCAGGATCACCGTTCGGCAGGCGGAACTCTTGACTCTTGTGATCCTTGTCCTTTCGGTAGACCCGCAGAGAATGGCCGATCGGTGTCTCCCGTCCGTTGCCGCCCGACGCCACCCGGATAGGGCCGCGGGTCACCTTGCCCTCTCGAATGAGCCAGGCCTGCTGGGTTTCGAGGTCGACGCACGACCTCGCCGAGATCGAGCACGGCGTGCCAGGCGTCAACGGTTGGGCGTGCGCTGCCTCGGCGGCGGACGTCCCGGCGAAGGCCTGGCCCGCCAGGCCGACGCTCGCCACAACCATCAGGGCCACGCTTGTGGTCAACAGTGTCCTCCGCTTGAGGAGCATCGCTCTCCTGCGAGCTGCGGGCTCACGGCTGCGGCAACAGACCGTGAGCGACGTGTTTCGTGCTCCGCCGAGTATCTACTATCTAGGTCCGTAGAGCTTAGACGGGGCTCGGATGGGGCCTCGCCAGGTCCGGAAGAGGACGGAGGGCCGTGCGCCGACGGTGTGCGTAGATCGATTGCACCGGCAGTCGTCAGCGACTCGTACGGATCGCCGTGGTGAGTCCCCCGGGCTGCGCAAGATGCGCCGCCGCGGACACAGGCCCCGTGTCCGTGGCCATGAAAAAGTCCCCGCTGGTGGCCAGGTGCAGGTCCTCGCGGGTGGCCGTGT
>NZ_BPRG01000017.1:0-6816 GCF_036984265.1 Pseudonocardia sp. D17 | reverse complement strand
GACCTCGACCCCTATCCGACGAGCGACGCGCCCACGCCCTCTACACCCTCATCTGCGAAGAGCCCCATTATTCGGCTTGTTGGTATCTGTGGGCCTGGATGATACGCTTTATGGTCTGGGCATCGCCCACATTGCCATGTGCCTGCCGTTCGGCGTCTGGATGATGATCGCGTTCTACGACACGGTCCCGGTCGATCTCGAGGAAGCGGCGTGGATCGACGGGGCAACCAAGATGCAAGCACTCGTGCGAATCGTTATTCCCGTGGCGGTTCCTGGGATTGTGTCCGTAGCGGTTTTCTCGTTCGTCTTGTCATTCACCGACTATGTATTCGGGCTGATGCTCGTCTCCAGCGATTCGATGAAAACGTTGCCCGTCGGCTTGGCCACCATTGCCGAATCCACCGCACTTCAGCGGGGGGACCTGCTGGCAGGAGCGGCCCTGATCGGGCTGCCGATGATCGGATTCATGGTCCTCGCGGGAAGATTCTTTATTAAAGGCATGATGGCCGGTGCGGTGAAGGGCTAGGCGGAGCCTCGCGGTCGACAGCGGCAGCGCCTGGAAGCCATGTGCGATGTACATGCCATCAATTAAAGTTGGGAAGGATTGATAATGTCTAACAGTGCGAGTAATGCAACGCGGGATAATCGTCAGCGGAAATTTTGGGGATGGGGATTCGCCGATGATGTGGTCTCTGATAAGGAGATCCTCGAACTCGGAGACCATCTGCACGCAAGCTTCGGCATCACACCCCAGGACCTGTCACCGGCGCCGCGCCTGGAGGAGATCGAACTGCGGGATCCCCGGGTGGCCCCGCCGGCGTCACTCGAGAGGATTTGCTCGGCCGATAGGTGGGCCCGGGTCGAGCACACATTGGGTAAGAACTACGACGATTTCGCACGTGGCTTGTACGGCCAGTACAAGAATCCGCCTGACTTTGTGGCATTCCCGGAGACTGAGAACGACGTAGCGGCCGTGCTGGATTGGGCTACTAACAATAACGTCGCCGTGATCCCCTACGGCGGTGGCTCCTCAGTCGCGCGTGGTATCGAGCCCGACATCCCGGACTCCTATGCCGGCGCGGTCAGTTTGGACCTTCGCCATCTCAACCAGGTCCTCGAGATCGACCACACCTCGCGTTCAGCTCTGATCCAGGCGGGTGTGCGCGGACCTGACTTGGAAGCGCAGCTGAAGCCCCAGGGCTTGTCAATGCGATTCTACCTGCAGGCCTTCGAGTTCTCCACCCTGGGTGGGTGGATCGCGACGCGCGCTGCTGGACACTTCGCCACGATGTTCACCCAGATCGACGACCAGGTCGCGGGTCTGCGGACGCTGACGCCGGCCGGCGTGAGCGAAAGCCGACGGATTCCGTGTGATGGAGCCGGCGTCGACCCGAACCGCCTGATGATCGGTTCCGAGGGCACCTTCGGCGTCATCACCGAAGCGTGGATGCGGCTCCTCGAGCGCCCCACCTTCAAGTCCAATGCCTCGGTGCTGTTCGCCGATTTCGACAAGGGCGTCGAAGCCGCTCGGTTGATCGCCCAGTCGGGACTGTGGCCTGCGAACTGCAGGCTGCTGGACCCGACCGAGTCCCGACTCGCCGGCGCCAGCGATGGCAGCCAGTCGGTGCTGATCCTCGGGTTTGAGTCCGCGCACGAGGAGACCGAGTCCGCTCTGGCCAGCGCTGTGGCGATTGCGCTGGCCGCCGGAGGGACGGTGCAAGGCCAGGAGTCGGCCCGAGCTGGCGAAGTGGTCGGACGCGGCGGAGCGGCCGGGAAGTGGCGCAACTTCTTCGTGCGGGGCCCGTACTACAAGGAAGGCTACGCGCGGATGGGGATCCTCCGGGAGACGTTCGAAACGGCCTGCAGCTGGACAGACTTCCCCGAGTTGTACGCCAGTGTCGTCGATGCGACCACGAAGGCGATCCGGAAGGTGTCGGGCGCTGGGTCGGTCGCATGCCGGTTCACCCACGTCTACCCCGACGGCCCCGCCCCGTACTTCACCGTCCTGACATCGGCTCGGAAGGGCTCGGAGCTCGAGCAGTGGGCGGAGATCAAGCAGGCGGCCTCGGACGCGGTGCTGGCGGCAGGTGGAACGATCACCCACCACCATTCGGTCGGTCGCTATCACCGTCCCTGGTACGATCAGCAGATGCCTGCGCTGCACCGAGCGGCGCTCGGTGGAATCAAGTCAGCCCTCGACCCAGCCGGAATTATGAATCCGGGCGTTCTCATCGACCCATGATCGTAAAGTCATCAGAATTTTCGAGCTTTTAGGTGAGGCAGGAGACTGACATGAAAGCGTATGCTTTAACAGCCAGTGACGGTACCATCGAGGCAGTCGAGCGTGATATCCCGAGTCCGCCGGCGCGAGGTGCGGTGCTTCGGGTCACTCGTGTCGGCGTGTGCCACTCCGACGTCCACCTGCGCACTGGTGCCTACGACCTCGGCGAGCGCGGTGAGCTGACACTGAAGGATCGTGGCATATCGCTGCCGCTGGTGATGGGCCACGAAATCGTCGGTGAGCTCGTGAGCCTCGGCGATGAGGCTGGGGAGGTCACCTCAGATATGGCGTACTGCGTCTACCCGTGGATAGGCTGCGGTGACTGCTTTTACTGCGGTCGTGGCGAAGACAATTTCTGCTCCAAGCCGGGGACTCTTGGGGTATTCGCCGACGGCGGATACGCCGAGTACGTCGTCGTCCCGGATGTGAAGTACCTCTTCGGCATTGGCGATCTCGACCCATCCTGGGCCGCGACGCTCGGGTGCTCCGGTATCACCGCCTACTCTGCCGTGAAGAAGGCATACGACGCGCAGGTTGATAACCCCGTCGTGGTCTTCGGCGCGGGTGGGGTCGGGCTGGCCGCGATCTCGATCCTCAAGGGGCTGGGTTGCTCGGAGATTATCGCCGTCGACATCTCGGCGGACAAACTCGAGGTCGCATCCGAATACGGTGCGACGTCGACCGCCCTCTCAGGTGAGGTGTCCCTGTCCAAGCTGACCAACACCGACGCTTCGCGGCCGCCCGCGGCGATCATCGATTTCGTGAACAGCAGCCAGACAGCTGCGACGGCGTTCGACAGCCTTGGCAAGGGGGCCACCCTGGTTCAGGTGGGGCTCCACGGCGGGCAGTTGGTCATGCCGAATCCGCTGGTGGCCTCGCGTGCGCTCGCCATCCTCGGGTCCTACGTGGGGACGGTCGTCGAATTAGCCGAGGTTGTGGATCTTGCGAAGCGGGGGGAGATCCCGGCGATTCCCACCGAGGAGTTCCCGCTCTCGCTCGAGTCGATTAATCGCGCGCTCGACAGGCTCCATGAGGGAAGTGCCCGGGGACGCCAGGTCCTGACCTCCTCAACCACCACCGCCAAATAATCGAGAGGTACACATGTACTACCGTTCCATGGACCCCGCGACCGGTGAATTGCTCGCCGAGTTCCCCTCGGATTCGACGGAAGCCACCGGTAAGAAGATCGACGAGCTTGCCGAGTCCTTCCGCTCCTGGTCCCAGACCGAGGTATCCGTTCGGGCGGCGTTCATTAGGCGAGTCGCGGGACTCTACCGTGACCGCCGCGAGGAACTCGCGCTGCTGACGGCTTCGGAGATCGGCAAGCCGCTCGCGCAAGCGCGCGGTGAGGTCCTCCTGAGCGCGGACATCTACGACTACTACGCGGACAACGCCGAAGCGTTCCTGGCGCCGGTGCCGCTTGAGCATCGCGGCGGGGGGTCGGCGTACCTGACGCGGGAGGCGATCGGCACGCTCCTGGGGATCATGCCGTGGAACTTTCCCTACTACCAGGTAGCCCGGTTCGCCGCGCCGAACCTTGTGCTGGGCAATACGGTCCTGCTCAAGCACGCTCGGAACTGCCCGCGCCAGGCCCGGGTCATTCAGGAGATCTTTGACGAGGCCGCGGCCGGGATGACGGTATACCTCAACTCCTTCGTGGAGTCGAAGGGTGTCGAGGGCGTGCTGGCCCGGCCTGAAATCCAGGGGGTCTCGCTCACGGGCTCCGAGGGTGCGGGCCGCGCCGTGGCGACTCTTGCGGGGACGTACCTGAAGAAGTGCCTGCTGGAGTTGGGCGGGTCGGACCCGTTGATCGTGCTGCCGGGGTCGGACCTGCCGACCGTGGCCGCGTTCGCGGCGCAGGGACGGTACCGCAACGCAGGGCAATCCTGCGTGTCGTCCAAGCGCACCCTGGTGCATACGGACGTCTGGGATGACTTCACCGAACTCTTCCTAGCCGAGGCCAAGACGTTCATCCCGGCCGACCCGAAGCTCGAGGAGACGCCGATCGGGCCCTTGGCCACTCCGGATGGGGTGCGGGAACTACGCAAGTTGGTCGACGAAGCGCTCTCCGCGGGGGCGACATTGGTCTACGAGGGAACCACCCCCGATGGCTTCGACGGAGGCAACTTTTTCGCGCCGCTCGTGCTCACCGATGTCACACCGCGGATGCGCGCCTACCACGAAGAGCTGTTTGGCCCGGTCGCTGTGCTCTACAAGTTCAGCTCCGAGGAGGAAGCGCTCGAGATCGCCAACGGCACTCGCTTCGGGCTCGGAGCGGCGGTATTCGGCGATCCAGGTGAGATCAGCGACTCCTTCGTCAGGCGAATCGAGGCCGGGATGGTCGGGGTGAACACCACGATTCGGACGGCTCCAGAACTTCCGTTCGGTGGCGTGAAGGCTTCAGGCATCGGCCGCGAACTAGGACCAGTCGGTATCGACGAGTTTGCCAACCTCAAACTCGTCCACGACATGAGATCGAGGGACTGCAGTAGTGACACGTAGATTTAGCTGGGATGGCGTTGACGATCCACCCGCGGGCAGCCTTCACGGGGTGCGAGTGTTGGACTTCTCTCGGATACTCGCGGGTCCGTACCTCACGATGCTCTACGGTGATCTGGGCGCCAAGGTGATCAAGGTAGAACGAGCAGAGGGCGACGACACTCGACGGTGGGGACCGCCTTTCGCCCAGGGGGAGGCCACCTACTTCTGGGGTTCGAATCGCAATAAGCACTCGATCGTCTTGGACCTGAAGAATCACGACGACCGCGCCCTCGCCCTCGAACTGGCCGAAACAGCCGACGTAGTGGTCGAGAACTTCCGGCCCGGTGTAATGGACCGCCTTGGGCTGGGATATGAGGACATCCTCAAGACCAACCCCGGTGTCGTCTTCTGCTCGATCAGCGCCTTCGGCGACTCGCCGGCTGCCGCTGATCTGGCCGGCTACGATCTGCTGGTGCAGGCGGTCGGGGGGCTGATGAGTATCACCGGGACGGACGAGAGCGGTCCGATTAAGGTTGGCGTCGCCCTCGTCGATGTCCTGGCATCGCTGCACGCCGCCGTCGGTGTCCTCGCGGCATTGCGGCATCGCGACGCTACCGGGGAAGGCCAGCGTGTCGAGGTGACGCTGCTGCAGGCGCTGCTCGCCAGTCTCACCAATCAGGCCACCGCCTATCTCGGCACCGGTGAGAGCCCGGCACGGATCGGTAACCAGCACCCCTCGATCGCCCCGTACCAGACGATCCGAGCGGCCGACGGCGAGGTCGCACTGGCGTGCGGCAACGACCGCCAGTTTCAGAATCTCTGCAGGGTGCTCGGCCTGGAAGGGGTCGGCACTTCCGAGGAATTCGGGACCAACTCCGCTCGCGTGGTCAACCGGGCGGCACTCATCGAGCACATCGAGGAGGTCACGGCCGAGTTGACCGCGAGCGAGGTCATCGACCGGTTGACCGGGGCCGGTGTCCCCGTCGGCCCCGTGAACGACATCGCCGAGGCCTTCGCCACGGCCGCTATCTATGGCCTCGAACCGCGGATCGACATCACCGCGGGCGACCGAACGGTTCCCCAGGTCACGAGCCCGATGCGGTTGAGCCGAACCCCCGTGCGGTACTACCTGCCGCCGCCGAGGTTGCCGGCTGCACACGGTGAGGAAGGACCCAATGCTTGATCCGCAGACACTCCAGCGGCTGGTCGCCCAACTGCGTCGGGTGTTCCCTCCAGAGCGGATCCTCACCGACCGCCAGCAAGTGCCTCATGTCAATATGCCCGCAACCGGATCGGGTCGTTGCCTTCATTGAGGAGCTGGCCGCCGAGCACGGGCCGGTGCTGGTGACCTACGAGGCCGGTCCCACCGGCTTCGGGCTCGCGCGCGCGGTGCTCGGTGCGGGTCACCGCTGCCAGGTCGCCGCGCCGTCGAAGCTGCTGCGCCCCTCGGGCGACCGGGTCAAGACCGATGCCCGCGACGCCATGCTGCTGGCACGGTTGGACCGCAACGATGACATCGTGGCGGTCACCATTCCTACCGAGGTCCAGGAGTCGGCCCGTGACCTTGTCCGGGCCCGGGAAGACGCGCGGATGGTGCTGATGTCGGCGCGTCACCGGCTGTCGAAGCTGTTGCTGCGCCACGGTCACGTGTTCGACGGGGATACCTGGACCGGACGCCATGATGCCTGGATGCGCCAGGTGCGGCGCGAAGACTTCCTGCGCGGGCACAGCGGGACGCTGGCTGCGTTCGATGACGCCTATGACGCGGTCGCCCACACCGTGGCGCGCCGTGACCGGCTCGATCAGCAGATCGCGGCGTTGGCCGCCGACAGCGACTTCACCGCCGTGACCCGGCGGCTGGGATGCCTGCGCGGGATCGCCACCACGACCGGATTCGCTCTGGCGGTGGAGATCGGTGACTGGCATCGTCTGACCGGCGCCTCGATCGGGGCCTACCTCGGGCTAGTGCCCACCGAGTACTGTCTCGTGCCGGGTCTGATGGAGGCTCTCAATCCAGTGGAGGATGAGAGTCATGGCAGCACCGAGGAAGTATC
>NZ_BPRG01000016.1:0-40558 GCF_036984265.1 Pseudonocardia sp. D17 | reverse complement strand
GAGCACCGAAAGCGCTCCCTGCCGGGAACCACCGTGCGAAGGGAAGGTAGAGCCATCAGCACCGGTTGGCATCGCATCGACGACGTCCCCGACGAGGGCCGGGTGCACACCGCGATCGTCGACGGCCGCAGCATCGCCGTGTCCCGCTGCGGCGGGCACGTCGGCGCGCTCGACAACCACTGCCCGCACCAGGGCGGCCCGCTCGGCGAGGGCTCGATCGAGAACGGGCTGCTGCGCTGCCCGTGGCACGGCTACGACTACGACCCGCTGACGGGCACGCCGCCGGAGGGCTTCTCCGACGCGCCGCGGGCGTTCCCCGTCGAGGAGCGGGCCGAGGGCACCTACGTCGCGCTGCCCGACGTCGTCGAGCGCCCGCGCAGCGTGTCCGACGTGCTGGTGGAGACGCTGGTGGCCTGGGGGGTCGACACCGTCTTCGGCATGGTCGGGCACTCCAACCTCGGGTTCGCCGAGGCGCTGCGGCGCGCCGAGGACCGCGGCGAGCTGCGCTACGTCGGCATCCGGCACGAGGGCGCGGCCGCGTTCGCCGCGTCGGCCTACGGGAAGCTGACCGGACGGCCTGCCGCGTGCTTCGCGATCGCGGGGCCGGGCTCGACCAACCTGCTGACCGGGCTCTACGACGCCCGGCTCGACGGCGCGCCGGTGCTCGCGATCTCGGGCCAGGTGCCCTCCAAGGTCCGCGGCCGGGGCGCGTTCCAGGACGTCGACCTGTCGGCGGTGTTCGGCGACGTCGCGCTCTCGACGGTCACGGTGACGGCCGGTTCCGACCACGCCGAGCTGGCCGCGACGGCCGTCAAGCACGCGCTGGACGGCCGCGGCGTCGCGCATCTGGTGCTCCCCGACGAGGTGCAGGACCTGCCCAGCGACGCCCCGGCGGGATCGCCGCGGGGACGTCGCGCCGACCTGGGGATCGCGCCGTCGCCCGCGTCGATGGACGCGGCCGCGAGCCGGGTCCGCGCCGCACGCCGGCCGGTGATCATCGTGGGTCAGGGCGCGCGGGTCGCGGCCACCGAGGTGCGCGAGCTCGCCGAGCGTCTCGGCGCCCCGGTGCTCACGACGTTCCGGGCCAAGGGTCTGCTGCCCGACACGCACCCGCTCGGCGCGGGCGTGCTCGGCCGCTCCGGCACGCCGGTCGCGTCCTGGCTGATGAACGAGTCGGACCTGCTGCTCGTCGTGGGGGCCTCGTTCGCCAACCACACCGGGATCGCCACCTACAAGCCGATCGTGCAGGTCGACGACACCCCGTCGGCGATCGGCCGCTTCCACGGCTCCGACGTCGGGCTGCTCGGCGACGCCGCCGTCACGCTGCGGGCCCTGCTCGCCCGGCTCGACGGCGGGTCCGCCGCCGCGACGGACCAGCGCGCCGACGTCGCCGCGCGGTGGGCGATCTGGCGCGCGGAGAAGCGCCGCCGCGCGGTCGACGACCGCGGTCGCGGCGTCTCCAGTGCCGCGGTGTTCGCCGCGCTGTCCGCGCACTGTCCGGTCGACGCCACGATCACGGTCGACGTCGGCAACCACGCGTACTCGTTCGGCCGCTACTTCGAGAGCGCGGGCCAGCCGGTGCTCATGTCGGGCTACCTGGGCTCCATCGGCTTCGGCTATCCCGCCGCGCTGGGCGCGTGGGCCGCCGACCCGTCCCGGCCGGTGGTCGCCGTGACCGGCGACGGCGGCTTCGGCCAGTACCTCGCCGAGGTGACCACCGCGGTCAAGTACGGCATCCCCGTGAAGCACGTCCTGCTCGACAACGGGGCCCTCGGCAAGATCAGCAAGGAGCAGCTGGCCGGCAGCTACCCCGTCTGGCAGACGTCGCTGGTCAACCCCGACTTCGCGGGCTACGCCGAGCTGTGCGGCGCGACCGGCATCCCGGTGCACCGGGCCGACGAGCTCGACGAGGCGATGAAGGCGCTCTTCGCCGCCGACGGGCCCGCCCTGCTGCACGTCCACGCCGACGCGGAGCTGGTGTGACGTGTCCGCGGGGCTGGTCGTCGTACTCGCGGTGGCGGCGGGGGTGCCGCTGCTGCTCGGGCTGTTCCCGGCGGTGCGGCTGCCGGGCGCCCTGCTGGAGATCGTCGCCGGGGTGCTGATCGGACCGTCGGTGCTCGGCTGGGTCACCCCGGACGAGACGATCCGCGCGTTCGCGCTGCTGGGCCTGTCGTTCCTGCTGTTCCTCGCCGGGTCCGAGGTCGACCTGCGCCGGTTCCGCGGCAGCCTGGGCCGGCAGGTCGCCGTGTCGGTCGTACTGTCCCTGGCCGGCGCGGGAATCGTCGTGGCGGTGCTGCTCGCGCTGGGCGTCGGCGGCGCACCGCTGATCGGGGTGGCGTTCCTGGCGACCTCGCTCGGGCTCGTGGTGCCGGTGCTGTCCGACGCCGGAGCGCTCGGCCGCCCGGTGGGCCGGCTGACCATCGCGGGCGCGTCGGCGGGCGAGGTCGTGGCGGTCGTCCTGCTCTCGGTGGGGCTCGCCGGTGGCGACACCCCGCTGGCCGGCCGGTTGCTCCTGCTGGCGCTGCTGCTCGGCGCGCTCGGCGTGATCGGGCTGGCGGTGCTCGGCGCCGAGCACTCGGCCCGGCTCAGCGCCGTGATCGCCCGGCTCGCCGACACCAGCGCGCAGATCCGGGTCCGGCTCACGGTGCTCCTCGTGGCCGGCCTCGCCCTCGCCGCGCAGGCACTGGGCTTCGAGGCGATCCTCGGCGCGTTCCTGGCCGGGATGCTCGTGCGCGCGCTGGACCCCGACCCGCGACGGACGCACCCGCTCTACCCCGTCAAGCTGGAGGCGATCGGCTACGGGCTGCTGGTGCCGATCTTCTTCGTCACGAGCGGGCTGACGCTCGACGTCGCCGGGCTGGTCGAGCACCCGGCGGCGCTGGCCACCGTGCCGGCGTTCCTGCTGGCGTTGCTGCTGGTCCGGGGCGTCCCGGCGGTCGCGTTCCGGCGTGACCTGAGCCGCCGCGAGCTGTTCGCCGTCGGGCTGCTGCAGGCGACGTCGTTGCCGTTCCTGCTCGCCGTCGTCGAGATCGGGGAACAGATGGGGCTGCTCGATCCGGCCGTCGGTGCCGGGCTGATCACCGCGGGCGTCGTGTCGGTCCTGGTGTTCCCGGTGGCGGCGCTGGCCGTGCTCGCGAAACCGGCGACGGCCCCGAGTGTGACCCGCGTTACTCTCTGGGCGTGGAGGCCGAGGATCCGCAGCTGGTCGCCCGGCTCCGGGCCGGCGACCGGGACGCGTTCGCGGCCGTCGTCCGGCAGTGGTCCCCGGTGATGCTCCGGGTGGCCCGGTCCTACGTCCACACGCACTCCTCGGCCGAGGAGGTGGTCCAGGAGGCCTGGCTCGGCGTGGTCCGTTCGCTCGACGGCTTCGAGGGTCGCTCCCAGCTGCGGACCTGGGTGTTCCGCATCCTCGTCAACGTGGCCCGGCGGCGCGGCCGGGCCGACGAGCGGGCCAACGCCGAGCTGATGGGGCCGACGGTGGACCCGCGCAGGTTCCGGGACGACGACGATCCCTACCCCGGCCACTGGCGCGACGACGCCGCGCCCGTCGACTGGGGACCGGAGCCCGAGGTGCTCGCCGCCGAGTTCCGTGCTGCGCTGGGCAAGGCGCTCACCGAGCTCCCCGAGCGCCAGCGTGCCGTGGTCGAGCTGCGCGACGTCCACGGTTTCGACGGCGAGGAGGTGTGCGAGCTGCTGGACCTCACCGCGGCCAACCAGCGTGTCCTGCTCCACCGCGGCCGGGCCAGGCTGCGTGCCGCGCTCGAAGGGGTGCTCGCATGACGACCCCGCGCGACATCGCCTGCGTCGAGCTGGTGGAGCTGCTCACCGACTACCTCGAAGGTGCGCTGCCCCCCGACGAGGTTGCCGCCGTCGAGGCCCATCTCGAGATCTGCCCGCCGTGCCGGGTCTACGTGGCGCAGATGCGGGCCACGATCGCGGCGCTCGGCTCGGTTCCGGTCGAGACGCTTCCCGACGAGGCCTACGACGAGCTGCTCGCCGCCTTCCGGGACCGGTTCGCCTGACTACGACGACGGCGAGCAGACCTCCTCCAGCCAGGCCCTGAGCTCCCCGACGACCTCGTCCGGGTCGGCGGTCACGAGCCGGGTGACGACGCCGTCGCCGACGTCGTGGGTGATCCGCGCGCGGAAATCGCCGTCCTCCCACCACACCCGGACGAGGAAGACGGCCGTGTCCGCGCCACGCCGCGCCATCGCGCCATGCTCGTGCGCGGTCGTCTCCCGGGCGTCTATGAAGGAAGCAGCGTGCTCGCGAGCCGGGCGAGCCGCGCGGACGGCGCCACCCCGAGCTCGCGGTGCAGCTGCGTCCGGTACTTGTGGTAGTGCCGCAGCGCCGACGCCGCGTTCCCCTCCGCGAGGTGCACCTCGATCACGATGCGGTGCGCGGTCTCGCGGATCGGCTCCACCGCGACGGCGGCGAGCGCGGTCTGCATCGCCTCCAGGTACCGCGCCTCGGCGAGGAGCAGCTCCGCGATGCCCTCCAGGGCGTGCACCCGCACCTGGTCCCAGCGTTCACGCTCGAGCAGCAGCCACTCGTCGCACCAGCTCGGGAGCAGCTCCAGGCTCAGCGCCACCACGAGCGCGCCGAAGTGCGGGTCGTCCGGCGTGCTCTCACCCCGCAGGGCCCGGGCGACGCCCGTGTGGGTCCGGCGCACGTCCACGTGGACGTCGCGCGTCAGGCGCAGGCGGGGCCCGACGTTCTCCACCAGCGGGACGTCGCCGAGCTGCCGACCGCGCCACAGCGCCGAGCGGAGGTTGCCCGCCGCGCGGGCGACCGAACTGTCCGGCCAGAGGAGCTCGGCCGCCGTTGACCTGTGCGTGCCGCCCTCCTGCAGGGCGAGCAGTGCGAGTAGCCGCTGGGTTCCGAGCGGTAACGAGTACCGTTGGTCACCGACGGTGCAGTCGAAACCGCCGAGCAACCCGAGACACGCGAAGTCGGACACGATCAGTTCCCCCCCACGGGGCGAGCGAGGGCCCACCTCCCCCGGTCCTGATTCCCCGTCTTCCCCAGGTGCGTATGTCGTGTGTCGTCGATTTGAGCACCCTGTCCCGCCGCGGGAGAACCGCTGAACCGGGCACACGCTGTCACGGCTCCGTCACCGGCCCATCCTCACCCTGTCAACGACGGCCCCGAACGGCCGCGATCGCCGTCGCACCGCACCTGCGGCCGTGGCCGGACGCATCCGACGCCGACGGCCCGGCCACACGGCACCGACGGACGGACGACGGCCTGGTGACGCGGGTGGGGGAGGCTCCCGCCCTCGGGTGCGAGCCAAGGGGGTGACGTGGATGGACGTCCGTGACCTGGTGCCAGGACTGCGGGAGCTCCAGGGCGTCACCCTCGGCGACCCCGAGGTCTGCGTCGCCGTGCTGGACGGACCGGTCGACCTCGCCCATCCCTGCTTCGCGGGTGCGGACCTGACCGCGCTCGAGACGCTCGTGCCGAACGTCGCGGACGACAGCGTGATGGCGCTGCACGGGACCCACGTGGCGAGCCTGTTGTTCGGACAGCCGGACGGCCCCGTCCCCGGGATCGCACCGCGGTGCCGGGGCCTGGTCGCCCCCGTGTTCCGGGACGGCGAGCGATGCTCGCAGCTCGACCTCGCCCGGGCGATCGACCAGGCGCTCGACGCGGGCGCGGACATCATCAACATCAGCGGTGGCGAGCGGGCCCCGGCGGGTGAGGCCCAGGACCTGCTGGCCCGGACCCTGCGCCGGTGCGCCGACGACGGCGTCCTCGTGGTGGCCGCCGTCGGCAACGACGGGTGCGACTGCCTGCAGGTCCCCGCCTCGGTCGACACCACGCTGGCCGTCGGTGCCTGCGGCGCCGACGGGCAGCCCCTGGACAGCAGCAACTGGGGTGAGACCTACCGGTCGCACGGCGTCCTCGCACCGGGCCGGGCGATCGAGGGGGCCCGGCCCGGCGGCGGCACGGCCGCGCTCACCGGCAGCAGCTTCGCGACACCGATCGTGTCCGGGGTGGCCGCGCTGCTCTCGAGCGCGCGCCGGGCCGCGGGGCGCGCGGGCGATCCCCGGGCGGTGAGCGCGGCGATCCTCGCGGGCGCGGCTCCCTGCCTGCCCGCCGACGACCCGGGCTGCCGCCGGTTCCTCAGCGGCACCCTCGACGTCCCGCGGGCCTCCGAACTCGTCCTTCAGGAAGGTGGAACGGCCGTGGACAGTCCCGATGCCGTGACGACGATGCCCGAGCAGAGCCCTGGGGAGCAGGCGCCACCCGAGCCGACGGTGGGCGTCGAGGCCGCCGGCGAGTGCAGCTGCCCGCCCGAACCCCCGGCCGTCCGACCGAGCGAGGTCCGCCCGGCCTCCGGCTGCGGCTGCGGCGGGGAGGGCGGCGGAGCGGGCGGGGGCGCTCTGGTCTACGCCCTCGGGGCGGTCGGCTACGACTTCCGCACCGAGGCGGAGCGGGACGGTTTCCGGCAGCAGATGAAGGAGTTCGAGATCGGCCGCGACAACGGCGTGCCGATCATGGCCCAACCCAACCCGTACGACCCGCGTCACCTGGCGCGGTACCTCGCGGAGAACCCCTGGGCGTCGGACAAGCTCACCTGGACGCTCAACCTCGACCGCACCCCGATCTACGCGCTGGAGGCCGAGAACCCTGTCGGCATGACGTGGGAGCCCTTCACCTCGCCGGACGCGAACAAGCCCGAGCTCGAGGACGTCGTCGGCAACCCGAAGGACCTGGCGACGATCCTGTCGGGCTTCGGCGCCCATCCACCGGTGTCCTATGTGTACAAGGTGTTCCGGGACGCCGTCGTCGGGCAGGTCCTCAACCCGGCGGACCCGGACACGATCGACAGTTTCGTGTCGCGGGTGTCGATCCCCGGCCGGCTCACCGGGCGCACCGTGCGCCTGTTCTCCGGGCAGATCGTCCCGGTGGTGCGGGTCAGCGCCCGCGGGCTGTACACGTGGAACGAGGCCCGCCTCGTCCAGGCCGTCGTCGACCAGGTGGAGGAGATGGCAGGGCAGGACGGCGCGAACGCCGGGTTCGACCGGACGACGAACGAGCGCAACGTCCGTGCGTTCCTCGACAAGATCTACTACCAGTTCCGCAACACCGGGCAGAGCCCGCAGGACCGTGCGCTCAACTTCGCCGGCACCAACGCGTTCCTGTTCGGCAGCGAGATCCAACAGGGCTTCCTCTCCGGCGAGTACGTGCCCGGACCGGACCGCGGGTTGTTCGCGCTGGACACGATCAGTGTGGCCAAGAGCCCGTACTGCCGGATGGACTCCGACTGCTGGGACGTCGTCATCACGTTCTTCGACCCCGTCGACGAGCGGCGCGCCCGGGTCTCGTGGCTGTTCACGATCGACGTCAGTGCCGAGCTCCCGGTGAGCCTGGCACCGCCGCACCGGTTCCTCGGTCGCTGAGACCGGGCGTGATGAGGAGGGATGCATGAGCGATACGACCACCCCGTCGACCGAGCCCGTCCTGCGGCTACCGCCCCAGGTCCGGCCGGTCGAGCGGGACGAACCCCGGGAGGGAGCCGCTCAGGGGACCGACGGCGTGGTGGCCGCAGGCTGCGGCGACCTGACCGGCATGGCCCGCGAGCTGTGCTACGCGAGCCAGTACGGCGTCTATTTCTGACAACGAGGGAGAGTGCCATGATCGACACACCGACGCTGAGCCTGCCGATGCAGGCGATGCCCATCGACCGCAGCCAGCTGCCCGGCGCCGCGATGACCGCGGACGGCGGGGTGGAGGCCGACCTGTTCGGCATCGACTTCGACAAGGTGTTCGACGTCGTGAAGACCGTCGGGGACGTCGTCAAGACCGCCGCGCCGATCGCGACGACCATCGGCGGCTTCCTCAGCGACCGCACCCTCAAGACCGACATCACCCCGGTGGTGTGGACCCGCTGACATCGCCGGCCCCGCCGGCCGCACCCGACCCCGCCGACCGTCCCGGGTACGGGCCGGCCGGTGGGGCCGAGCCGGTCAACGGGTTCCGGATCCTCGAGCAGGTCGCGGGCCTGCCCGTCAGCACCTGGCGCTACCGGTGGCAGGGCCGGGAGGTACGCCACCTCGGGCCGATGGCCCAGGACTGGGCCGCGACGTTCGGGCTCGGCGAGAACGACCGCACCATCGCGGTGGTCGACGCGGCCGGCGTGTGCCTGGTGTCCATCCAGGCCCTGGACCGGCTGGTCCGCGAGCTGCAGGCGGAGGTCGCGGAGCTGCGTGCACGGCTGGCCGCGGTCGAGCACTGACCGACGAAGGAGTGGACTCCCATGACGCTCGTCCTGCCCGATCTCACCGTCATCGACCGCGCCACGCCTTACGAGTTCACCCATCTGAGGATCGGGATCCCGGCCGAGGCGGCGGCAGCGGCGGCGGAGACCGCGCACCTCGACCAGCACCAGATCCAGAGCATGCTCGTCGCGGTGCGGCGGGCCCGTGAGGCACGCGGCGCCCGCGACGTCGGTCCCCTCGAGAAGTTCGTCGAGGTCGACGTCGGGTCCCGGTTCCTGGGCGCGCCCGGTGACCCGAGCCCCATCCTGGTCCGCCCGCAGGCCCTGTTCCCGGGCTGGTAGCACCGTGGACGACCGCGACCTCGTCACGCCCGCGCAGCTCACCGGCCTGCGGCCGCACCTGGTGAACCTGACCCGCGGAACGCTGTCGGACTCCGGGCTCGCCACGACCTCCGCCCAGGACGTCGACCGGATCTTCGCCGAGCACCTGCCTGCCTTCGTCGACGGCCGCGCCGACGTGCCCGTCGTCCTGTGGGCGCACGGCGGGCTGGTCGACGAGGCGTCGGGGCTCCGGATCGCCGAGCGACAGGTCCGGTGGTGGCTCGACAACGGCGTCTACCCGATCTTCTTCGCCTGGGAGGCGGGGTTCTCCGACGCGCTCCACCAGCTGCTGGGCTCGTTCGTCGGGGGCCGGGGGCTCGACGCCGTCACGGACCGGCTCGTCGAGTGGACGGTGCGCCACCTCGGCGGCCGGGCCGTCTGGGGCTCGATGAAGAGCAGCGCGGAACGGGCGTCGGCACCGGACGGCGGGGCCCGGCTGGTCGCGCAGGCGCTCGGGGCGTTCGTGCGCGACCACCCCGGCGCCGTGCGGCTGCACGCCGTGGGACACAGCGCCGGCGCGATCCTGCACCGGCACTTCGTGCCCGTCGCGGTGGCCGAGGGCGCCGCCTTCGACTCGCTGTCCCTGCTCGCCCCCGCCCTGCGCGTCGACGCCTTCCACGCCGGCCTCGCACCTCTCGTCGGCCACGGCGTCGCGGAGCTCGCGCTGATCACGATGGACCGCGACCACGAGCGGGCGGACGTGTGCGCGGTCGGCTCCTTCACCGTCTACCACGACTCGCTGCTCCTGCTGATCCGCGCGGCGCTGGAGGACGAGGAGCTCACCCCGATCCTCGGTCTCGAGGAGAGCGTGCACGCCGATCCCTGGCTCTGGTCGCTGTTCGGTCCGGGCGGACCCGCCGACGTCCGGCACGTCTGGGCCCCGACCGCACCGGGCACTCCGCCGGAGGCGGCGAGCACGTCGACGACCCACGGTGGGTTCGACGACGACCCCGCGACCATGGAGGGCATCGTCCGGCGGATCACCGGCAGGCTCGCACAGCCCTACCCGGTCGCCCGGGCCGGAGAGCGCGCGCCGGACGTCCTCGCCGGTCCTGCGGGTGTGACGGTCGTCGGCGCGACCACGGCTGCCGCTCCCGGTGCGCGGACGGGCGCCCGACGCGCGTTGTGCGTGGGGATCAACGCCTACCCCGACCCGAACACGCTGTCGGGCTGCGTCGCGGACGCCGAGTCGTGGGCGGCGGCGCTGGTCCGGCGCGGGTTCGAGACCGAGACGCTGCTCGACGGCGCGGCCACCCGGCAGGCGATCGTGGACCGGCTCGGTGGGCTTGTCGGGTCCGCGGAGCCCGGCGACGTGATCGTGTTCCAGTACGCCGGACACGGCACGACGGTCGCGGACGTCGACGGGGACGAACTCTTCGACCAGGCCCTGTGCCCGGTGGACTTCGCCTCCGGCGCGCTGCTGGTCGACGACGACCTCCGCGCCCTCTTCGCCGACCTCCCGGACCAGGTGAACCTGACCTGCTTCCTGGACTGCTGCCACTCGGCCACCGCGACGCGCCGGGCCTACCTCCGGCACGTCGACGAGCCACCGCCGGAACCCGGCAGGCCGCGGTTCATCCTCGCCGACGCCGCGCTGGAGGCGGCGCACCGCGCGTTCCGCCAGCGCACGGGCGCCACCCCGGCCGGCCGGTCGACCAGGGGCACGGAGGCGATGCGGGAGATCACCTTCAGCGCCTGCCTGCAGAGCGAGCTGGCGTTCGAGACCGGTGGTCGCGGGGACTACTCGCGCATCGCCGTGCCGCTGCTGGACACCGCCCAGGGCACGAACCAGCAGTTCCAGGAGCAGGTCCTCGCGGCTTTCGGACGCAACCCGCGGCAGACGCCGTTCCTCGACAGTGCCCCGTCGGCGGCGTCCCGACCGTTGCTCGCCCCCCGCGGCACCCCGGAACCAGCACCGGACGGCACGGCCGACCGCGGCACCGGGTCACGCGCGGCGACCGTGCTGCGTGCCGTCGCCGACCTGCTCGACTGACCGCTGTCGCCCCGGCGCAGCGCCCAGTGCTCCTGTGCCGTCGGCGGACCGGCGGACCCGGGGCCCGGCCGATCGACCGACGCCGCCCTCCCCCACGCGCTCCGTCGCTCGCCCGACATCGCGGACGCCGGGTTCGCGACATGGTGGTCCTGCGCCGGAATCCCGGCGCCGACCATCGAAACGGAGGGCAACCAAATGCGCACCAGTCTTCTCGCGGCCGTCGGAGCCGCGGTCGCCGTGGCAGGCCTCGTCGGGTTCGCCGGGACCGCGGCTGCCGCGGAGGCGGGGCATCCCGCCTACATCAAGGCACCCGCGACGGCCTACCAGCACGCCGACAACCGGTCCGCGCCGATCTTCACCAACCTCAAGCCCGGGCAGCAGGTCACCGCGCTCTGCTTCACCGAGGGGCAGACCGTCGACGGCAACCACAACTGGTTCCGGATCAGCCTGACTCCCGACCCGCAGGGCTCGACCGGGTTCGTGCACCGCGACGCGATCAGTGTCAGCACCCCCGACCTGCGGCACTGCTGACGCCACGGCCTCGTCTGCTCCGACGTGCGACGCGGCTCGCCGCGGACGTCGGAGCCGGGCGCAACCCCACGGTCGGCGCCGGCCCGATCCGGAGCAGTGGGGTTGCGCCCGGGGTCAGGGCGTGCCCGGGCGAGCGGGGCAGCGTGGCGCCGGAGCCCGGCCGACGGCTCCGCGACCGGGTCAGCCGGCCGGTCGATCGAGGTGCCGCGGCTGGGGCGCGTACTGCACGCCGCCCCAGGCCGCGCGCGCACCGCTGTCGCCGATGCGCACGACCTGCACGGCCGACACCACCGCGAACACGACGACGAGCACCGCGAGGACGACGACCCCGACGCGCGCCTGCCCGTCGCGGATGCGGGGCGCGGCCATCGTGCCCGGTCCGGCGTGCCGGGCGGTCGCGGTGTCGCGGTCCGTCGTCCGGCGGCGCAGGTGGTCGAGCAGGACGAGCCCCGCGACGAACAGCAGCAGCGGGGCGACGAAGACCAGCAGCTCGTCACCGAGCTGCGTGTGGGTCTCCATCGCCGCCGTGCGCGGGAGGTTGTGCTCGAGGCTCTCCCCGGTGCTGGTGGCGACCGGGATCGCCAGCGTCGCGAGGGCCGTCAGGGCGACCACCGGCCACCCCCACCGCGGCCGGATCCGGGGCCACGCCGCGACGAGCACCGAGCCGATGACGGCGGCCGGCACCAGCACCACCACCGCGTGCACCACCAGCGGATGCAGGGGGAGTCCGAACATGAACGTGGGCAACGGCGCGGCCTTCCACAACGGCGGTCACGAGACGACGTCGATCGTGGCGGCGAATTCTCAGAGGTTCCTTGGAGCCACGGGCAGGGTGAGCCGGAACGTCGCGCCCCGGCCCGCGGTGTCGACGAGCGCGACGCGCCCGTCGTGCGCCGCCGCGATCTCGGCGACCAGGGCCAGCCCGAGGCCGTAGCGGCGCCTGCCGGCCTCGCCGGGCCGCGACGTCGTCGCGAACCGGTCGAAGAGCCGCGGCGCCAGAGCCGGGTCGACGCCCTCGCCGTCGTCGGTGACGTCGACGACCGCGGTGTGCCCCTCGACCCGGACGGTCATGGTCACGACCCGCGCGGCGTGGCGCACCGCGTTGTCCGCGAGCGCGGTGAGCGCGCGGCGGAGTGCGGCGGCCGACCCCGTCGTGTGCACGGGGTCACCCACGTCGAGTCCGAGATCGATCCCACGGTCGGTGGCGTCGGCCTCGGCGGCGGCCACCACGTCGCGGCACAGGTCGGTCAGGTCGACGACCTCGCGGGGCCGGGCGCCGACCGGGTCGGCGGCGAGCAGCAGGTCCTCGAGGATCGCGGTCAGCCGGCCGGCGTCGGTCACGACCCCTTCGACCTCGGCGACCACCTCGGGGTCGGCGCCGGGATCGCGACGCAGCCGCCGGCGCAGCAGCTGCGCCCGGGTGCCCAGCAAGGTCAGCGGCGTGCGGAGCTCGTGGCCGGCGTCGGCGACGAACCGCCGCTGCAACGACAGCGCGGCCGACAACGGCGCGAGTGCCCGGTGGCCCAGCCAGGTCCCCGCCGCGCCCGCCACGAGCAGGCCCGCGAGGCCGGTCGCGAACATGGTGGCGAGCAGCCGGTTCCGCTCGGCGTGGTTGACGGTCAGGTCGAGGATCGCCTGCACGGTGGTCCCGTCGCTGCGCAGCTCGGTGGCGACCTCGTACTGGACGTGGTCGACGCTGCGTTCGACGGTCGGCGGGGAGCCGCCCGCGGCCGCGTCGGCGACGGCTCCGAGATCGGCGACGCCGGCGTGCAGGCCCGGGGTGACGGTGACCGCTCCGGTCCGGTCGCGCAGGACGAGGTACATCCCGTCGGGCGGGTCGGCGACGTCGTCGGCCCTGACGATCGCCCGCTGCAGCTGGGTGGCGACCTGCGCGCGTTGCGCACCGAGCAGCACGACGACCGCGACCGCCGTCAGCGCGACGACGATCAGCCCGGCGATGACGGCGGCCTGCACGCCGAGCCGGACCGCGGCCCGTCGCGCCAGCAGGGCCTCCCCCGCCGGCCGGGGCCTCATCCCACCGGTCCGTCGACGCCGGGAGCGGCCGGGACGCCGACCCGGTAGCCGCGCCCGCGCACCGTCTCGACGACGCCGCGCCCGAGCTTGCGCCGCAGGTAGTGCACGTAGGTGTCGACGACGACGGGGTTCTCGGCCTCGGGGAACGCCAGCGCGAGCAGGTCGTCGCGACCGAACACCTGACGCGGCCGCGAGGCCAGCGTCGCGAGCAGGGCGCACTCGCGTTCCGACAGCGCGACCCGGCTCCCACCGACGACGACGTCGCGCGCGTCCAGGTCGAGCCGGGCCTCGCCGATCGGGAGCACCCGTGCCGCGTCGAGATGCCGACGGCGCAGCGCGCGCAGGCGGGCCAGCAGCTCGTCGATGTCGAAGGGTTTCGTGAGGTAGTCCTCGGCGCCCGCGTCCAGCCCCGCGACCCGGTCGGCCGGATTGCCCAGGGCCGAGAGGACGAGCACCGGCGTCGTCACCCCGCTGCGCCGCAGCCGGCCCAGCAGGTCGAGCCCCTCGAGGGCGGGCAGTCCCCGGTCGAGCACCGCGACGTCGTAGCTGCGGGTCAGCCCGTAGTGCAGTCCGGTGTGCCCGTCGGCGGCGACGTCGACGAGGTAGCCCTCCTCGCGGAACAACCCGGCCAGCATCGCGGCCAGCTCACCCTCGTCCTCCACGAGCAGCACCCGCGGTCGCGCGGTCACGGGTGCCCCGGGGTGCGCGGACCCCGGGACGGCGGATCCGGACGGCGCGTTCATGGACGCCATCATGACGAACGGCGCAACGCCGTGCCCCGACACCACCCGCCGCGGGACGATTTGTCCGCGCTGCTCCACGTGGGTGTCCCACTCCCCAGGAATCTCCAAGAACGCGGGGGTTGAGTGGGTGCCGTGACGGATTCGCAACGGGGACGCGCCGCCGCCCGCGACCGCGCCCTGCAACGGGCTTCCACCGCGACCGGCTGGATCGCGGTCGGCGGCATCGCGGCGACGGCGCTGGCAGCGGTCGTGTTCTCGCAGGCCCCGGCCGCGGCCACCACCGACACCGCGACCACTGCCCCGCCCGCTCTGACCGGGCAGGTCCCGGACGATGACGGTGGCCCAGGCGAGGGCGGCCCGGCCGCGGCGGACCCGCCGGGCACGAACCCCGCCGTCCCGAACCGGTCGCACCACTCGTCGGGCCGACAGGGACTGCAGGCGCCGGCGACGCCGGTGGTCCCCGTCGCGCCGCAGGGCGGACATCACGTCTCGTCGGGTGCGTCGTGACCGCCACCGTCGTCGGGCCGGAGGTCTCGGAGTCCTTCCCCGCGATCGGCACGACCGCCACGGTCGTCGTGACCGACGGGGCCGCACTCCGCACGGCGGTCGCGATGCTGCGCGCGGAGCTCGACGAGCTCGACCGGTCCTGCTCCCGGTTCCGGGTCGACTCCGAGATCCGCGGGGTCGAGCGGCGGGCCGGGACGGCGGTCCCCGTCGGCGACACCCTCGCCCTGCACCTCGACGCGGCGCTACGGGCCGCGTCGCTCACCGACGGCCTGCTGGATCCGACGGTCGGGACCTGCATGGATGCCCTCGGCTACGACCGCGACATCGCCGACGTGGCCGACTCCGACACCGCCGCCGCCCCGGTGCCCGCACCGGGTTGGTGGCGGGTCGGCTGGAACGTCACCGACCGGACCGTGCTGGTCCCCCGCGGGACCGGCATCGACCTCGGCTCGACGGCGAAGGCACTCGCCGCCGACCGGTCCGCGGCGGCGATCGCGGACCGCACCGGCTGCGGAGTGCTGGTGAGCCTGGGCGGAGACGTGGCCGTCGCCGGGCCGCCCCCGGCGACCGGGTGGCGGATCCGGATCGGCGAGGACCACGCCGCGCGCGGTCCGGGGCCTGTGGTCGCGATCGCCTCCGGCGGGCTGGCGACGTCGGGGACGACCCGCCGACGCTGGCGGCGCGGCGACCTCCGCTGTCACCACATCGTCGACCCACGGACGGGCCTTCCGACCGCGGGCGGTTGGCGGACCGTCAGCGTCGCCGCCAGGACGTGCCTGGAGGCGAACACCGCGGCCACCGCGGCGATCGTGGCGGGGCACGAGGGTTGCCACTGGCTGTCGCAGGCGAACCTGCCCGCGCGGCTCGTCGCCGACGACGGGCAGCTCGTGGTACTGGGCGGCTGGCCGGCCGATCTCGACGCACGCTGATGTGGACCTGGTACGCGAGCCGTGCTGCGGGCCTCGTCGTGCTCGTGCTGCTCACCACGACGCTGCTGCTCGGCATCTCCGGGGTCGCCCGCGCGGCCACGACACGCTGGCCCCGGTTCGCGCTGGGCCGCCTGCACCGCAACGTCTCGCTGCTCGCGATCGTGTTCCTCGCGGTGCACGTGGCCACCGCGGTACTCGACGGCTACGTCCCGATCCGGTGGCTCGACGTCGTGCTCCCCTTCACCTCCGCGTACGAGCCGTTCTGGCTCGGGCTGGGCGCGGTGGCCTTCGACCTCCTCGCCGCGCTGGTCGTCACGAGCCTGCTGCGCGCCCGGCTGGGCCTGCGCGCGTGGAAGGCGGTCCACATGACCGCGTACGCGTGCTGGCCGCTCGCCGTCGCGCACGGGCTCGGCATCGGGGGAGCCGACTCGACCACCGGCTGGGTCCTCGTCCTCACCCTCGGTTGCGTCGCGGCGGCCACCGCCGGGCTGCTCTGGCGGGCGCTGATCTGGTCCGACGACTCCCGGGAGCCCACACGATGACGACGGCCCAGGACCTGTCGCACGCCCACCGGCTCCTGGCCTCGTGGTACGCCGACGGCGACCGCGACGACCTGGCGGCGCACCGGCGCCGCCACGGGTCCCTGCCGGTGCTCGACGTTGCCGGGCTCGCCGACCTCGTCGAGGTGGCCGGGCTGCGAGGGCGCGGCGGGGCGGGGTTCCCGACCGCAGTGAAGCTGCGCGCCGTCGCCGCGCGGGGTGTGCGCGCACGCCGGCGCGTCCCGGTCGTCGTCGCCAACGGGTGCGAGGGCGAGCCCGCCTCGCGCAAGGACGCCGTCCTGCTCCACCACTCCCCGCACCTCGTGCTCGACGGGCTCGCCGCCGCCGCGGACGCCCTCGGAGCCGACGACGCCATCCTCTGCGTGCACACCGGCGAGCCGGGCCTCGGGGATCTGCGGGCCGCGGTGGCCACCCGCGACGACCGGGTCCCCGCGCGGGTGGTCACCGTCCCCCGCCGCTACGTCGCGAGCGAGGAGTCCGCGCTGGTCGGGTACCTCTCGGGCCGGCCCGCGCTGCCGACGACCACGCCGCCGCGACCCGCCGAGCGCGGCGTCGCCGGCCGTCCGACGCTGGTCGACAACGTCGAGACACTCGCCCACCTCGCGCTGATCGCCCACCACGGACCGGACTGGTTCCGCCGCGCCGGGACGTCCGACCTGCCCGGCACGCTGCTCGTCACCACCGGTGGCGCACTCCGTGACCCCGGCGTCGACGAGGTTCCCGGCGGCACGACCGTGCAGGCGGTCCTCGAACTCGCCGGCGGTCCGGCCGAGCCCGTGCAGGCGATCCTGTCCGGCGGCTACGGCGGCGCGTGGCTCGGGATCGACGCGCTCGCCACCCCGCTCACCCACGAGGCGATGCGGTCCGCGGGATCGGCACTCGGCGTCCCGACGCTGCTCGCGCTGCCCACCCGCGTGTGCGGGCTGGGTCAGACCGCCCACCTGCTCGACCATCTCGCCGCCGAGTCCGCCGGGCAGTGCGGACCGTGCCGGTTCGGCCTGCCGGCGATCGCCCAGGACCTGCGGGCGATCGTGCACGGCTCTCCCGGCGCCCCCGACGCGCACGCCCGCCTCCAGCGCCGGCTGGGGACCGTCGACGGCCGTGGCGCCTGTGCACATCCGGACGGCTCCGTCCGGCTGGTGCGCAGCGCCCTCCGGGTCTTTCGGCACGACCTGCACGATCACCTGCGGGGCCTGCCGTGCGCGGGTGCGGCCGCACCGGCACTCTTCCCCCTGCCGGGCCGTGCCCGATGAGCGATCGCCGCCGGGTGTCGGACGTACGTCTACGCGTCGACTTCGTCGCCTGCGACGGGCACGCGCTCTGCGCCCAGCTGCTGCCCGAGGTGATCACGCTGGACGAGTGGGGATACCCGATACTCGCGAACGGGCGGACGAGCGACCCGCTTCCGCACTCGCTGCTGCGACTCGCCCAGGCGGCGATCGACGCCTGCCCCACCCTGGCGCTGCAGCGAGACCGGCAGGATTCCCCGCGGCACCCCCCACCTGCCGCGGGAGTCTGACGATGCGGGCAGGTGCGTCAGGAAGAGAACACGAGCGGCAGCACCACGGCGGCGGTGACGAGCGAGATGCCGGAGAGCAGGTCCGCGCGGATCGGGATGGCACGGGCGACCAGCCGCCCGATGAACAGTCCCGCCAGCGACATCACGACGGTGGCGAGGCCGAACACCAGCGCCGGGACGACGGGCGCGACGCCGAGCAGACCCAGACCCGTACCGGCCAGCAGGTTGTCGACGCTCAGCGCGAGCGGCATGCCCAGCAGCGTCACCCAGGGATGGTCCACCTCCTCCGGCTCGGGTTTCCGCAGCGCCCCGATGAGCAGGTACAGCCCGTAGACGCCGAGGACGACCGGGCCGACGTACTCGGAGACGTCGCCGATCGCGTCGCCGACGAGGTGGCCCAACTCGCCGCCCACCAGGGGCGCGACGAAGTCCCAGAGCCCGAAGACGAGTGCGATCTGCACCGCCCGCCGGATCCCGAACGGGACGGTCCCGATCGCGATCGCGGACCGGAAGTTGTCCAGGCTGAGGAAGAAGGCGAGGACGGCGATGCTGATCGCCGAGTCGGCGTTGATCTCGGTCACGACGCGCCCGCCCGGTGCGGCCGCGGCACGAGCTCCAGCTCCACCGGCTCCCCGTTCGCGACCCGCACCGCCTCGTCGACGAGGTGGTGGTCGGGTGAGAGGTGGCAGACGGGATCCGTGCGCCCCGCGTCGCCCGTGAGCTGGAACGCCTGACACCGGCAACCGCCGAAGTCGATCTCCCGCCGGTCACAGCCGCGGCACGGGTCGGGCATCCAGTCCGTGCCCCGGTAGCTCTCGAACAGCGGCGAGCTCGTCCAGATCCGTTCGAGCGGGTCCTCGCGCACGCTCGCGCGCGGCAGGGGCAGCGACTGCGCTGCCGGGCAGGGCAGCACGTCGCCGTTGGGCGCCACCGTGAGCTGGCGTTCGGCCCAGCCGCCCATGCACGGCTTCGGGTAGCGGCTGTAGTAGTCGGGCAGCACGTACACGACCTCCATGCGGCCGGCCAGCCGCGCCCGGGCCGCGCTGACGACCGGCTCGGCCTCGGCGAGCTGCGCCCGGCTGGGCAGCAGCGCGTCGCGGTTGCGCCAGGCCCACCCGTAGTACTGGGTGTTGGCCAGCTCGATCCGGTCGGCGTCCAGCTCCTCGGCCAGCGCCAGCAGGTCGCCGACCCGGTGGATGTTCTGTCGGTGCAGCACGACGTTGAGCGTGAGCGGCCAGCCCAGCTCCTTCACGAGCCGGCACGCCTCGATCTTGCGGTCGAACGAGCGCGTGCCGGCGATCCGGTCCGACATCTCCTGCTCGTCCGCCTGCACGCTGACCTGCACGTGATCGAGGCCCGCTGCGCGTAGCCGCTCGGCACGGCGACGGTCGAGTCCGAGCGCGCTCGTCACGAGGTTCGAGTACATCCCCAGCTCGCGGGCGGTGGCCGCCAGCTCGACGACGTCGCGGCGCAGCAGGGGCTCCCCGCCCGACAGGTGCAGCTGCAGCACACCCAGCTCCTGGGCCTGCTCGAACACGCGGCACCACTCGGCCGTCGTCAGCTCGTCGCCGTACTCGGCCAGGGTGACCGGGTTCGAGCAGTAGGCACACGACAGCGGGCAGCGGTAGGTCAGCTCGGCGAGCAGTCCGAACGGCCGGTTCATCACACCTCCACGCAGCGTCGCTCGGCCATCTGCCGCAGGAACTCGCGCACGTCCGCCTCCTCGACGTGGTCGTACCGCGCCCGCAGCTCCGCGACGATCTCGGCGACGGTCCGCCCGTCGCACAGCAGCAGGATGTCCGCGCTGGTCGCGTTGAGCACCGCGACGGTCTCGGGGCTGAGCAGGACGTGCCGGCCACGGGCGGCGTCGAACCGCAGCCGGACGTGCGGGGCGAGCCGCGGCCTGCGGACGTCCTCGACGACCTCCCCGCCGTCCACGGCGGTCACTCCGGGTACGCCCGGTCGATGCCGTCCAGGATGCTCCAGAGCACGTCGCACTTGAACGCCAGTGCGGCCACGGCGCGCTGCTGGTCCTCCGGCGTGCGGCAGTGCTCGGTGACGACCTCCAGCGCGTGCTCGGAGTCGCGCGGCGCCTGGTACAGGCGGGCACGGAAGTAGGCGAGGCCGTCGCGGTCGATCCACGGGTAGTGGCGCTCGAACGCGGCGAGCCGCTCGGCCATGAGGTCGGGGGCGAACAGCTCGGTCAGCGACGAGGCGACCGCGTCCACCCACGGGCGGGTGCGCGCGAAGGTCACGTACGCGTCGACGGCGAACCGCACGCTCGGCACGATGAGGGTCTCGGCGAGCATGTCCTCGCGCGAGAGCCCGACGGCCTCGCCCAGCCGCAGCCAGGCCTCGATGCCGCCCTCTCCGGGCCCGGTGCCGTCGTGGTCGACGATGCGCCGGATCCAGCGCCTGCGCACCGCGACGTCCGGGCAGTTGGCGAGGATCGCGGCGTCCTTGCGCGGGATGGCCAGCTGGTAGCAGAAGCGGTTGGCCACCCAGCCCTGCAGCTGGTTGCGGCTCAACAGTCCTGCGTTCATCCGCACGTGGAACGGGTGCTGGTCGTGGTAGGCACGCGACTGCGCGCGCAGCGCCTCGACGAACGCCTCGGTGTGCGACGTCTGCAACGACGTGGTCATGGGCCCCCTACACCTTCACTTCGAGACCGTCCTCGGCCACGTCCAGGCCGCGGTCGGTGAGCGTCCGTCGCTGCGCGGAGTCCTCGAGCAGGACGGGGTTGGTGTTGTTCATGTGGATGTAGATCGTGCGTTCGACGTCCACCCCGGCCAGCTGCTCCAGGCTCCCGCCGGGACCGCCGATCGCCAGGTGCCCCATCTCCTGCGACGTCTTCGCCGCGAGCCCGAGGCGGATCAGCTCGTCGTCGTCCCAGCAGGTGCCGTCGAGGAACAGGCACGCGCAGCCGTCGATCTCCGCGCGCACCTGGGGGGTGAGCCGCTGCATGCCCGGCAGGTGGACGGCCGCCCGGCCGCTGCGCCCGTCGGTCAGCCGGTAGCCGACGACCCGGCCCTCCTGCGGACCGCCGCCGAAGCGCGCCCGCTTGGTGGTCGGGACGTCGAAGGCGCGGTAGGTCAGGCCGTCGGCGAGCGGCACGTCGACGCCGGGTACGACCGTCCGGAGGTCCACGTCGCAGTAACGCTCCAGCGTCGCGAGCACGCCGCTGCCGTCGCGCAGGGTCGCGGCGACGGCCTCGGTGGCGTGCACCTCCAGGCGCTCGGCCTCCCGCAGCAGGAGCAAACCCAACGTGTGGTCGAGCTCCCCGTCGGTGAGCAGGACCGCGCCCAGCGGAGTGGCCCGGCCGGCGCGCGGTTGCAGGGGCGGGAACGCCTCGACCTGGCTGCGGACGTCCGGCGATGCGTTGAGCAGGAACCAGCGCTGCCGGTCGGCACTCACCGCCACGCAGGACTGCGTCCGCGGGCGGGCGGGTCGCGAGCCGTCGCGGACCGCGCGGCAGCCCGGGCACCCGCAGTTCCACTGCGGGAAGCCGCCGCCCGCAGCCGAGCCGAGCACCTGCAGCCACATCGCGGACCTCCCCGTCCGACGGACGCGGGGCGCCGACCGTGCGGCCGGCGCCCCGCGCGCCCTCAGTCCTCCTTGCGGGCGACGTACATCGTCACCTCGGGAGCGCAGCCGATCTCGTCGAACTCGGGTGCCTCCCACTCGCTACGAGCGGTCGTTTCCACTGGTCACCTCCTGTCTGTCGATCGCGGGCGGGTGGTCACTCCGGCGGCAGGGCGAAGACCATCAGCGCGCTGCCGTGGCCGGCGCCGAGCATCCCGGGCAGGAAGCCCTCGGCCCAACCGCCCCAGCCGACGGGGACGGCGACGAACTGCCGGCCGTCGACGCTGTAGCTGACGGGGCTGCTGTGGTGGCCGCTGCCGCACTGGAACTGCCACAGGTGCTCGCCGGTGCGGGCGTCGAGGGCGTTGAACATGCCGTTGGGCTCACCGGCGAAGACGAGGCCGCCGCCCGTGGTCAGCACCGACGCACACATCGGGAGCTTGGCGCGCCAGCGCCACTTCTCCTCGCCGTTCGCGTCGTAGGCGCTGACGTAGCCGGTCATGTCCTCGATGTCGACCTGCACGCCGGCACCCCAGTACGGGATGCTCTCCTTGAACTCGCGGCGGCGCCGAGTCGCGGTGGCACCGACGTCCTGTACCGGTACGTAGAACAGCTCCGTCTCCGGGTTGTACGCCGCGTGCGTCCACTCCTTGGCACCGGCCGGACCCGGGAAGAAGTGGACCGGCTCGCCCTCCTTCTCCGGATAGCGCGACGGTGTGACCTTGCCGTCGCGGGTGATGTTGCCCCAGTCGATCCGGTCGACGAACGGCGTGATCCGGACCAGCTCGCCGTTGGTGCGGTCGACGACGAAGAAGTAGCCGTTCTTGTCGAAGTGCCCGAGCAGCTTGCGGCCCTCGTGCTCGAACAGGATGCACTCGGAGATCGAGTCGTAGTCCCACACGTCGTGCGGCGTGCACTGGTAGTGCCAGCGGATCTCACCCGCGTCGGCATCGATCGCGACGATGCTGTCGGTGTAGAGGTTGTCGCCCTCGCGCACCTCGCCGTCGAAGTCCGGGGCCGGGTTGCCGGTGCCCCAGTAGAGAAGGTTGGTCTCCGGGTCGAACGTGCCGGTGAGCCAGCAGTTGCCGCCGCCGCGCGCCCACGCCTGTCCCTCGGACGGCCACGTGTCCGAGCCGGGCTCGCCGGGCTTGGGCACCATGTAGCAGCGCCACGCGTGCTCGCCGCTGTCGAGGTCGAAGGCGTCGAGGTGGCCGCGGACGCCGAACTCGCCGCCGGAGCTGCCCACGATGACGAGGTTCTTCACGATCAGCGGGGCGCACGTCGCGCTCTCCCCTGCCCGCACGTCGCCGTAGGTCCGGTCCCAGAGCTTCTTCCCGGTGGTCGCATCGAGGGCGATGAGGTGTGCGTTCGGCGTGACGCTGAAGACCTTGCCCTTGGCGACGGCGACACCGCGGTTGACGTTGCCGCAGCACAGCGACACGTCGTACGGGGTCGCGTGCTTGTAGCGCCAGATCTCGTTGCCGGTCGCCGCGTTCAGCGCCCAGACCCAGCCGTCCCAGCCCGAGACGAACATGACCCCGTCGACCACGAGCGGGGCGGCCTCGAACGCGTAGGTGGAGGCGCCCGCGATCATGCCGCTGGACCCCGCCTGGAAGACCCAGGCCGGCCCGATCCGCTTCACGTTCTCGGTGTTGATCTGGTCGAGCGGGCTGAACCGCTGCCCGTTGTAGGCGCCGTAGTAGGTGAGCCAGTTCTGCGGCTCGGAGCGGGCCTCGAGGATCCGCTCGTAGGTGACGCCCTCGACGACCGGCGGCGCGGTGCCGTGCTTGCCGCTGAGATCTCCCTGGTCGATCGCCTCGCCGGCGTCGACGTACTCGACGGTCATGGCGTGTGCTCCTCCTATGGGCGCGGCTGGTCGGGTCGGTCGAGGCGCGCTTCCGGCGGCACGTCGCCGAGCACGACGATGGCACCGGTCAGACCGCGGCCCTCGTCGTTGCCGGTCGGCGAGCTGTACCAGTAGCAACCGGGGCCGTCGAGGTTGAGGGTCGCCCGGCCGCGCGAGTGGTTCACCAGCCAGATGAACTTGCGGTCGCCGTTGCTCGGCAGCAGCGCGCAGTGGGTGTTCTGGTCGTCGTTGATGAGCTCGAGCTCGATGTCGCCGCCGTGCGGCATGACCAGGATCTGCGGGTCCCAGGTCAGTTCGTCCGGGTTGATCCGGATCGTGGCCGTCATGCGGCCGTCCCCGTGTTCCTTGGCCTCACCGACATTGCCCGAATTGAGCAGCCTCCCGATCGCCGCTCTGTTCTGCACGTTCAGCCCGAGTTTGCCCATCAGGTCCGATCGCTCCTGAGCACTGGTCACGGGCGTCACCTCCCTGAGCCTGGAATCCGTTTCTCGACAGCATTCTTGGTCCGCGGGATTGAATTCGAGACCCCTCGCGGCAATGCTTTGCGAATTCGGTATTCGGAGCGTACGCCCGCCGGATTTCCGCTCACAAGAGCCGCGCCGCTCACCCTGACCCGCCTACCGTTCGTGTGAGCAGGGGCACCGCTCGTGCCACGCGTGGGTCATCGGAGGTCGAAGCGGTCGAGGGTCATGACCTTGTCCCAGGCCGCCGCGAAATCCGTGACGAACCGCCCATGGGCGTCGTCGGCGGCGTACACCTCCGCGATCGCGCGCAGTTCGGAGTTCGAGCCGACGGCGAGGTCGACGCGACTCGCGGTCCACCGGAGCTCGCCGGTGGCGCGATCGCGGCCGTCGAAGGCGTCGGCGCCCGCGGGGGTCCACGACGTGCCCGGGTCGAGCAGGTTCACGAAGAAGTCGGTGGTCAGCACACCGGGCGTCGCGGTGAGCACCCCCCGCCGCGACCCGCCGACGGTCACCCCGAGCGCCCGCAGGCCCCCGAGGAGCACCACCGTCTCCGGTGCGCTGAGGCCCAGCAGGGCGGCGCGCTCGACCAGCGCGTGCTCGCCCGGCAGCCGGCAGCCCGGGCCCCGGTACTGGCGGAAACCGTCCGCGACGGGTTCCAGCGCCGCGAACGAGTCGACGTCGGTCTGCTCCTGGGTGGCGTCGGTGCGGCCCGGCACGAACGGGACCTGCAGGTCGTGGCCCGCGTCGGCCGCGGCCCGCTCGACGGCCGCGCACCCGCCCAGGACGAGGAGGTCGGCGAGCGACACCGGGTGCGGTGCCGCCGCCCGGACCTGCTCGAGCGCGTCCAGGACCTCGGCGAGCCGGGCGGGCTCGTTGACCTCCCAGTCGCGCTGCGGACGCAGGCGGATCCGGGCACCGTTCGCGCCGCCGCGGCGGTCGCTCACCCGGAACGTCGAGGCCGACGCCCACGCGGTGGTCACGAGCTGCGCCACCGACGGCCCGGCGGCGAGGAGCCGCCGCTTCAGGTCGGCGACCTCCGCCGGCCCGACCAGCTCGTGGTCGACGTCGGGGACGCGGTCCTGCCACAGCTGTGGCTCCGCGGGGACCAGCGGCCCGCGATAGCACTGGATCGGACCCATGTCCTGGTGGGTGAGCTTGAACCACGCGTGGGCGAAGGCGTCGGCGAACAGGTCGGGCCGTTCGAGGAAGCGCCGCGAGACCGGCTCGTACCCGGGGTCGTAGCGCAGCGCCAGGTCCGTCGTGAGGAACGTGGGGACATGGGTGACCGCCGGGTCGTGGGCATCGGGCACCGTGCCGGCACCGGCCCCGCCGGACGGGACCCACTGCCAGAGCCCGGCAGGGCTGAGCACCGCGTCCCAGTCGTAGCGGTAGAGCGTCTCCAGGTAGCCGTGGTCCCAGCGGGTCGGGTGCGCCGTCCAGACGCCCTCCAGGCTGCTCACGATCGCGTCGGGTCCGACGCCGGTGCCGTGGTCGTTGCGCCAGCCCAGACCCTGCTCCTCCAGCGGGGCGCCCTCGGGCTCCGGCCCGAGGTGACTGTCGTGCGCAGCACCGTGGGTCTTGCCGAACGTGTGCCCGCCCGCGATCAGCGCGACCGTCTCCTCGTCGTCGAACCCCATGCGCCGGAACGTCTCCCGGATGTCCCGCCCGGCGAGCCACGGATCGGGGACGCTGCGCGGGCCCTCGGGGTTGACGTAGATCAGGCCCATCTCCGAGGCGGCGAGCGGCTCGTCCAGCTCGCGGACACGGGTGTGCCGCTCGTCGGCGAGCCAGGCGCGCTCCGGGCCCCAGTCGACCGAGTCGTCCGGCGCCCACGCGTCCTCGCGGCCACCACCGAAGCCCAGCGTCGGCACGCCCATGGTCTCCAGCGCGACGGTACCGGCGAAGATCATCAGGTCGGCCCACGACAGCGCGCGGCCGTACCGCTTCTTCACCGGCCACAGCAGTCGCCGCGCCTTGTCCAGCCCCTTGTTGTCCGGCCAGCTGTTCTGCGGCGCGAAGCGCTGGTAGCCGCCGCGGGCACCGCCGCGCCCGTCGCGGACGCGGTAGGTGCCGGCGGCGTGCCACGCCATGCGCACCATGAGCGGGCCGTAGCTGCCGTAGTCCGCGGGCCACCAGGGCTGCGAGGTCGTGAGGACCCGCTCGATGTCGCGGCGCACGGCGGCGAGATCGAGCGTCTCGAACGCGGCGCCGTAGTCGAAGCCCGCAGCCCACGGGTCGGCGGCGTCGGGCGCGAGGACCGTCAGGTCCAGCCGGTGCGGCCACCAGACCCGGTTGGCGCCGCCGCGCGTCGGGTGCGGGAGGGCGGCGCGCTCGGCGTTCCGCGTACGGAGGACGACGTCATAGGTGGCGGACACGTCATGGGTGGCGGACACGGAATTCCTTCGGAGACGCTCCAGAACTGTCACGACGGCGCGGCGGAATCGTCACGCCCACGGCGGCGCCCGCCCCGCGCTCGCACACACGCGAATCCGGGCCGGCACCCGTTCGGGCCGTCCCGGGAGAACGACTCTACGCCCGCCGCGATCGGGGTCCGCCGAATTCACCGTCCGTTCCCCGGAACGCGCCGTTCGCGGACCGATCGACACCGTTCGCACCCGGTTCCGCTCAGATTCCGAGCGCGCGGCGGACGGCCGCGGAGTTGCGTCGCGAAACGGGCACCGCTTCCCGCTGCCGACCCTCCATGACCAGCAGCATCTCGCCCCGCGGCCCCCGCTCGATCTCGCGGATCCGGTCCACGTTGACGACGTAGCGGCGGTGGACCCGCAGGAACCCCGAGCCGGCGAGCTCGGCGTCGAGCTTGTCGAGGCCGGGCGTGGCCGCGCGCAACCGCCCCTCGTCGGTCGCCAGCCAGACGTCGTTGCCGTCGGACTCGGCGAAGGACACCTCCGGCAACCGCAGCAGCACCATCCGGTCGTCCCGGACGCCCACCAGGCGCCGGACCGGCATGCGGGGGTGCGCGGCCCCCTCGCCGGGCGCGAGGCGCTCGCCGTCCGAGGACCCGAACGCGATCAGGCTGCCGACCAGGTGCCCGGACAGGAAGACGGGCCGGATGCTGACGGGCGTCGGGTCGTCGGCGAGGTGGGTGAAGACCTGGGTGGAGCCGACCCAGGCGGGGTTGTGCGCAGCGTGCACGCTGGCGTATCGCGCGGCGCCGATGATGTCGGGTAGCCCGGAGTTCCAGCGGACCGTCGGATCCACCGCCGGCGTCGATGCCGGCACGCCCATCAGCACGCTCGCCGGGTCGTTCGCGATCACGACCTTGCCCGCGGTGTCCACCGCGGCCAGCGGGCTGCTCGACTGCCCCTTGGCCTGCGTGAACGCGGCGACGAGCTCCGCGCCGCTGTCGCGGGCGCGGCGTTTCAGGATGCTCTGGGCCCGCATGACCGCGTTGGCGAGCCAGCCCGCGGTCGACCGGGGCAGCGCGGTGCGCCAGCACGAGACGTTCAGGACCGCGATCGGCTCGCGGGTCACGACGTCACGCACGGCGACGCCGGCGCACACCCAGTTGTGGAACGCCTCGCACCAGTGTTCGGCCCCGCCGACCAGCACGGGGCCGTGCGTCTCCAGTGCCGTCCCCATGCCGTTGGTGCCCGCGGCGCACTCCGACCAGCAGTGCCACGGCTTCAGGTTCGCCTCGTCGGCGCGCAGCCGGGTGGCCGGGTCACCCCAGACGGCCAGGACACGGCCCGTGCAGTCGGTGACGGTGACGATGCCGTTGAGGCCCTCCACCTCGCGGGTCGCGGACGCTGCGACCCCGCCCATCTCGGTGAAGACCACACCGTGCTCCAGCGCGTGCTCGCCGGCGGCGGGGGCCGCGGGCGCCTCGGTGAGGTGCGGGTCGACCTTGTACTTCTCCCGGCAGCGCAGCCACGACACCACCACTTCGGGCCGGACCCCACGGATGTGGTCGTCGCCCTGCTGGAACCGCTCCCATGCGTCCAGCACCGAACCGTTGCCCGTTCCGGGTGGTGTTGCGAGCCGCTGTCCGTCGGTCATATGGAGAACCGCCTTTGGTTCGTCCGAAGCCGGCCCGGTGCGTACCGGCCCCGCGCGTCCACGGTCGGGCGACGCTGCCGCAAGCGGATCTTCCGATGGCCGCCCCAGGAGTACGCATTCCGGTGTACGCGCCGACCGCGGTGCGACGCAATAACGCAAACGAGGCTCGCCGGTCACTCACCCGTCGGAACCACACGAGTGAGCCCGCCGCCACGGCCGACGGCACCCGAACCGGATCTTCCGGCGGCGCGTCTCGCGCCCGCTGTCGCGGCGGCCCGCCCGCCGGCTCACGGTCAGGGGAGGCCGGGTACGCCCCCGGCGCCGTAGCCCTCCATCGCCTTCGTGAACGGCAGCGGGTCCCCGTCCACGAAGGTGTCGGGGCTGAATCCGCGATCGGCCATGACCCCCCAGGCCCGGCGGCGCTGCATCCCCAGGTTGCCCGCGTCGTAGAGCGGGAACACGACCGACTCCCGGTAGAGGCGCGCCAACGGGAACCGCGTGTCGAGGGCGTTGACGCCGACCAGACGCATGCAGTCGAAGACGACCCTCTGCATGAGGTCGCCGCAGAAGGTCTTGTTCATCGCGCCGATCGCGTGGCCGCCGTCGGGATGGGCGTCGAGGTAGTGGGCGGCCTTCCAGCAGAAGTACCGGGCAGCCTCGATCCTGGCCGCGATGTCGGTGAGCAGGTGCCCGACGGCCTGGTGCTCGATGATCGGCCCCGCTCCCCCGCCGGTGTAGGACTTCGCCCACTTGAGCGCGAAGTCGTAGGCCCCGCGCGCCACGCCGACCGAGGCGATCGCGGCGATGGGGCCCGACCACGTGAAGTTCCGACTGATCAGCAAATCCCCGTCGCCGGGGCAGAGGAGGTTCGCGGCCGGGACCCGGGCGCCGCGGAACGTCATCGTCACGTTCTGACAGGTGCGGTGCGCGAGCTTGTCGATGGATTCGTAGGTGATGCCCGGGGTGCCACGCTCGACGATGATCGCGCTCAGCGCCTCCGTGCCGCCGCCGGACCGGTCCGTCCGCACGATGCAGACGCTCATGTCGGCCCCGTCGAGGTCCCAGCCCCCCGAGTTGCAGGGCCAGTGCTTCTCGCCGGTGAGCACGTACTCGTCGGTGGCCGCGTCGAGCTCGGCGAGCAGCTGGATCCCGGCGCGCGGGCTCGGATGGTCGAAGTTCGCGGTGCCACCCCGTTCGCTCACGGCCCAGCCCGCCAGGAAGTCGCTGCGGCGCGGTCCGGTCGCGTACCCGAGCCACCTCTCCCGCTGCTCGTCGGTGCCGTGCCAGAGCACGGGCATGAGGGCCAGCCCGTTCACGAGCAGGATCGTCGGGAACCCCGGGTCGACCGCGCAGAGCTCCTCGATGGCGATCAGGAAGTCGACGTTCGACGCGCCGCCCCCGCCGTACTCCGCGGGCAGGAACATGGTGGTCATGCCCGCCGCAGCGGCCTGCTCGTACACCGGCTTCATGGCCCGGAACGCCTCGTGCGGATCGGCGATCCGGTCGGCCGCCTCCGCGGCGGGCCGCAGCACCTCACGGGCGAACTCACGAGCATTGCGCTTGAGCGCACGCTGCCGATCCGTGAGCGCGAAGTCGACGGCCACGATGTCCCCTTCAGGCACGAGACGATGGTCCCCGGGGCGTCACGACGGCCGTCCGGGAACGCGAGCGGTTCAGTGTCCGGTGCCGCCGCTCAGACCGAGCGCGCCGCGCAGACCGAGGTCGTTGTCGGCGATCTCCTCGAGCGTGGCGTCGTCGAGCACGGCGAAATATGCGTCCAGTGCGCGCGAGAAGACGTTCCGCGCCCCGCAGACCCCGGCCACCCGGCAGAACCGCGCCGGGCCCAGGCACTCCACCACCGCGTAGTCGTTCTCCATCGCCCGCATGATCTCGCCCAGCGTGATCGAGGCCGGATCCCGGACGAGGCGCACCCCGCCGCCGCGGCCCCTGGCCGTCTCCACCAGCCCCGCCGCGGCCAGCCCGGTGACGACCTTGTCGAGATGGTGACGGGAGATGTGGTGCGCGGTGGCGATGTCGCCGACCGAGCCCCGCCTACCCGGCGCGACCCGGAGGTAGAGCAGGACACGCAGCGCGTAGTCGGCGTGGTTGGTGTGTCTCAACTTCGGCTCGTCTCGTTTGGGACGGCCCGAACCTACCCGATACCGGCCCGGCCCGGCGGAGCAGCGCCGGGCCGGGCCGCCCGGCTCAGCCGGCGATCGTGTCGATCTCCTCGTGGTGCTTCCCGAACACCACGTAGTCGTCCTCCATGATCGCCCGCGGGTTGAACAGCGGGTCGGCGAGGATTCCGTGCACCCGGCGACGCTGCATACCCATGTTCCCGCCGTCGTAGATGGGCAGGACGGAGGCCTCACGCAGGATCTTGCCGAAACCGTTCTTGGTCTCCAGGCTGTTCACCCCGACGATCTGCATGCACTTGTACACGCACTCGAACATCAGCTCGGTGACCTGGATCTTGTTCATCGCCCCGACCAGCTCCGCGTGCTGGTCGTGCTTGTCCAGGTAGTCCGCGGCCCGCCAGGAGAAGTAGCGGCCCATCTCGATCTTCGCCGCGACGTCACCGAGGACGTACCCGACGTTCTGGAAGCCCATGATCGGCTTCAGCGCACCGGCGGTGTTGCCCTTGGCGAAGTCGAGCGCCATCTCGTAGGCCGCCCGCGCCATGCCCACCGCGGCGATCGCCGCGACCGGCCCGGACCAGGCGAAGTTCCTGTTGATCACCAGATCGCCGTTCCCGACGGCACCCGGGAGCAGGTTCGTCGCGGGGATCCTGGCGTTCTCGAAGACGATCTCCGCGTTCGACGCCAGCCGATGCCCCGTCTTGTCGAGGTGCCGGTAGGTGACGCCCGGGGTGTCCCGCTCCAGGACCAGGGCCGAGAGACCGGAGGTGCCGCCGACGTTCGGGTCGGTCCGGACGATCAACGTGCCCGCGTTGACCCCGCGTTCGTCCCAGCCCGCCGATGACGGCCAGTACTTGCGGCCGTTGACGACGTAGTGGTCACCATCGAGCTCGGCGGTGAGGCCGACCCCGGCCGGCCGCGGCAGCGGGATGTCGAAGTTCGCGGTCCCGGACGGGTTGCCGGGCGGTTCGCTCGCGGTCCAGCCACCGAGGTACTCGCCGGTCGGGTCCGAGGTCGCGGCACCCAGGAACTTCTGCTTCTGCTCCTCCGAGCCGTACCACGCCACCGGCATCAGGCCGAGCCCGTTGCACAGCACGGTGCAGGCGAACCCGGGGTCGACGACACAGATCTCCTCGGCGGCGATCACCAGGTCGACGCAGGAGATGCCGCCGCCGCCGTACTCGGCCGGCAGCATGCACATGGCGATCCCGGCCTTGTACGCCTCGACGTAGGCCGGCTTGGTCATCTGGAAGCCCTTGAGCGGGTCCGGTTCCGCGTCGGCTGCGGCGACGATCGGCTTGAGCACGTTCTCGGCGAACGCACGCACGTCGTACTGCAGCTTCTTCTGCTCGTCGGACATCGTGAAGTCGATGGTCATCGATTCTCCAGGTGGGGTGTGGGACGAGGACTCGCCGGTGCCCGGGTGTGCACGGCCACGGCCGCCGGCTCGATGACCTTCCCGAATCCGTATTTCACATGCGTTTTTTCGACGTTGCGGGCCGGTTGCCCCGTGTTGCGTTCCGCCGACGGGCTCGTACCGTGCAGTCCGGGGCTCGGCGAGTGCCTGCCCGAGGCGGACGACGACACGGGACACCGCGGGAGGCAGACGTGACCACCCGGCCCCGGTTCGATCGCATCGTCGTGATCTTCAACCCGCACAGCACGGGTTCCGCCGCCGAGCTGGCGGCGGAACTCGGCGCCGAGCTCACCCGGCGCCTGCCGCGGACGACGGTTCGCCTGCGCCCCACCGAACGCGCGGGCCATGCTCGCGAGCTGGCCGGGGAGGCGGCCCGCGTGCCCCGTTCCCTGATCGTCTCGGTGAGCGGGGACGGCGGCTACAACGAGGTCGTCGACGGCGTCATGCAGGCGGGCGACACCGGAACGGTCTGTGCGGTCATGGCCGCGGGCAACGCCAACGACCACCGCCGGACCACCCGCGAGCAGGCCCTCGGCGACGCCATCGTCGCCGGCGAGGTGCGGCACCTCGACCTGCTGCGCCTCACCGTCGGCGAGGGGCCCGGCACCGTCGTCCGCTACGCGCATTCCTACATCGGCGTCGGCCTCACCCCGATCGTCGCCATCGACCTGGAGAAGGGGGGCAAGGGCTCACTGCGGGAGATCGTCTCGGTGGTGCGCACGTTCGCGCGGTTCCGCCCGTTCGCCGTCACCCTGGACGACGGCACCCGCCGCAACCTCGACAGCCTCCTCTTCGCCAACATCACCCAGATGGCCAAATACGCGACGATCAGCGCGACCGGGCGACCCGACGACGGCCGGTTCGAGGTGATCGCGCTCCCGCACGTGTCGAAATGGAAGGTCCTCGGCGTCGCGATCAGGGCGGCGACCCGCGGACTGGGCCCGCAACCGACGGCGACCGCCTACCGGTTCGTCACCCACAAGCCGACCCCCCTGCAGCTCGACGGAGAGGTCCTCGCCGTCGACGCGCACACCCCCGTCCGGGTCGAGATCGCACCCGGCGCCCTCGCGACGGTCGGCTGAACCGCGGTGCGGCCCGCTCCGGGGGATCGGCTGTCGCCCACCGATCCCCCGGAGGGCGCACGTGTCGCTACTCCCTCGCCATCATGGCCTGGGCCTCACGCTCCAGGTCGACGTACAGGTCACCGCTGACGTCGACGGCGACGCGCCGGATCGTTCCGCCGGTGAACACGAACGGGTGCTCGCCGGGGTAGTCCGACGTCACCGGCTCGCCGCTGTCGCGCCCGACGCACAGGCCTTCCCCGGCCAGGCTGTAGAGCCCGGGCTGGGTCTTGATCCGGCCCTCGCCGACCTTCCGGTCGGCGTGGTAGAGCGACAGGATCCCGGTGGCGACGCCCTTGGGGTCCTCGCCGTCCTTGTCGAACGAGGCCGCGAGCAGCAGCTTCTCACCGATCGGCAGGTCGACCGTGCCGTCGATCTTCTGCTCCGTCAGACCGACGAAGTTGTTGACGTAGTGCAGCCGGCCCTCCTTGACGTAGAGGGCGTGGCCGCCGAAGCGTGAGCCGTGGGCGAACAGCACACCCTGCGCGCCCGGGGCCGGGATGTCGACGAGCGCGCCGATCGAGAACGACCGGTTGCGGACGTTGACCGCCTGCTGCTCGGGAACCTCGGCGGTGTTCGGGTAGTAGATGTATCGGTCGCGCTCGGCCGTCACCTGTGGGCGCGGCGTGATCATGATCTCCAGCGCGGACCGGTCGTCGAGCGGGAAGGCACCGTTGTCGCCAGCCTCGGCGTACCACAGGCTGACCAGCTCACGCAGCTTGTCGGGCTGCTCCTCCGCCAGGTCGTGCAGCTCGGCCCGGTCGACGTCGACGTGGTAGAGCTCCCAGGTGTCGTTGTTGAAGTCGCTCCAGCCGCTCAGCGTGGGGTGGGTCGTGACCGCCTTCCAGCCGTCGTGCCAGATGCCGCGCGAGCCGAGCATCGAGTAGAACTGCGTCGTCCTCGCCGACGGCGCGGACGGGTCGCCGATGCTGTAACGCATGCTGACGCCGTCGATCCGGCTCTGCACATGACCCTTGATCGTGTCCGGGGCCTCGACGCCGAGCGTGTCCAGGATCGTCGGCACGATGTCGATCGCGTGGTGGTACTGGTGGCGCAGCTGACCGTTGCCCGCCACGTCGGCCGCGGCGCCGGCCGTGGGCCAGGAGATGATGCACGGGTCGGCGGTGCCGCCGTTGAACTCGTAGCGCTTCCACATCTTGAACGGCGTGTTGAAGGCCATCGCCCAGCCGTTCGGGTAGTGGTTGTAGGTGCGCGTGCCGCCGAGCTCGTCGAGCATCGCCAGGTTGGACTGCATGTCGTCGGGGATGCCGTTGGCGAACTTCATCTCGTTGATCGACCCGTCGGGGCCGCCCTCGCCGCTGGCGCCGTTGTCCGACACCACGATGATCATCGTGTTGTCGCGCTGTCCGGACTCCTCCAGGTAGTCCAGCAGCCGGCCGATGTGATGGTCGGCGTGCGCGAGGAAGCCGGCGTACACCTCGGCCATCCGCGTGAACAACCGCTTCTCGTCGTCGCCCAGCGAGTCCCAGGGCCGGGTCTCGTCCAGCGGCGGGAACGGCTGCCCGTCGGGCCCGGTGCGGGTCTCCGGCGTGCCGAGCGGGTTGATGGGCGGCAGTTCGGTGTCCTGCGGGACGATCCCGAGCTCCTTCTGCCGCGCGAGGGTCTGGACGCGCATGGCCTCGTAGCCCATGTCGAACTGCCCGGCGAACCTGCTGATCCACTCCTTGGGGGCGTGGTGCGGGGCGTGCGCCGCACCGGGGGCGTAGTAGAGGAAGAAGGGCTTCTCCGGCGCGATGGTCTTGGCGTCGCGGATGAACTCGATCGCCTTGTCGGTGAGGTCCTCGGTGAGGTGGTAGCCCTCCTCCGGCGACTTCGGCTGGTCCACCGGGTGGTTGTCGTAGACCAGGTCGGGATACCACTGGTTCGTCTCCGCCCCGAGGAACCCGTACCAGCGCTCGAAGCCTCGCCCGGACGGCCAGTTCCGCCGGGTCGAGGCCAGGTTCATCTCGACCGTCGGGCACAGGTGCCACTTGCCGACCATGTAGGTGTTCCAGCCGCGCTCGCCCAGGATCTCGGGCAACATGCCGTTCTCCGGCGGGACGGTGCCACTCGCGTTCGGGAAGCCGACGGCCGCTTCGGTGATGCAGGCCATCGAGTTGCGGGTGTGGTTGCGCCCGGTCAACAGGCACGACCGCGTCGGCGAGCAGAGGGCCGTCGTGTGCCACTGGGTGAAGCGGACCCCGTCGTCGGCGATGCGGTCGATGTTCGGGGTCGCGATCGGGCCGCCGTAGCAGGACATGGCCGAGAAACCGACGTCGTCGAGCACGATGTAGACGACGTTCGACGCGCCGTCGGGCGCTCTCGGCGGCTCGAACGGCGTCCAGTCCGGTTTCGAGTCGCGGATGTCGACGTTGATCACACCGCGGAACGGTCGTGGTGCCATGGAACTGTCTCCTCTGCCGCCTCGTCACCAGGACGCGCGCCGCCGCGGACCCGGCCCGCCGATCACGCCCGTGCGCGGTCCGGTCCGCGCGAGGTGTGAGGCGGAGGACGGCGAGGACTCAGACCCTGCCCAGCCCGGGGCGCGCCACGGACCACCCGGCGAGGGTGAGCGAGCCAGGCTCGGGCGGGGCGCGGCGCGGCGGCGGCCCTCACCCTTCGCGAGTGATGCGATGAGGTGGGCGGGCCGCCGATAGTCGGGCCGTGACCCGACCCGTCGGTGCCGGCAGCGACACGTGCTGCTGTCCGTCCTCGCCGACCATCCGGGCCACCGTCGAGGAACCGGCTCCCGGCGCGCGCGCACCGGCGGAGACCGCACTCGTGGCGCTCGCCGGGGGCGAGTTCACGATGGGCTCCGACGAGCAGCGCTACCCCGAGGACGGTGAAGGCCCCACGCGGGTCGCCAGGGTCGCGCCGTTCGGGATCGCGGCACACGCGGTGAGCAACGACGACTTCGCGGCGTTCGTCGACGCCACCGGGTACCTCACCACGGCCGAACGGGAGGGCTGGTCCTTCGTGTTCGTGGGTCTGCTGCCCGACCGGTTCCCCCCGACCCGCTCGGTCGTCGGGGCCCCGTGGTGGCGCCAGGTCCACCTCGCCGACTGGCGCCGACCGGAAGGCCCGCGGTCGGACCTCGACGGTCGCGGCGACCATCCCGTCGTCCACGTCTCGTGGCTCGACGCCCGCGAGTACTGCCGCTGGGCCGGCGGGCGCCTGCCGTCGGAGACCGAGTGGGAGTACGCGGCGCGCGGCGGGCTGGACGGCGCCCGCTACCCGTGGGGCGACGAGCTGACGCCCGGCGGCCAGCACCGCATGAACGTCTTCCAAGGCCGCTTCCCCGCACACGACACCGGCGCGGACGGCTACCGCGGTACGGCGCCGGTGCACGCGTTCGCGCCCAACGGGTACGGGCTGCACAACATGACGGGCAACGTCTGGGAGTGGTGTGCCGACCGGTTCGGCCCGGGCCGGCCCGGGCAACGGAACATGCGCGGCGGGTCCTACCCCTGCCACGAGTCCTACTGCTGGCGCTACCGCTGCGCCGCGCGTTCGGCCAACACCCCCGACAGCAGCGCCGGCAACATCGGCTTCCGCATGGCGGCCGATCCCTGACCCTCCCCCACCCGAGCACGACCGGCCGCCCGGTCGTCGGACCAGAGCAAGAGCAGCGGCGCACCGAGCCCAGGAGGACGAGTCGTGGCCGACACCCCACTCGCGACGTGGCGCGACGGACCGACGAAGGACGCCGTCCTCGACTTCGTCCGGCGCACCTGCGGCGAGGACGGATCCCCGCCGGTGCCGGTCGAGGAACGCGTCGCCGTGTTCGACAACGACGGCACCCTCTGGTGCGAGAAGCCGATGCCCATCCAGCTCGACTTCATCCTGCGCCGGCTCACCGAGATGGCGGAGGCACGACCGGAGCTGCGCGAACGTCAGCCGTGGGCGGCCGCCGCCACCGGTGACCTCGGCTGGTTCGCCTCCCTGATGACCGCGCACTACGCCGGGGACGACACCGACGTGCGGACGCTGGCGGGCGGGATCCTCGCCGCCTACGCCGGGATCAGCGTGGAGGACTTCGAACGCCAGGCCGACACGTTCCTGCGCACCGCGACCCACCCCACACTCGGTCGCGGCTACCTGCGCTGCGCCTACGCCCCGATGGTCGAGCTGCTCGACCACCTGACCGACAACGGGTTCACGACCTACATCGCCTCCGGCGGCGGCCGCGACTTCATGCGTCCGGTCAGCCAGGACATGTACGCCATCCCCCGCGAGCGCGTGATCGGCAGCAGCAGCACCTTCACCTACACCAGCAACGACGTCGGCGGGACGATCACGCACAGGCCCGAGGCCGACTACCTCGACGACGGCCCCGAGAAGCCGATCCGGATCTGGAACCGCACCGGCCGCCGTCCCCTCCTCGCCGCCGGCAACTCCAACGGTGACGTCCCGATGCTCGAGTTCACCCACCGCCCCGACGCGCCCACCCTGCGGCTCCTCCTGCTGCACGACGACCCCGAGCGCGAGTTCGCCTACACCGCCGGCGCCGAGGAGGCGCTCTCGCGGGCGAAGACCGACAACTGGACCGTCGCGAGCATCAGGAACGACTGGACCACCGTCTTCCCGGCCTGACCTCCGGGGCCTCGCGGCCGACCGGCGAGCGAGCGGACCCTTGCCTCGTGAATCGATTCTATCCTCGCAGGCCTTCTTGAGTGGCGTGAGCCATGACCACTCCGATTCGGCAGCCGCCGTCCGTCGTTGACCGCGTTCGCGTTCGGACTCCACAGTGACAGAAACGTTTCTCTCCCCGCTCGCCACTCCACTGCCCGGCCGGTCGGTCCGCGATCGACCGAACGCCACGTCGACGCCCGAGGTGACCTGTGGGCACGATCGACACCCTGTGCGTGTTCTGCGGATCGAACGTCGGCCTACCTCGACGCCGCACGACGGCTCGGCACCCGGCTCGCCACCGACGGCATCGGGCTCGTGGACGGGGGCGCCGCCGTCGGCACGATGGGCGCACTCGCCGACGCCGTTCTCGCCGCCGGGGGCCGGGTGAGCTCGCGGACGCCCTGACCTGGTCGCAGCTGGGCATCCACGCGAAGCCGACGGCGCTGCTCGACACCGCCGGGTACTACGACCATTTCCTCCGCTTCCTCGACCACGCCGTCGAGCAGGGCTTCCTCCGCGCGGCCGACCGCGCACTCGTCCTCTCCGCGACCGACCCCGCCACGCTGCTCGACCGGCTGCGGGCGTGGCAGCCTCGACATGACCGGCGGTGGGAGCCGGTGGAAGGCTCCTGACCACGAGCCCGACGACAGGAGACGAGCGGTGACGAGCGGTCCGATCCCCATGATCATCGACACCGACCCGGGTGTCGACGACGCGTTCGCGCTGGTCCTCGCGCTGCGGAGCCCCGAGTGCGACGTGCGGGCAGTGACCGCGACGTTCGGCAACGTCGGCCGGGAGCAGACGTTCCCGAACCTCCGGCGCATCCTCGCGCTCGCCGACCGCGCCGACGTGCCGGCCGCTGCCGGCGCGGTCCGTCCGCTCGTCCACCCGCAGGCCGAGACCGCGCCCGACTGGCACGGCGTCGACGGTCTCGGGCTCCGCGCCGACGCGTTCCCCGCGCCCGGCCCGGGCGATGCCCGGTCGGCCGTCGAGCTCATGGCCGACGTGCTCACCTCCGCGGAGGCCCCGGTGACGATCGTCTGCCTGGGCCCGATGACCGACGCCGCGCTGCTGCTCGGGAGCCACCCCGCGCTGATCCCCCGGATCGGGCGGATCGTCGCGATGGGCGGGTCGCTGGGCAGCGGGAACACCCGTGGCGCCGGGGAGTTCAACATCTACGCCGATCCGGAGGCGGCACACCGGGTGCTCATCCAGGCCGACGTGCCCGTCACCCTCGTGCCGCTCGACCTGACCATGCGCTGCGCCGTCGAGGGCACGTGGCTCGACGAGCTCACCGCGGCGGGCCCCCGGTGCGCCACGCTCGCCGGGACCGCCGCGCTCTACCGCAGCACCTTCCTCGGCCGCTACGGCCGCGACGCCCTGGTCCTGCACGACACGCTGGCGGTGCTCGAGGCCGCCGTCCCGGGCACGCTCCGGACGACCGCGTTGCGGCTCGGCGTCGCGTGCACGATGGGCCCGGAGCGGGGGCTCATGGTCCCGGACCGCCGCCCCGAGGCACCCGGCGCACCCGTCGAGGTCGCCCTCGACGCCGACGTCGACGCGGTCCTCACCGAGATCCTGCGGCGGCTGACGACGCTCGACCGGGTCGCGCACGCGGCGCAGCCCGGTCACCGGTAGGCGGCCTGCCCGGTGAGCGCCTGGCCGACGACGAGGGTGTGGACCTCGTCGGTGCCCTCGTAGGTTCGCACCGACTCGAGGTTGTTGGCGTGCCGCAGCGGCGAGTACTCGCCGGAGATCCCGTTGCCGCCCAAGATGTGCCGGGACAGGTGGCCGTCCGCGGTCGCTCGGCCCGTGTCACCGCGTTCACCGGACGAGGAGCACCGGCGAGGTCGTGCGTCTCGTCCCCGCTCGGAGGTGCCGAGTTGCCCGGCCCGCGGCGGCGCGGCCATCCTGGACGGGTGAGCGAGAAGTCAGTAGCCCTGGACCTCGACGACTCCGGCCTGGCCCGCGGCCTCCCGCGGCCGGATCACCGGCACGACGCGATCCAGGACGTACCGTTCCGGCCCGTCGGATTCCGCGACGACGACCTGCCCTCGGCCCTGGAGCGTTCGGCCCGTTGGCTGCGGGAGGTCCAGGAGTGGCTCGGGGAGCCCGTCGACGTCATCGGCATCCACCTCGACTACGACGACAGCCCCGACGGCGTCTACTACGAGGTCAAGTTGCTGTGCAACGACGAGGACCTCGCCGGGGCGCCGATCGCGGTGCGCGCCCACGAGGGCACCGGTCAGCAGGCAGCCGGGGAGTCGTCAGCCGCCGGGTGACCCTGCGGCCCGACGGGAACCCCTCCTGACCCGACGCACCGGCACGCGGCCCGATCGACGTGGGGCCCGGCGATGTTCGCCGGGCCCCACGTCGTCACCCCGCGGCCGCGCCGCTCCGGAGGCGCGGCCGGGTGTCACGGCGCCGCGGGGGCGCGCAGCGCGGGCACCCCGGGACCGGTCAGCCGGTCCAGCGCGGCGGGGCGGCCGGTGAGCAGCAGGAGCAGGGCGTCGATGGACCCGCGGACCTCGCGGCCCGCCCCGGCGGCCCACTCGATGTCGTCGGCCACGAACCGGTATCCGGCCAGCCGCCGCCGGGTGTGGAACATCGCCCCGTGCGACCACACGCGGTCGGCGGCCAGGGCGGCGAGCCGTGGCGGCATCGCGAGGGTGCGCCCGAGCGGGAGGGCGATGTCCTGCCCGTGCACGAGGTAGTCGATGGCGGTCGCGTGGTGGGTCAGGGTCGGCAGCGGACGCCAGACCCCGATCCGGACGCGGATCTCGTCGACGATCACGTCGACCGGGAGTTCCGCGTGCCGGCACGCCGCGGCATGGATCGCCGCGTTCATCCCGCCGTGCCGGATCGTGTCGACCATCGCCCGTGGCATGTCGGACCAGCCTGTGTTCTGCAGCGCGATGTGCGCGGCCACCTGGCGGACGGTCCAGCCCGCGCACAGCGAGGGTCGTCGCCACTCGTCTGCCGACAGATCCTCCAGCAGCCGCACCAGGTCCTGGCGGTGCGCGTCGATGGCGGTCCATGCCTGGGTGCGGTCCATCGGGGCCGGGCTCCAGGGTTCCTGGCGCGTCATCAGATCGTCCTCCCCGCGGTCTCGGTCTCGTGTGTGCCGACGGCTGCGACCAGGGACTCGAGGAAGCCGGCGATCATGGCCGTCGGGTCGAACGCCGGGTCGGGCACGGCGAGCTGGTGCAGGATCAGCCCGGTCAGGTAGTTGGCGACCAGGTGCAGATGGTCGGGATCGTGGGACCCGATGAGCCGCAACCAGACGGCGAACCACGCATCGACCCTGCTCCCGTTCTCGGCGACGCGCCGGCGGATCGCGGCGTTGTGCCCGGCCTCGACGAGGATCGCGTACCGCGCGAGCGTCAGCTCGCGGTGCACGCCCGCGGCGTCGCGGGCCGCCGCACCGAGGACGCGGGCGAGCTCGGCCGGGGTCGTCGGCGAGACCGTCCTGGCGATCTCCTCGAAGTTCGCGCGTTCGCGGGCCGAGATCCGTTCGACGATCGCGCCGAGCAGCGACTCCCGGTTCGGGAAGTAGTTCGCGGTCGAGCCGACGGGCACGGCCGCCTCCGCGTCGACGGCCCGGTGGGTCAGCGCCCGCATCCCGCGGCCGCCGAGCACCCGGACCGCCGCGTCGAGCAGGACCTCGCGCCGGTTGGACACATCGCGAAACTACAGCTGTAGTGTCATCCACAACAAGTGTTGTCGAACAGTCAGGGACCTTGGTCCCGCGACGTGAGGTCGTCGGGTCGGTGCCCCGGGGGACGAACGGGGGTTAGTGTCGAGGGCACGGCACCCCAGGAGGCCCCCGGTGACCATCTCGGTGTTCCTGCTCGACGACCACGAGATCGTCCGACGCGGCATCGCCCAACTCCTCGAGA
>NZ_BPRG01000015.1:0-36132 GCF_036984265.1 Pseudonocardia sp. D17 | reverse complement strand
CACCCCGCGGCCGCCCGACGCCCCGGCGCGCCGCGCCGACGGGCCGAACCGCCCCTCCGGTGCCGCCGCGCGGCGCGGCCGCCGGCCCGGCCCACAGCGCCCTCCCGGCCCACTACCGGGCGCCGACGACGCGCGCCCGACCGTCCCGGCGCTCTCCCGGGCCGCCGTCCTCCCGGACAACGGTTCCGGCACCGACACCGGTGCCGACACGCCCGGGCGCGGACCAGGGGGCCGCGCGGCCGCCGTCGACGACCAGCCGACGTCCCGCGTCACCGACGGCCCCGCCCGCCGCGACGGCCCCGACGCCGACCGCCCGGCCCGCCCGGAACGGCTCCGCGGGGCCGGTCCCACCCGGCCGCCGGCGCGCGCAGGCACGCCCCCGGCCCGGACCGGCCCCGGCGGCCGCCGCCGCGGCCTCGGCGCCGCACTCGGCATCACCGCGGCGTCGACGCTCGTCCCGGGCTCCGGGCACCTCATCCTCGGCAGGCGCCGCGCCGGGACGGCGATCCTCACCGTCTTCCTGCTGGCGATCGCGGCGCTGGTCACGCTCGCGCTCGTCGGACGCTCGACGCTGATCGAGTCGGCGCTCTCGGCGCGGGTGCTGGCGGGGGTCGCCGTCGTCGTCCTGGCCGCCGCGCTGGGCTGGATCGTCGTCATCGTGCGGACGTGGGCGCTGGCCCGCCCGCCCGGGATGAAGACCGGCCAGCAGGCGCTCGGCACGCTCGTCGTCGTGGCGTTGTGTCTGGTGGTGGCGGCGCCCTTCGGCTTCGCGGCCGACATCGCGAACTCCCAGCGCAACCTGCTCAACGAGCTGTTCAAGGGCGGCGGGACCAGCGCCGAGGAGGCCATCAACAAGCCGCGGCTCAACGTCCTGATGATCGGCAGCGACGCCGGGCCCGACCGGACGGGCACCCGCACCGACACGATGATGGTCGCGAGCATCGACACGCACACCGCGAAGACCATCCTGTTCGGCCTCCCGCGCAACATCCAGCGTGCCCAGTTCCCGCCGGGGTCCCCGATGGCGGAGCGCTTCCCCAACGGGTTCCGCGACCCGCGCGACCCGCTCTCCGGGAACTACCTGCTCAACGCCGTGTACGCCTACGCGCACCAGAACCCGGGGGTCGCGCCCGCCGGCCCCAGCGCCGACCCCGGCATCAACCTGCTGATGCAGTCGGTGACGTACATGCTGGACCTGCCGCTGGACTACTTCCTCGAGGTCGACATGGAGGGCTTCTCCGCCCTCATCGACGCGCTCGGCGGGGTGACCGTCGACGTCGGCCCGGTGCCGCTGCCCATCGGCGGCGTGCTGCCCGACGGCCGGCACGTCCGACCCGACGGCTACATCCAGCCGGGGGTCCAGCGGCTCGACGGCGAGCAGGCGCTCTGGTTCGCCCGCTCGCGCCGCGACTCCAGCGACTACGACCGGATGGGCCGGCAGCGCTGCCTGATCCAGGCGGTGCTCGACCAGAAGAGCCCGGCGTCGCTGCTGTCGAACTTCCAGACGGTGGCGAAGGTGGCCACGCAGAACATCGACACCAACATCCCGCAGGCGCTGCTGCCGCACCTCGTGTCGCTGATCGACGACAAGGGCGTGAACCTCAGCAGCGTCACGTTCGACCCCACGCTGCCCGACCCCAACGAGCGCGACGGCCACTTCAACCCGGGCGCGCCCGATCCGTCCTACATGCGCGAGGTCGTGGCCGCCTCGATCGACGGGAAGCCGCTGCCCGCGCCGACGACGACGCCCACGACGTCGCGGTCCACCCGCTCGGCCGCGCCGACGACCGCGCCGACGACGACCCCGCAGTCCACCGCTCCGGTCTCGCTGGCGGCCTCGTGCTCGGCCTCGGACAGCCCGCAGCCGCCCGCGACGCGCTGACCTGGGGATGCTCGACGTCCCACGGTCGGGTGGCGCGACGGGCCGCATCCGTCCGCTGAGCGCATCGGAAGGCCCGCGAATCGCACCTGAGCAGGGGTTCTCGGTACGTCGTCGGGCCCTTCTGCCAGTCTGTGCGGCGAAGATGAGCCCTGTTCGACCTGGACGGGGACTTCACCGAGTAGAGGAGTTCGACACATGGCACTGCCCACGCTGACTCCCGAACAGCGTCAGGAGGCCCTGAAGAAGGCCGCCGCCGCGCGCACGGCCCGCAAGGGGCTGCGCGACGCGATCGCCCGGGGCGACGAGACGATCCCCGCGGTCCTCGACCGCGCGAAGTCCGACGCGATCGTCGGCAAGACCAAGGTCGCGGACCTGCTGAAGAGCCTTCCGGGCTACGGCCCCGCCAAGGTCAGCGCGCTGCTGGAGAAGACCGGCATCGACGCGTCCCGCCGGGCCGCGGGCCTGGGCGACCGGCAGCGCCAGGCGCTGCTCGACGCGCTCAAGTGAGCTCCGGCCCGGCACGGCGGCACGTCCGCCGCGTCGGGCCGCTCGCTCGTCCGCGCCGGGTCCCGGTTGCGGCGCCGTGCACAGCCGTTGGCAGGCTGGGCGAGTGGAACGTTTCGTCGACGTCGCCGACGGCGTGCGGCTGTGGTCCGAACGGCTGGCCGGGCCGGCCGGGGCCGACCCGCTGCTGCTGATCATGGGCGCGAACGCCTCCGGGCTCGCCTGGCCGGAGACGCTGCTCGCCCGGCTCACCGCGCACCATCCCGTGATCCGCTACGACCACCGGGACACCGGCCGCTCGACCTGGGCGTTCGACGAGCAGCCCTACTCCGTCGCCGATCTCGCCGACGACGCGGTCGCCGTCCTCGACGCCTGGGACGTCGAACGCGCGCACGTGGTGGGGATGTCGATGGGCGGCACGCTCGTCCAGCTCCTGCTGCTCGACCATCCCGACCGCCTGCTGTCGGCGACGCTGCTCTGCACAGCCGCGCTCGACGCCTGGGACGTGCCGGACATGCCCGGTCCGTCCCTGTCCCTGCTGCGGATGTGGCAGGAGTTCGACGACCCGCGCGACGACGCGGGCGAGCTCGCGTGGCGCGTGGAGCACTGGCGGCTGCTCAACGGCACCACGATCCCCTTCGACCCCGACGAGTTCCGTGAGCTCGAGCGCCGCGTCATCGCGCACACGGGGCGGCCCGACACCCCTGGTGCCCACGCCAGGGCCGCCCAGGACGGCCTGGAGCGCGCGGCGGAGCTCGGGAGCGTGACGGTGCCGACCCTCGTCGTCGAGGCGCCCGACGACCCCGTCAACCCGCCCCCGCACGCCCGCCATCTCGCCGACAGCATCGCCGGCGCCGAGCTGACGACCGTCCCGGGCATGGGACACGCGCTGCCCGCGGCCGTCGTCGACCCGCTCGCCGACGCACTGCTCGCCCACACCGCGGGCGTCCGCCGCTGACCGGGCGGGACCGATGGAGCTGGGACCCGCCGACCCGTTGCCCGCACGACCCGCCCGCGTACTGGTCGCGGGCACGTCGGGCTCGGGGAAGACGACGCTGTCCGCGCGTATCGCCGCGCTGACCGGTGCACCGCACGTCGAGATCGACGCGCTGTTCCACGGCCCCGGCTGGACCCGGATCCCGACGTTCGTCGCCGACGTCGAGGCGTTCAGTGCGCAGCCGGCATGGGTCACCGAGTGGCAGTACTCCGCCGTCCGTGACCTGCTCGCCGACCGCGCCGACCTGATGGTCTGGCTCGACCTGCCCCGCGCGACGGTGATGCGTCAGGTCTCGGTGCGCACGATGCGGCGCCGGCTCGGCCGCGAGGTCCTCTGGAACGGCAACGTCGAGCCGCCGCTGCGGACGATCCTCACCGACCGCGAGCACATCGTGCGGTGGGCCTGGGACACCCACCACAAGACGGCGCTGCGGATCACGGCGCTGGCCACCCGCAGGCCGGCGCTGCCCGTCGTACGGCTGCGTCACCGCCGGGACGTCGACCGCTGGGTCGACGGCCCGTTGCGGCGGGCCGCCGGCCCGGCCTGAGCCGGTCCGGCGGGAACTGTCGGACCCCGCCGCTAACATCGAACACATGTTCGAGACGAGGAGCGGGGTCGCGCCGGTCGCGCGGTCAGTCCTGCAGCAGTGCCTCCGGCACGTCCACGAGGCGGCTGCGCACGTACTCGCCCAGGCCCTTGGCCTGCGGGTCCGGTCGCGTCGTGGAGGCGACGCCCTCGCCCAGGATCCCGTGCACCACCACGTTGAGCGCTCGCAGGTTGGGCAGCTCGAACCGTTCGATCCGCAGGTCGGCGGCCTCGGGGCCGATCAGCCCGCGGATCGTGTCGACGTCGAGGTGGGCCGCCATCCAGGCGTACCCGGCGTCGTCGCGGGCCCAGAGGCCGATGTTGGCGTTGCCGCCCTTGTCCCCGGAGCGCGCCGCGCACACCGTCCCCAGCGGCACCCGCCGGGTCGGGCCGTCGGGCACCGCGCCGCTGCCCGGGCGGGCGCCGGCCGCGGCCCCGGTGGGCGCCGTGACGTCCGCGGGCCCGGTCGGCGGGTCGGCGACGACCCGCCGCGTCCCGTCGGGCAGCACCACCGTCTGGGTGACGGCGCTGCGCGCGACGGTGGCGGGCCGGTAGATGCCGAACGCCGACTCGCTGGAGGGCGGGGTCGTGGTGTGGAAGCCGGGGTAGCCGGCGAGCGCGAGCTCCATCGTCGCGTTGGAGAACGCGCGGCCGACCAGCCGCGGGTCCTGGTCCTTGACCGTGACCCGCAGGTGCGCCGTCGCCTGCTCGTTCGTGGGGGCGTCGGGTTGGTCGAAGCGCAGCAGCCTGACGTCCACCTCGGCGAACCGGTCGCGCCCACCCAGGATCTCGAAGAGCATCTCCTCGGCGAAGGCGGCCTTCTCCTCGATGTCCAGGCCGGTGAGGACCATGGTCATCGAGTTGCGGTAGCCGCCGTTGTCGTTGAGCGCGACCTTCAGGGTGTCCGGCGGCGCGCTGCCGCGGACCCCCGAGATGCGGGTCCGGTGCTCGCCCTCCTGCTCGAGGGTGATCGTGTCGAAGTGGGTGGTGACGTCGGGGCCGAGGTAGGCCGGGCCCTGGATCTCGTAGAGCAGCTGCGCGGTGACGGTCCCGGTGGAGACCAGGCCGCCTGTTCCGGGGTGCTTGGTGATCACGGTCGAGCCGTCGGCGGCCACCTCGGCGATGGGGAAGCCGGGGTAGCGGCGGTCGGTCACCTCGGAGAAGAACGCGTAGTTGCCGCCGGTGGCCTGCGGCCCGCACTCGATCACGTGCCCGGCCACCACCGCGCCCGCGAGCGCGTCCCAGTCGGTCGGACCCCAACCGTGCCACCAGGCCGCGGGCCCCACCACCAACGAGGCGTCGGTGACCCGCCCGGTGACCACGACGTCGGCCCCCGCGCCGAGGGCCTCGGCGATGCCCCAGCCCCCGAGGTAGGCGTTGGCCGACACGGGCTTCCCGGCGACCGGCGGGACGATCGCGCCCAGGTCGCCACGCAGGTCGTCGCCCTCGACGTGGGCGACGGCGACGTCGAGACCGAGCTTGGCCGCCACCTCCCGGATCGCGTCGGCCAGCCCGGCGGGGTTGAGCCCCCCGGCGTTCGACACGATCTTGATGCCGCGCTCGAGGCAGGTCCCGAGGATCTGCTCGACCTGGGTGAGGAACGTCCTGGCGTAGCCGAGCGCGGGGTCCTTGGCCTGCGCCTTGGCGAGGATCAGCATCGTCAGCTCGGCGAGGTAGTCGCCGCAGACGACGTCGACGGGCCCGCCCTCGACCATCTCGCGCGCGGCGTTGATGCGGTCGCCGTAGAACCCGGAGATGTTGCCGATGACGATCGGCCTGCGCGGCGTGCTCATGCGAACTGTCCCGGCTTGCGGCCGGTGCCCGCAGCACCGGCGAAGGCCTGCGCGAACGACATCCACTCGTTGGCCACCGGACCGGTGATCTGCAACGCGGTGTCGTCGCGGTGTCGGCGCTGGGTCACCGCCAGGCAGAAGTCCAGGGCCGGTCCGGTGACCCGGTCGGCCGCGCCCTCGGGGCCCCACGTCCACGTGGAGCCGTCCGGCGCCGCGAGCTCCACCCGGATGGGCGCCTCGGGCATCGCGACGCCGTTCACCGCGTAGCTGTAGGCGCGGGCACCGATGCCGATGTGGGCCACGTGGCGCAGCCGGGCCGACGGCTCACGCGTGACGCCGACGGTGTCGGCGATGTCCTGGGTGTGCGCCCAGGTCTCCATGAGCCGGGCGGTGAACGACGACGCGGCGCTCATCGGCGGCCCGTACCACGGGACCCGCAGGGCCGGGTCGAGCCCGCGGAAGGTCTCGATCAGCCGGGTGCGCTCGCCGTCGAACCAGCGCAGCATCTCCGCGCCCGTGAGGTCGCGGTACTGCAGGGCGACGGCGTCGGGGTCGATCGGCGGGGAGTTCTCCAGGTCGGCGCGGAACCCGTCCGGGTCGACGGCCGACTTCACCGCCGTGGCGTCGAAGTGCGCGAGGTGGCTCACCTGGTCGGCGATGGTCCAGCCGACGGCGGGGGTGTCACGTCGCCAGTCCGGCTCCGACAGTCCGGTGAGGATCTCGCGCAGGACCGCGGTCTCGGCCGTGATGTCGTCGGCGAGCGCGTCCATCGACACGGGCATGGCCTACCGTCCCTTCCACTGCGGGGTGCGCTTCTCACGGAACGCCGCGGGGCCCTCCTGGGCGTCGGCGGACATGTACACCGGCTCCCAGATCTCCTCGGCCCTGGCGTAGGCCTGTTCCATCGGCAGCTGCGCCGACAGATAGGCGGTGCGCTTGCTCGCGAGCACCGACAGCGGCGCGTTGGCCGCGATCCGCTTCGCGAGGTTCTGCGTGTGGTCCCGGAGATCGGCGAGGTCGACGACGTGGTTGACCAGGCCGAGCTCACGGGCCCGGTGCGCGTCGACGGGGTCGCCGGTCATGAGGATCTCCAGCGCCAGCCGCGGCGGCACCAGCCACGACAGCGGCGCCGCCCACGGCGACCCACGACCGACCTTGACCTCGCTGACCGCGAACGTGGCGTGCGTGGCGGCCACCACGAGGTCGCACTGCTGGGCCAGCAGGAAGCCGCCCGCGAACGCGACCCCGTTGACCGCGGCGATCGTCGGCTTCGGGACGTCGATGTTGCGGCCGAACTGCGGCAGGAAGTCCGGCGGCGGGACCTGCAGCGAGGTCTCCGCCATCTCCTTGAGGTCACCGCCCGCGCAGAACGCCTTCGCGCCCGTGGCGGTGAGGACGAGGACCTTGGCCGAGTCGTCGTCGTTGAAGGTCCGGATGCCGTCCCAGAGCCCGTCGCGCACCGCCTTCGACAGCGCGTTGCGGGCCTCGGGCCGATCGATCGTCAGCCAGCCGACGCCGTCCTCGACCTCGTAGTGGACCGGTCCGGTCACGGGAACTCCTTGCGCAGCTCGGGGCGGTTGAGTTTGCCGGAACCCGTGCGCGGCAAGGCATCCACGATCTCGATGCGCCGCGGACGGTGGATCCCGCGCAGGTCGGGGTGGGTCGAGGCCCACTCGGCGATCGACTCGGCGGTGACGCCCTCCTTGGCGGGCACCACGATCGCCGTCACCTGCTCGACCCAGCGCTCGTGCGCCGTGCCGATGACGGCGACCTCGGCGATGTCGGGGCACGCCGCGAGGTGCTCCTCGACCATCTGCGGGAACACGTTCTCCCCGCCGGAGATGATCATGTCGTCGATCCGGTCGACGTAGTAGAGGTAGCCGTCGGCGTCGGCGGACATGAGGTCACCGGTGCGGAACCAGCCGTCGTCGGACCACTTCTCCGAGCTGGCGCCGGGCTCGAGGTCGGGCCGGTTCCAGTAGCCGGGTGTGACGGCGTCGCCGCGCACCCACAGCTCACCCACCTCGCCGGAACCCGGCTCGATGTCGGGGCCACCCGCCGGTGGGACGAGCCGGGTCTGCACGACCTGGGAGAGCGGCCGTCCCATGGAGCCGGTCCGGCGCTGCTCGCCCGGCCGGTAGCTGATCGCCAGCCCGTTCTGCTCGGTCTGCCCGTAGATCTCCACGCCGTGGATGCCGGTGCCCTCGGCGAGCCGCTCGATCGGGGTGTTGGGCGTCCTGGAGCCGCCGAACATGCAGATGCGGAACGAGTCGAGCACGACCGGCGAGCCGACCGTCCGGTTGCCGACGTCGATCAGCATCGTCGAGATCAGGCCGCCGTAGGTGGGACGCAGGGTCGTCGCGAGGTCGAGCCACACCAGCGGGTCCCACTTGCCCATGAACGTGATCCGGCCCCCGCGCAGCAGCGTCGGCAGGCTGACCAGGTGCAGGCCGCCCACGTGGAACAGCGGCATGCAGTTGAGCGCGTGGTCGTCGCCGGTGAGCTCGTACCAGTCGATGACGGCTTCGACCTGCGCGGTGACGTTGCGCTGGGTCTGCCGCACGCCCTTGGGCACCCCCGTCGAACCGGAGGTGTACATGATCAGCGCGTCGTCGTCGTCGTAGCGCGGGACGACGTCGGTGGCCGGCTCGCTCGCCGCGACCGCCGCGGTGAAGCTCCCGTCGGGCCCGGTCGTGAGCAGCCGGACGGGCGCGTCCCCGAGCAGGTTCTGCAGCCGCGCCACGTCGCCGGGCAGCGCGACGACGGCCGTCGCGCCCGAGTCGAGGATCGCGTGCCGCAGCGGCGCGTCCGGGAACAGGTAGTTGAGCGGGACGCCGACACCGCCCGCCTGCCACACACCGAGCAGGCCCGGTAGGTAGTCGAGCGTGTTGGGCAGGAAGAACCCGACGCGCTCGCCGGGCTGCAGCCCCTCGCCGAGCAGGTGCGTCGCGAACCGGGCTCCCGTCTCGGCGAACTCGCGGTAGGTGAGCGTGACGTCGTCCAGCCCCGTCGCGATCCGCTCGGCATGGTCGGACGCGCTGCGGCGCAACAGCATCGCGATGTTCATCGACGATCCTCCGTCCTCCGGCGACTCTGCCGGAACGCCTCGAAACCCTCGGTGGCGGCCTTCGACCGCAGTGCGGCCGCCTGGCTGACCGCCTCCAGCTCCAACGAGCTGCGCAGGTCGCTGTCCAGGCTGTGGTTCACGAGCTTCTTCGTCAGCGCGACGGTGTAGTCGGGCATCGACGCGAGCTCCGCGGCCTTCGCCACGGCCGTCGCGAGCGCGGCGTCCGGGTCGGGCTCGACGATGTTCGCGATGCCCCATTCGAGGGCGCGGGCGGCGTCGATCTCCGGCGCCAGCAGCATCAGCTCGCGGGCCCGGTGCACCCCGACGATCCGCGGCAGCAGGTAGGCGCCGGCGACGTCGGGGACGATGCCACGCCTGGCGAACACCTCGCACAGCCGCGCCTCGGCCGACATCACGACGAGGTCGCAGGCCAGGGCCAGGTTGATGCCGCCGCCGTAGGCGACCCCGGACACCGCCGCGACCACCGGCAGCCGCGACTCCCAGATCTCGACGACGACCCGGTGGAACGCGCGCATCATCGTCAGCAGCGCGGTGTCCTCACCGGAGATGGCGCCGAGGATGTGGTCGACGTCCCCGCCCGCGGAGAAGTGCCCGCCCGCGCCGGTCAGCACGACCGCGCCGATCGTGGAGCCCTCCGCGGCGTCGCGCAGGGCCTCCTCGATCTCCCCCACGGTCTGCGGGGTCAGCGCGTTGCGCCGGTCGGGCCGGTCCATCGTCAGGATCCGGACCCGGCCCTCGTCCTTCACGTCCACGTGGCGGTCGGTCACGACACCCGCTCCTTCTCGTCCGCGCCGCGTTCGGCGAGCAGATGACGTTGTAGCTTCCCGGTGGTGCTGCGCGGGAGCTCGGCGGCGTCGACGAACTCCACGAAGTGCGGCCGCTTGAACGCCGCGAGCCGGTCGCGGCACCAGGCGACGACCTCCTCGCCGCTCACGTCGGCCCCGGGGGCGCGTACCACGACGACCTTGACGGTCTCGCCCCAGCGCGGGTCGGGGACCCCGTAGGCGCAGACCTCCTCGACCCCGGGGTGGCCCGCGATCGCCTGCTCCACCTCGGCCGGGTAGACGTTCTCGCCACCGGTCTTGATCAGGTACTTCGCCCGGTCGACGTAGGACAGCGTGCCGTCGTCGTGCCGGACGAGGACGTCGCCGGTGTGCAGCCAGCCGCCCGCGAACACCTCGGCGGTGGCCTCGGGGTCGTCGAGGTAGCCGGCCATCGTGGTCGGGCCGCGCACGACGCACTCCCCCGGAACCCCGACGGGCGTCTCCTGCAGCTGGGCGTCGACGATCCGGACCTCCATCAGCGGGGTCGGCATCTTGCGCAGGTGCGGGTCCTCGCCGGGCCCGCTCCAGCCGTGCGCGAGGACGTAGCTGGTCTCGGTCTGGCCGAACGCGTCGTTGAAGTCCACGTCGAGCGCCGCCGTCAGCTCCTTGACGACCGTCGGCATCATGTTGGCGTACCCGATCACGAACCGCAGCGTCGACAGGTCGTAGTCGGTGCGGCGCTCGTGGTGCAGCACATCGGTGATCACGCCGGGCAGCAGCAGCGTCCACGTCAGCCGGTGGCGCTGGACGGCCGCGAACATCGTCTCCGTGTGGGCGGTGGCCAGGGCGCAGAAGATGCCGCCGGTGAGCAGCGTGGCGTTGAGCGACTCGTCGCCGCCGGTGTGGAACAGCGGCAGCCAGCCCACGAACCCGTCGTCGGGGGTGAGCGAGTACCACTGCGCCAGCCGCAGCGCGCGGATCGCCGCCGCCTGCTGGGTGATCATGGCGCCCTTGGCCCGGCCGGTGGTGCCGGAGGTGTAGAGCACGTTGTGCACGTCGGAGGGCTGTGCGACGTCGGCCGGCACGTCGCCGTCGGCGGGCAGCGCGGAGTAGGGCTCGAAGCCGGCGGCGTCGCCGGTGTCGTCCATGCAGTACCAGTGCCGCACCGACGGGCAGCGGTCGCGCACCGCCGCGGCCCGGTCCGCCCCGAGCCCCGACGTCACGAACGCGACGGGTCGGGCCACGCCGACCGCGTGCGCGATCTCCTCGGCGTGCCACCGGATGTTGAGGGTGATGGCGGTGACGCCGAGCCGCGCCAGCGCCACGTAGAGCTCGACGAACTCGGGCCGGGTCTCCGACAGCACCGCGACCCGGTCGCCGTGCCGGACCCCGCTCGCGGCGAGGCCCGCCGCCAGCCGCCCGGCCCGCTCGCCCAGCTCGCGGTAGGTCCACACCGGACCGTCCGGGTCACCGGTGGTGACCGCGGTGCGGTCGGCGAAGATGCGGATCGAGCGCCGGTACAGTGCGTCGAGGGTCGTCCCCGCCGCGGCCGCGACGAGCCCGGCCGTCACCGAACATCCCCCTGTGAGCAGCGATGGTCACCGGAGCGACCATCGCCACTCACGACACGAGTCGGCCCGGTCATCCTGCTGTCGCCTCCGCGGCCACTTCCTCCACGACCGCCAGCACCTGCCCGGTGTCGACCTGGTCACCCTGCGCCACATGGATCTCCGACACGACGCCGTCGACCGGTGCCGCGACGGTGTGCTCCATCTTCATCGCCTCCAGCACGACGAGCGGCTGCCCGGCGGTGACCTCGGCCCCTGCCTCGGCGAGGACCCGCACCACCCCGCCGGGCATCGGCGCGAGCAACGAGCCGGCGGCGGCGAACGCGTTGGGATCGGCGAAGCGCGGCACCTCGGCCAGGGCGACCGAACCGTCGGGACCGTCCACATACGACGTTCCCCCGGCCCGGACGACGCTGTAGCGCCTGCGCACGCCGTCGACCTCCAGGACCACGGCCTCGGGCCCGGCCGTCGCGACGACGGCGGTGCCCAGGCGCGCCCCGTCGACCTCGACGTCCAGCGCCCCGCGCCGGTACCGGTAGCTGACCTCGATCTCGGTGTCCCCCACCGTGTAGGCCACGCGCTGCGGCGCCCCGCCGACGTTGCGCCAGCCCGACGGAACCGCCGCCAGCACCCGGGCGCTCGCCCGGTTCGAGGCCTGGGCGGCCAGTGCGGCCGCGGCGGCGTGCCGCGCGAGCCCCCCGGCGGGCGCCGAGAGCGCGGCCGGGTCGTGGCGGGTCAGGTAGCCGGTGTCGGTGCCGCCCGCGAGGAACTCCGGCTCGCGCAGGATGCCGACGAGCAGGTCGCGGTTCGTCGTGACGCCGTGGATGCGGGCGGTCGCCAGCGCGCGGGCCAGCGCGCGGGCGGCGTCGGTACGGGTGGGCCCGTGCGCGATCACCTTGGCGAGCATCGGGTCGTAGTGGGGCGAGACGACCGAGCCGTCGACGAACCCGGTGTCGACGCGGATGCCGGAACCGGCGGGGATGGCGAACGAGTGCAGGGTGCCCGTCGCGGGCAGGAAGCCGGCCGCCACGTCCTCGGCGTAGAGCCGCACCTCGATCGCGTGGCCGGTGATCGTGGCACCGGTGACCTCCGGCAGCAGCGGCGCACCCTCGGCGACGCGCAGCTGCTGCTCCACGAGGTCGAGCCCGGTGACCAGCTCGGTGACGGGGTGCTCGACCTGCAGCCGGGTGTTGACCTCCAGGAAGAAGAACCGCCCGTCCTGGTCGAGCACGAACTCGACGGTGCCCGCACCGGTGTAGCCGATCGCCTTGCCCGCGGCGACGGCGGCGGCGCCCAGCTCGGCGCGCAGCGCGTCGTCGACCGCCGGGGACGGCGACTCCTCGACGATCTTCTGGTAGCGGCGCTGGATGGAACACTCGCGCTCGAACAGGTGCACGACGTCGCCGTGGGTGTCGCCGAGGATCTGCACCTCGACGTGCCGCGGGTCGACGACGTAGCGCTCCAGGAACACCGTCCCGTCGCCGAACGCCGACGCGGCCTCACGACGGGCGCCGTCGACCGCCTCCCGCAGCGAGTCGGCGTCGTGGACGATGCGCATGCCGCGTCCGCCACCGCCGAACGCGGCCTTGACCAGCACGGGGAACCCGATCCGGTCGGCCTCGACCGACAGGTCGGTCTCGTCGGTGACGGTCGCGCCCGGAAGCACCGGCACGCCCGCGGCCTCCATGAGCGCCTTGGCCTCGAGCTTGGAACCCATCGACGCGATGGCCTCCGGCGTCGGGCCGACGAAGGTCAGCCCGGCCGCGGCGCAGTCGCGGGCGAAGCCGGCGTTCTCGGAGAGGAACCCGTAGCCGGGGTGCACGGCGTCGGCACCGGTGGCCTGCGCGGCGGCGATCACCAGGTCGGCCCGCAGGTATGTGTCCGACGGGGCGGCCCCAGGGAGCCGGACCGCCTCGTCGGCGAGCTGGACGTGGGGAGCGTCGGCGTCGGGGTCGGAGAACAGCGCGACCGTCGCGATGCCGAGGCGGTGCGCGGTGCGCATGACCCGCGCGGCGATCTCCCCGCGGTTGGCGACGAGCAGCTTCTGAATGGTCTTCTGCGTGGACATCGACGGGCTCACATCCGGAAGACGCCGAAGCCGCGACGGCCGGCGATCGTGTTGGAGTGCACGGCCGACAGCGACATCCCGAGCACGGTGCGGGTGTCCCGGGGGTCGACGATGCCGTCGTCGTAGAGCCGGGCGGTGACGTAGAAGGCGTGCGACTCGGCCTCGATCTGGGCCTCGATCGCCGCCGTGCGCTTGGCGTCGGCCTCCTCGTCGAAGGGCTTGCCCTGCGACGCGGCCGAGGCGCGCCCGACGATCGACATGACGCCCGCGAGCTGCGCCGCACCCATGACGGCGAGCTTGGCGCCGGGCCAGGCGAACATCAGCCGGGGGTCGTAGGCGCGGCCGGACATGCCGTAGTTGCCCGCGCCGAACGACGAGTTCATGTTGATCGTGAGGTGCGGGACGGCGCTGTTGGTGACCGAGTTGATCATCTTGGCGCCGTCCTTGATGATCCCGCCCTGCTCGTACTCGGTCCCCACCATGTAGCCGGTGGTGTTCTGCAGGAACACCAGCGGGGTGTCGGTCTGGTTGGCGAGCAGGATGAACTCGCTGGCCTTCTTGGCCTCCTCGCTGAACAGCACGCCGCGGTGGTTGGCCAGGATCCCGACCGGATAGCCGTGGATCTGCGCCCAGCCGGTCACGAGGGACGTCCCGTAGAGCGGCTTGTACTCGTCGAAGTCGGAGTCGTCGACGGTGCGGGCGAGGATCTCGCGCGGGTCGAACGGGACCTTGATGTCGGAGGAGACGATGCCGAGGATCTCCTCCGGGTCGTAGCGCGGCGGCAGCGGGTCGGCGGCCGGCGCCGGTCCCAGCTTGTGCCAGTTGATCCGGGAGATGATCTCGCGGCCCAGCCGGATCGCGTCGAGCTCGTCGACGGCAAAGTAGTCCGACAGGCCCGAGATGCGGCTGTGCATGTCCGCGCCACCGAGCGACTCGTCGTCGGCGTCCTCGCCGGTGGCCATCTTGACCAGTGGCGGACCGCCGAGGAACACCTTGGCGCGGTTGTCGACGAGCACCGCGTAGTCGCACATGCCCGGGACGTAGGCCCCGCCCGCCGTCGAGTTGCCGAAGACCAGCGCCACGGTCGGGATCGCCAGCGACGACAGCTCCGTGAGCTCGTGGAAGATCCGCCCGGCCGGGACGAACAGGTCGGCCTGCGTGGGCAGGTCGGCGCCACCGGACTCGACGAGGTTGATCACCGGCAGCCGGTTGAGCCGGGCGATCTCCAACGCGCGCAGCGTCTTGCGCAGGGAGTACGGGTTCATCGCCCCGCCGCGGACCGTCGGGTCGTGGCCGATGACCATGCACTCGACTCCCTCGACCACGCCGATGCCGGTGAGCACCGACGCGCCGACGGTGAAGTCGGTGCCCCAGGCCGCCAGTGGCGCGAGCTCGAGGAAGGGGCTGTCCGGGTCGAGCAGCAGCTCCAGCCGCTCACGGACCGGGAGCTTGCCGCGGTCGCGATGGCGTTGCATGTACCGCTCGCCGCCGCCCGCGATGACCAGCTCCAGCTGCTCGTTGAGCTGGTCGATCATCTCGAGCTGGTACTTGCGGTTGCTCTGGTAGGTCTCGGACGCGGTGTCCACCGCGGTCCTCAGCACCGGCATCAGCCGCACCTCGCGACCGGTCGTGCAGTGCTCCCACAGACGTCCACGGCGACTCCCGGAGTTACTAGCCATTCACTACTTGCGAACTCTACCGACGGAGCCGGGCCGTGACCAGACCCCGGCCCCCGCGCATCCGCCGTGGCCGACCGTAGCGGTCGACAGCGTGCGCGGCAGCCGCTGCGACGACGCGTTCCGGACGGCGTTGACAGGGCCGGTTCTGGTACATCATGGTTCACTACGACGGGCCGATCGGCCGGTCGCGGCGGCGTGCCGCGACCCCTCCCGGCCCGTCGCCAGAGCTCGCGCCGCCCGGCCGCGCGCGGCGGACCCAGGCGAGAGAGGCGTGCCGTGTTCAACGCGATGACCCCGGCCCAGCTCACGGCCGTGCTGTCCGGGACGCTGCGCGAGTCCGCCGACTGGGCGCGGCCGTTGGACGGGTTCCAGCGCGGCCAGCTGAAGTCGGCCGGCAGCATCGGCCGACATCTCGCCGCCGAGCTCGCGGGTGGCCCGGCCGTGGCCGCGCGGTTCCGCGCGGACCTGCGCGCGCTGCTGTGCGAGCCCCGACCCGCACCCGCGACCACGCGCCCCGCCGCCGGCACGTCGCCCGCCGGCGCCGTCTCGGCCGCGGTCGACACCGTCGTGGCCACCGCGGCGGACACGGTCCTCGGCGCCGCCGCCGAGGCCGTCGTCGCGGCCATCGACGGCGACCCCTCCGGCGACGTGGCCGCGCTCGGCGCCCCGATCGGCGACCTGCTGGCGGCCTGCCGCGCCGCGGGCCCCGACGGCGCCGCGCTCGCCGCGGACGTCCGCAGTCTCCTGCGCGACCTCGTCGACGCCGAGATCGACCTGCTCTCCCGGCCCACCGAGACCCGCCCGGCCGCCCCGCCCGCATCCCCGACCGGAGGCACCCGATGACCCGGACCAGCCCGACCTACCGCCCGAGCGACCTGCCCGCCGACGTCGCGCGCCACGACCGCGTCCACCCGCCCGGCGACGACCGGCGCTGGCGCGAGAGCTACTACTTCTCCTTCTACGACGCGCGCCACGGCATCGGCGGCTTCTCCTCCATCGGCCGGCGCGTCGCGAGCGGCCACTCCGGTTCGGTCAACGTGCTGTGGGGCCCCGACCGGCACAGCCTGGTCGCCTCGGAGTGGGACTCGTTCGACAAGCTCGAGGACCACGTGCACGTCGCGGGCATGACCTACTCGTCCGACGAGCCCTTCGGCGACTGGCGGCTGCAGTTCGGCGGCAAGCTCAACGACGGCGGCGACGGCGTCGAGTGCGACCACGCGGCGCTCGGGCCCGTCGCGAAGAGCGCGGCCGACTCGGTCGAGGTGTCCTACGACCTGACCTTCTCCCCCACCCACCCGCCCTACGTCTACCGCGAGGACCCGCGGTGGTCGGAACTGTTCACCGGGCACGTCGACGAGGTCGGCCTGGTCACCGGCACGATCACCATCGACGGCACGACGATCGAGATCGACGGCCGCGGCGGCAAGGACCACTCCTGGGGCGTGCGCAACTGGTTCGCCCCCGACGACTGGCGCTGGATCGACCTCGTCTCCGACGGCGGACCGGAGATCGCGATGTGGCGCGCCGACCTGGGCGGCTGGATCGGCGACGGTGCCGTGTTCACCGACCCCGCGGCCGGGCCCGAGCGGGCCATCGTCGGCTACACCGAGACCGTCACGACGGTCCCCCGGCCCGACGTGCCCGGCAAGGCGATCCCGACCGGGCTGACGGCCGAGATCACGACCGGCGCGGGCACGCATCACCTGGAGGGCACCGTCGTACGGGTGCTTCCGGTGCTGTTCGACCGGCGCGTCGACGGCACCCTGCAGCGCTCGTGGAACGACCGCTCGCTGCTGTCGACGACCGTCGACGGCCACCCCGGCTGGGCGAACGTCGAGTTCGCCGGGCGCGTCGAGAACCCGTGACCGCAGTCGTGCCGGCCGACACGGCGGTCCCGCCCGACACCGTCCTCGACGTGCTGGTCGAGGCCGGGCGGCTCGACGCGCGCGACCGCGCGCGGCCGTGGGCGTTGCGTCAGCTCGCCGGCGGCTGGAGCAGGCACACGTGGCTGCTCAGCGCCGGGGATCCGGAGCCGGGCAGGGCGTTCGTCGTCCGCGTCAAGCCGCCCGCGTCGCTGCTCGACTCCGATCTCGAACGCGAGTACCGGCTCTACGCGACCGTCGCGGCGGCAGGCGTCCCGGTGCCCACGCCGCACGGCATCGAGCACGCGACCGACACCCCGCTCGGCGGGTCGTGGTTCGTGATGGACTGGGTGCCGGGCTCGGCGCCCGTGACGTGGCTGCGCCGCGACCGCGAGGCGCTCGAGGCCGACTGGGCCGACGGCGGGCGGCTGGGCCGCGACCTCGTCGAGACGATCGCCGGGATCCACGCGATCCCGGCCGCGGACCTCGGCTTCCTCGGCCCGCCGCGCAGCTACGCCGACGCCGTCGACCGCTGGGCCCGCACCTACGCCGAGGACCGGCTGGTCCGCGACCCCGTCGTGGAGGACGCCTTCGCGTGGCTGCGCGAGCGTGAACCCGATCCGGTTCCGCCAGCGCTGGTGCACGGCGACTACCGGATCGGCAACACGATGATCCACGAGGGCCGGATCGCGGCCGTCGTCGACTGGGAGCTGGCCTACCTCGGCGACCCGCGCTACGACCTGGGCTACGCCGCGCTGGACTACCTGGCGGGCAAGTTCATCGAGCCGGGGTCGGCGCTGCTGGAGGCGGTCTGCGACCGCGACTGGTTCTTCCGCGCCTACGAGCAGCTGCGCGCCACGACCGTCGACCCGGAGGTCGTGCGCAGCTACTCGGTGCTGGGGGCGCTGGCGCTGATCTGCATCCTGCTCACGGGCATCCGCACCTACGCCGACGGGCGCACCACCGACGTGCGGATGGCCTGGAACCGCTACGCCGTACCCGGGCTGCGCCAGGACCTCGTCCGCCTCATGGGCTGGTGAGCCCGCCCGGGACCGCACGCCATCGTGAGCGGCGATGGTCGCCGCGGCGACCATCGCCGCTCACGGTCAGCCGTAGTGGCCCTGGTGCTGGTCGCGCACCACGTTCTTCTGGATCTTCCCCGTCGACGTCCTGGGCAGCTCGTCGACGACGATGACCGCCTTGGGGATCTTGTAGCCGTCGAGGTGCCCGCGCAGCGCGGTCCTGAGCTCCTCGGGGTCGATCGACTCGCCCGGCTTCGGCACGACGACCGCCGTGATCGCCTCGGTCCAGCGCTCGTGCGGGAGCCCGACGACGACGGCCTCGGCCACCCGCGGCTCAGCGGCGTAGACGGCCCGCTCCACCTCGAGCGACGCGACGTTCTCGCCGCCGGTCTTGATCACGTCCTTGTAGCGGTCGGCGAACCAGAGCACGCCGTCCTCGCCGAACCAGCCGACGTCGCCGGAGTGGAACCAGCCGTGGGCGAACGCCTCGTCGGTCGCCTCCGGGTTGTCCAGGTAGCCGTTCATCGTCGACGGGCCGCGGTAGACGATCTCGCCCTTCTCCCCCGCGGGCAGCAGTGTGCCGTCCGGCCCCATGATCGCCACCTGGACGCCGGTGATCGGGGTGCCGACGGCGCCGATGTGGGTGAGCTGGTGCTCGGGCCGGAACAGCGTCGTCACCGGGCTCATCTCCGTCTGCCCGAACAGCAGCGCGAACTCGCAGCCGAAGCCCTCGAGGCAGGCCTTGATCAGCGGCTCGGGCATGGGCGCCATGGCGTAGACGGCCCGGCGCAGGCTCGACAGGTCGCGCGCCGCGAACGACGCGTGCTCCAGGGCCGCGCGGTACATCATCGGCAGCCCGAACACCTGGGTGATCGACTCGCGCTCGATCGTGGTGAGGAAGGCCTCCGGGTCGAAGCCGCGCTGCACGTGGATCGTCGCGCCGACCATCAGCGCGGGTGTGCAGAACGCGTTGAGCTGCGCGGTGTGGAAGAACGGCATGAGGCACAGGAAGCGGTCGGTCGCGTTCCACCCCGAGTCGAGCGCGCCGGACATCGACTCCAGGTAGATCGCCAGGTGCGAGCCGACGACGCCCTTGGGGAACGACGTCGTGCCCGACGTGTAGAGGTAGCTCAGGCCGTCGCGGTCCTCGACGTGGTACTCGGCGGGCGAGGAGTCCTCGGACTCGACGTCGGCCAGCGCCGACCACGTCCGGTCGGCCGGGGCCGCCTCCCACTGTGCGCCCAGGCCGGGCGCGACGAACACGTCGGCGACGTCGGAGACCTTCTCGATCGCCTCGCCGACCGTGGCGACGAGCTGCGACTCGACGACGATCCCGCGCGCCCTGGAGTGGCCGAGCACGTAGGCGACCTCCCCTGCCTTCCAGCCGAGGTTGACCGGCACGCAGACGACGCCGAGCTTGGCGCACGCGTAGTAGACGGCGAGGAACTCCGCACTGTTGCCCGAGGCCAGCCCCAGCGCGTCGCCACGGGCGTAGCCGCGGGCCGCGAGCCCGTGGGCGAGGCGGTTGACCCAGGCGTCGAACTCGGCGTAGGTCCAGCGCCGGTCGCCGTCGACGACGGCGAGCTGCGCCGGGCGGGCGGCGGCGGAGCGGGTCAGCGAGTCACCGACGTTGACGCGCTGGATCAGGTTGGTCGACATCGTCGTCACTCCCGGGTCGGGACCTTGCTCGTGGTCGGCTCGTGGTCGGCGCGTGGGCGCGGCTCGTGAGGATCAGCTCGGGCTCAGTAGGACTTCGGCAGGCCGAGCGTGTGCTGGGCCACGAAGTTGAGGATCATCTCCCGGTTGACCGGGGCGATCCGCAGCAACCTCGCCATGCCCCAGTAGGGCAGCAGCCCGTACTCGCGCGCAAGGCCGTTGCCGCCGTGGGTCTGGATCGCCGCGTCGAGCGCGTTCAGCGCGGCCTCGGCGGCGGCGTACTTCGCCATGTTCGACGCCTCGCCCGCCGGCAGGCCGTGGTCGTGGCACCAGGCGGCCTTGCGCGTCATCAGCGCGGCGAGCTCGGTCTCGATCGCGGCCTTGGCCAATGGGTGCGACACACCCTGGTGGGCGCCGATCGGGGTGTCCCACACCCTGCGGTCGCCCGCGTAGCGGGCGGCCTGCGCCAGCGCGTACCGGGCGACGCCGACGCACACCGCCGCTCCGGTGATGCGCTCGGGGTTGAGGCCGTGGAAGACCTGGCGGAACCCGGCACCCTCCTCGCCGATCAGGTTCGCGGCGGGCACCCGCACGTCGTCGAAGTGCAGTACGAACTGCTTCTCCGGCACCTGGATGTCGACGGGCAGGTGGGTGCGCTGGAGCCCGGGTGCGTCGGTGTCGACGACGAACAGCGACAGCCGGGCGTTGCCCGCGTCGTCACGGCCGCTGCGGGCGACCACGACGAGCGCCTCGGCCTCGTCGACACCGGAGATGTAGTGCTTGGTGCCGTTGAGCACCCAGTGGTCGCCGTCGCGCACCGCGGTCGTCGACAGCCGGTGGGTGTTGGACCCCGCGTCGGGCTCGGTGATGGCGAAGACGACCTTCGTCGACCCGTCGGCCAGCCCCGGCAGCCAGCGCTGCTTGAGCTCGGCGGACCCGAACTCGGCGATCACCTCCGCCGAGATCGCCGACGACACGAGCAGCAGCAACAGCGGCGCGCCCTGCGCCGCGGCCTCCTCGCAGACCAGCGCCAGCTCGACGAGCCCGCCGCCCCCGCCGCCGTACTCCTCGGGGATGTTGACCCCCACGAAGCCCGACTTGCCCAGCGCGTCCCACAGCTCCGTGGTCGGCTCCCCAGCACGTGCCCGCTCGACGAAGTAGGCGCCCCCGAAGTCGCCCGCGACGGCGGCGACGGCCGCCCGCAGATCGCGGTGCTCGTCGGTCTCGGCGAAGTCCACGCGGTGCCTCCGGCCCGTCCCGTCTGCCGATCCGTTCGAATGTGATCAGCAGTTCACTGGTGACGACGGTACCGGGGTCCTGCCATGATGACCAGATGGCCGCTCCACGCCCGCGCAGTCAGCGCGATCCCGACCGCCGGGAGCGGATCCTCGTCGCCGCGGCACAGCTCGTCGCCCGCCGCAGGTACCACACGGTCGGGATGGCCGACATCGGCGCCGAGGCCGGCATCGTGGGCTCCGGGATCTACCGTCACTTCGACAGCAAGGCCGCGATCCTCATCGCGTTGCTCGACCAGGTGATGGACCGGCTGCAGTCCGGGGCCGCACGGATCGTCAGCGCCGCACCCGACGACGAGATCGCCCTGTCCGCGCTGGTCCGCGACCACATCCGGGTCGCACTCCAGGACCGCAGCGTGCTCGCCGTCTACCACCGCGAGGTCCACAACCTCCCCGAGGAGGAGCGCAGGCGGCTGCGCAGGCGCCAGCGCCACTACATCGAGGACTGGGTGCACGTGCTCGCGCCGCTGCGCCGCGACCTCGCCGACGGCGAGCAGCGGCTGGCGGTCCACGCGGCCATCGGCGCGATCCAGTCGACCTTGTTCTTCCGCAGCGGACTCGCCGAGGCACGGCTGGCCGAGCTGCTCGACGAGATGGCGCACGCGTGCCTCGGCGTCACCCCGGCGCCGCGCGAGCGGAGTGAACTGCTGATGACTAAGTACTGATCGGTCCCGTCGTCGTCGCGCGCGACGGCGCCGCAACCGACCGCACTGACGCCTCCCGCGCAAAGGAGCCCGGACGTGAACGACCAGCCCCACATCGACGTCACGACCCTGCGTGGCCGCCGCGCGGTCAACCGCTGGGAGCGGACCTCCGTCGGCGACATGTTCGAACGCCTGACCTGGAGCTATCCCGACCAGGTGGCCATCTCGGGCCGTCCGGGGGCCTACGCCGACGAGCAGTTCGCGCGGGTCACCTACCGGCAGGCCGACGCCGTCGCGAGCCGCGTCGCGCACGCGCTCGCCGACGCCGGGCTCGTCCCCGGCGACCGCGTCCTGATGGTGTGCGAGAACTCCGTCGAGGCGTTCCTGGCCAAGGTCGGGATCGCCAAGGCCGGCATGGTCGCGGCGCCCATCAACCCGAACCTCGCGACCGACGTCGTGACGCACCTGATCGGCGTGCTGGAGCCGCGGTTCGCGATCGTCGACGCCGAGATGTGGCCCAAGGTCGAGGCGGCGTTCGCCGCGAGCGACCTGGCCGTGGGCGCGACGATCACCGTCGGCGGCGGCCCGGTGGCCGACAGCCCGTCGTTCACCGACTTCATCGCGGGCAAGCCCGAGACCGAGCCGGACGTCGAGATCCACGGCGACGACATCTGGCAGCTGCTGTTCACCTCGGGCACGACGTCGATGCCCAAGGGCGCCATGCTGTCCCACAGCATGACGCACCTCGCGGCGCTGAACTTCTCGGTGTCGCTGTCGCGGAGCCTGCGCCACGAGAGCGACCTCAAGCTCGTCGTCTTCCTGCCGATCATCTACCACATCGGCGACCAGATCTTCCCGTTCGGCGCCTTCCTCGCCGGCGGCTCGATGGTCCTGGGCCGCAGGCCCACGCCCGAGGCGACGGCCGACGCCATCGCCGAGGAACGGGCCACCGCGCTGTGGAACGGCTCGCCGCAGTTCGCCGCCAACCTCGCCGCCGAGCTCGACCGCCGCCCGGAGCTCGACGTCTCCAGCCTGACGACGCTCGTCTACGGCTGGGGCGCGCTGGAGCCGCGGGTGGTCGAGGACCTGGAGAAGCGCTGCGCGGACGGCTTCGTGACCCTGGGCATCTTCGGCCAGACCGAGGCCATCGCCTGTCACCGCTTCTGGCCGACGAAGTGGCCGGAGGTCTACGCGCGCAGCGCCCCCGCGGTCAACTACGTGGGCGTGCCGAGCCCGATCCTGGCCTCCGACGTCGTCGACGAGACCGGGACGCCGGTACGCGGGGAGCCCGGCGAGGCGGTGTACCGGTCGCCGGTGATCATGGCCGGGTACTACCGCAACGAGGAGGCGACGCGCGAGGCGTTCCGCGGGGGCTGGTTCCACTCCGGCGACAGCGCCCAGATCGACGAGGACGGCCTGCGGATCATGGTCGACCGCTACAAGGACATCGTGAAGTCCGGCGGCGAGAACGTGTCGAGCATGCGCGTCGAGTCCGTGCTCTACGGCCACCCCGACGTCGAACGTGCCGCCGTGATCGGGCTCGACCACCCGCGCTGGGGCGAGGCCGTCACGGCCGTCGTCGTGCCGAAGGCGGGCACGACGCCCGACGCCGACGCGATCATCGCGCACTGCCGCGAGCGGCTGGCCGGCTTCGAGACGCCCAAGGCCGTCGTCTTCGCCGACGCGTTGCCCGACACCGTCGGCGGCAAGGTGCTCAAGTACAAGCTGCGCGCCGAGCACGCCGACCTCTACCGGTAGCCGTGGGTGGCGACGGTCGCGGTCGCGGCCGTCGCCATCCACCTGTCCGCTCGAGTTCTCCGCGACCATCGGCGAGGCCGGCCGGCTGCTCCTGCCCGCGCGCGTGACGATGGTTCTCGGCCGTAACCGGCCGCGGCGGGTGTCTGCACGAAGACCGGGACGTAGGCGTACACCGCGAACATCGACGCGCCGGACAGCAGCGCGACCAGGTTCGTCGTCCAGACCCCGCGCAGCCGCATCACCCGCATGTCGATGACGGGGTGGCCGGACCGGGACTCGGCCACGACCCACGCGGCCAGCAGCACGACGGACCCGACGAGCGGCGCGATCACCGCGGGTGAGGCCCACCCCCACTGGTCGCCCATGCTCAGCGACACGAGCAGCGCGACCAGCCAGGCCGCCAGCAGCGCGGCGCCGAGCCAGTTGATGCGCCCGCCGGCGCGGACCGGCGAGGCCGGGACGAGCAGGTGCGCGGCCATCGCCGTCAGCGCCACGACGACCGCGGGCAGCCAGAACAGCGCCCGCCGGCCGCCGAGGGCCACGACCGGCGTCGAGTACGACGAGGCCGGCCAGCGTGAGCGGGTCCTCGGGATGGCCCTGGACGGACTGCGCGCCCGCCCGCGCTGACCCGGGGACGGGCGTCAGCCCACCCGGACGCGCTCGCCGAGCCCGGGCGGGGTCTCGGCGGTGCGCAGCCGCGGGAGGAACCGCCCGGTGCGCAGCACGTAGTCCGCGTACGCGGCGCCGTGGGCGGCCGCCAGCCGCGGTTCGCGGATCGCACGGGCCTGCACCTGCACCGCGACGACGATCAGCACCATTGCGAGCACGCCCAGCACCGTCGGCACCATCAGCAGCAGCCCCCACGTGGCGACGACGATGCCCGTCATACCCGGGTGCCGCACGCGGGCGTGCAGCCCGACCGTCGAGAGCCGGGGGCCCCTCTCGGGCGGCGTGGCGTGGGCCGCGTACGACGCGATGGCCGCCCGCCAGAGCGCGCACCCGCCGAGGAACGCACCGGCTCCGGCGGCCGCGACGCCCGGATCGCTGAACAGCGAGATCGGCTCGATGACGTCGGTGGCCACCAGCAGCGGGGCGGCGAGGCCCAGCACGACGGCCGCCGCCGACAGCACACGAACCCACCAGGTCGCGACGCCGACGCGGCTCGGCCGCGTGACCAGACGCCTTCGCGTGAGGACACCGAGGACGATCCCGGCGAGGGCCAGCGCGAGCGCGCCCCATCCCGCGGCGTGATGGTCGAGCAGCGCGGCGACGGGCTCGCCGGTCAGCTGGGAGACCGCGTCGACGGCGAGCCAGATGCCGAAGAGCCCGAACAGGCCCGCGGCGCCGTAGCGGATGGTGCGCTCGGGCAGCCGCCTGCCCAGCTGCCGGCCGATGACGATCGCGATCGCATCCGCCACGACCATGCCGAGGGTCGACCCGAGCCACACCCCGAACCAGCCGTGCTGGGTGGCCAGCGTGATCGTCGCCAGCATCGTCTTGTCGCCGAGCTCGGCCAGGAAGAACGCCGTCGACGCCGCGACGACCGCCGAGCGCGTCACCCGCGTGGCCTTTGCATGCTCCTCCGCGGTGAGGGCGTCGCCGCGGAGGGTCCACGCGCCGAACCCGAGGAACGCGACGGCGGCGATCAGCGCGATCCAGCCCGTCGGGAGTGCGGCGCCGAGGCCGTGCCCGACGGCGACCGACACGAGGTGCACCACCGACGTGGCGATCGTGATCCCGACGAGTACGGGCACAGCGCGGTGGCGGGTCGCGAAGGTCAGGGCCATGAGCTGGGACTTGTCACCGAGCTCGGCGACGAAGATCACCCCGAAGCTGAGCGCGGCAGCGACCAGCACGTCGTACATCGAGCACCCCTCGATCTCGGACCGGATCGAGGACTGCGGACCTCGACCCGGTGCCTACCGGATCGAAGGTCTCGCTCGCCTGGTGGCGCAGGCCGTGCGGCCGGGCCGCCCGAGGGCGTCCAGTATGTCGACCGCGACGTTGGGAGCTACTCCCCTTCGCTGGCCGTCACGATACAGGCCGGGTGCCGCGATGATCACGCGCCAGTGGCGCGCGACACGGGAAATCAGGCGTTGCCGTAGACCCGGGTGGGGGTCATCAGCACCGCGGCCCGACGCTCCTCGCGCATCACGCGGTCGTAGGCGTCCCAGTCGTCGTGACTGCCGCCGGCACCGGCGAACACCTCGCGCAGCAGGAGCCGCAGCCGCTCGTCGTCGACACCGTCGGCCGGGTCGTCGGGGCCGATGATCTCGCAGGTGCCCTCGATCGTCGCCCACTTCCAGCCGGAGCGGAACGACAGCGCCGAGGCGGGCCGCTCACGCAGGTTCGCGAGCTTGACCCGGCCGTACGTCACGTAGCCGACGACGGCCTCTCCCGTGACCGGGTGACGGACCGGGCCGGCGTTGACCAGCGACGAGTGGACCGATCCGTCGGCGCGGGTGATCGAGACGACCGCCAGGTACGACTCCCGGGCGGCCAGGGACCAGACGGCGTTCAGTTCTGTCACGGGGTCGACAGTAGGCCACCCGGGACCTCGCCGGTGCCGTAGCGGTCGAGAACGCCGGCGACCGGCCGGGCCCAGCGTTCGTGCGCCGACTGCCGCGTCGTTCCGGCGGCCCGGGCGATGGTCTCCCACGTGGTCCCGACGCGGCGCAGGCCGACGAGGTCGGGCAACGGGTCGAGCCCGGCGGCGAGATGGATCCGGAACTGCAGGAGCTGCCAGGCGACCTCACGGTCGCGCTCGCCGGGCACGCCGACGCCGTCGAGCAACGCGTCGGCCTGGCGGCCCGACTCGGCGACGGCGGCCACGCGCACGGCGTCGACGGCGGCGGACACGTCCGCGGAGAGGGCTCGGTCGAGAGGCTCCATGCCTGTCAGGCAACTCCTGACATACCCATCGTGTCAAGTTGACCCTGACAGGCGCCGCGTCCTCACCGAATCCGCGCGAAACCACGCGACTATTCCCAGCAGGCCCACAGGGACGTCTCAGGTTCTCCCAGCACAGTCGTCACCATGACCGACGAGCAGCGGGGGTACGGCCGTTCCGACGCGGACGCCGATCCGGCCGGTCGACCCCCGACCGAGCAGACCTCCGTGCCGCCCGAGGGCGGCCGGTCCACCGACGACACCCCGGCCGCGGTTTTCCCGCGCGCCGCCGAGGGCGGCCGGCCCACGGCTGCCGACGCGGCCGCGGACACGGTCGCCGACGACGGCACCCATGCCGACGCCGGCATCGGCGCCGACGGCGGGGCGGCCGCCGCCGAGCACCCGACCCAGCACCTGGGCGCCCCACGGTACGAGCCGTACGCCGGGGCGGCCGCGCAGGCCGGGAGCCCGTGGAACCGGACGGGCTGGAACCAGCCGGGCTCGACGCCCGGCCCGTACGGGGCCCACCCGTCGGGCAACCCGGGCAGGCCCGGCCCGTACGGCGCCCCCTACGGCGTGGGGGCACAGCCCCCCGCGGGTGACCCTGCCGGTACGCCCTCCGGACCGGGCGCGACCGCCACCATGGCGCCGCCCGCCCCGCAGCCGAAGGCGCGCGCGTCGCGGCCGATGATCGGCATCGTCGCGGCCGCGCTCGTCGCGGGCCTCGTCGGCGGCGGTGCCGGCTTCGGCGCGGCCTACGCGGTGTTCGACCACGGCGGCGGTGCGGTCACCCTGAGCAGCAGCCCGGCCAGCACCTCGAACGTCGCGGCCGTCAACGGCACCGTCGCGGCGGCCGCCGCCAAGGCCATGCCGTCCACCGTGGACATCCGGGTGGCCATGGCGCAGGGCGAGGTCGAGGGCAGCGGGGTCGTCCTCACCTCCGACGGCAAGATCCTCACCAACAACCACGTCGTCGCCGAGCAGGGCCAGATCACCGTCACCCTGTCCGACGGCTCGCAGCACCAGGCCACCGTCGTCGGCACCGCGCCGAGCTACGACCTCGCGGTCCTGCAGCTCAGCGGCGTGTCCGGGCTGACCCCGGCCACCCTCGGGCAGTCCAAGGACGTCCAGGTCGGCCAGCAGGTCGTCGCGATCGGCTCGCCGCAGGGCCTCACCGGCACGGTGACCAGCGGCATCGTGAGCGCGCTCAACCGGACCGTGTCGACGCAGGGCGAGGACGGCTCCGCCGTCGTCTACAACGGACTGCAGACCGACGCGCCCATCAACCAGGGCAACTCCGGTGGCGCCCTGGTCAACCTCGACGGTCAGGTCGTCGGCATCAACTCGGCGATCCAGACCGCGGGCAACTCGACGGGCAGCATCGGGCTCGGCTTCGCGATCCCGGTCGACCAGGCCAAGCGCGTCGCCCAGGAGATCATCAACACCGGGCACGCCACCAAGCCGGTGCTCGGGGTCCAGGGCTCGACGTCGGGCCGCCCCACCGACGTCAGCGGCGCCCAGATCGCGGCGGTGCAGGACGGCTCGCCCGCGGCGGCGGCCGGTCTCAAGGCGGGCGACGTGGTCACCAAGGTGGGCAACACGACCGTCAACGACTTCTCCGACCTCGTCGCCCAGATCGGCTCCTACGCCCCCGGCGACAAGGTCACCCTGACCGTCGGGAGCGGCGGCTCGGCGCGGACCGTCGACGTCACGCTCGGCAGCCAGCAGGACCAGGGCGCGTCGACCAGCACCGGCGGCTCGGACTCCGGCGGCGGGTCCGGGCAGGAGAACCCCTTCGGCAACGGCCAGAACCCCTTCGGCCGCAACCCGTTCGGCAACGGCGGCAACTGACCCGCAGGCAGGCCCGTGAGCGGCGACGGTCGAGGCGACCGTCGCCGCTCACCCGCGTTCGAGCCAGGCCCGGATCTCCGCCGAGTCCGCGCCGAGGGCAGGCGGGCTGCGCCGGTAGGTCGGTGGCGTTGCGGAGTAGCCGACGGGGTTGCGGACCGTCGGGACCGCCGACGCCGGATCGCCGGGCCACACGACCGGGTCGAGCCCGAGACCCTCGGCCAGCGCGACACCCTGCGCGACGTCGTTGATCGGTCCGCACGGCACACCCGCGCCGGTGATCAGCGTGAACCACTCGGCGGCGCTGCGGGCCGCCAGCGCCTCGACCATGAGGGGCCGCAGCTGCTCCCGGTTCGCGCTGCGCACCCCCGGGGTGGCGAACCGGGGGTCGTCCGGCAGCCCGGGCAGCCCGATGACCTCGCACAGCTTGCGGAACTGGCCGTTGTTCGCGGCGATCACGATCAGCTCGCCGTCGCCCGTCGGCATCGGCTCGTAGGGATAGACGCTGGGGTGCTCGTTGCCCATCCGCCGCGGGACGACGCCGCCCGCCACCACCGCCGAGGTCTGGTTGACCAGGCACGACATGGCCACCGACAGAAGGTTGGTCTCCAGCAGCTGGCCCTCGCCGGTGGCGTCACGGTGCCGCAGCGCCGCGAGGACCGCGACGGCCGCATGCAGGCCCGTCATGACGTCGAAGACCGCCGCGCCGGCGCGCAGCGGGCTGCCGTCGGCCTCGCCGGTCACGCTCATGAACCCGGAGGTGGCCTGCACGAGCAGGTCGTAGCCCGGCAGGTGCGCGCCGCCCGCGGTGCCGAAGCCGCTGATCGAGCAGTAGACGACGGACTCGTTGCGGGCCCTGACCGCGGCGTGGTCGAGGCCGAAGCGCACCAGCCCACCGGGCTTGAAGTTCTCGACCAGGACGTCGGCACGGTCGGCGAGGCGGTGCGCCACGGCCAGGTCCGCGGGATCGGTGAGGTCGAGCACGATCGACCGCTTGTTGCGGTTCATCGACAGGTAGTAGGTGGCGACGCCGTCGCGGGTGGGCGGGGTCCAGGTCCGGGTGTCGTCGCCACCGGGCCCCTCCACCTTCACGACGGTCGCGCCCAGATCGGCGAGGATCATCGTCGCGTACGGGCCGGCGAGGACCCGGGAGAAGTCGGCGACGAGCACGCCGTCGAGTGGCCCGCCCGTCGGCCCGTCGAGATCGTTCACGTCCCCCGTGCCGCCGGCGCCACCCACGGCCCGAGACTACGTCGCGGCGCGCGCCCGCCGGACGGGCGCCCGAGCCGGCGTCAGAGGACCAGCGCGAGGACCACCACCACGATCCCCACGACGACCAGCGCCGCGCCCAGCCGCGAGCGGAACCGCTGCCGGCCCCGCGCGGCGTCGGTGAGCTGCTGCTCGGTGCTCGTCGACATCACGAACGGCTGCTTCGGGTCCGCGGGCGGCGCGATCACGAGCGGGCCGATCGCGTCGTGGACCTCGCCCAGCACGTACATCGGCGTCCCGGGGCGCAGCACCCACTCGGTGTACTGGTAGCCGATCGTCTCGTCGCGGTCGGAGCCGACGAGCGCACCGACGACGTCCGCCCAGCCGTTCGACGGCTCCTGCGTCTGCTCGAACCGGTCGGTCACCTGCTCGACGCCGTCGGGCCTGCGGCCGGCGTGGTCGACGCCGATCGTGCGGCCGTCGCGCAGCAGCGCGAACCCGGGTCCCGACGTCTGCTCGGCGACTGTCTCCGTCCGCGTCGTCACACGGGTGCTGCCGTCGCGGTCACGGTCGTAGTGCTTGTAGCGACGCTGCACCCGGTGGCTGTGCCACACACACTCGACGCCGCTCAGCTCCGAGCGCAGGACGCCCTCGGGGCTGGGGTGCGCCGCGCCGACGACCTCGCACACCTTGCGGAAGCTCCCCCGCGCGCCGAGGTCGTCGGACACCCGGCGCAGCTCCTCGAGCTCGGGTACCGACAGCGTCTCCGCCGCCAGCATGGCGTGCACGGACCGCTGCGCCCGCACCGCCGACCACAGGAACCCGGCGCCGACCAGCACGACGACGACCCCGATGACCCACATGACCTGCTCCCCCTCGCCGCTGCGTCCTCGACCTCCCGGACGCTACGGCCCGCAACGATCCGGATCGGCCCGGCCAGCACCACGATCCCGCGGTGGTGCTGGCACCCCTTCCGGCCGCCGGCCCCGGGTCACAGCAGCCCGTGCCGGCCCAGGAAACTCGTCGCGACGGAGAAGCCCTCGTCGTGCGCGGGCAGGGTCGGCAGCTGCAGGTAGGCGTGCGGGACCCCGGCGGCGACGTGCAGCTGGTGCGGGACGCCCGCCACCGCGAGCCGCGCGGCCATCGACTCCGACTCGCCGCGCAACGGGTCCAGCTCGCCGACGCTGAGCAACGTCGGCGGGAACCCGATGACCTGGCGCTCGGGGGCGCACCGCGGGTCGCCGCGCAGCGCGTCGAACTCCTCGGGCGGCAGGTAGAGCTGGGAGGCCGCGTCGGCCCCGCCCAGCAGGTCCGACAGGATCGGCAGCGCGCGGTGGTAGTCGTAGATGCCGTAGAACAGCAGCGCGGCGCGGACGTCGGCACCTGCCCCGGTGGCCAGTGCGGCCGCCGCGAGGTTCGCGCCCGCCGAGTCACCCCCGATGATCAGCCGGTCGGGGTCCCCGCCGTGCTCCGCGGCGTGCGCGCGCGCCCAGTCGAGCGCCGCGGCGACGTCCTCGACCGCGCCCGGGAACCGGTGCTTGGGGGCGCGCCGGTAGTCGACCGACGCGACGAGCAGCCCGCGCGAGGCCAGCTCCGCCGACAGCCGCCGGTGTGTCGAGGGCGAGCCCATGACCCAGCCGCCGCCGTGCAGGTACACGACCGTCGGGAAAGGCGGTTCACCGAAGGGGACGTGCACGTCGACGCCCAGGCGCCAGCCGCCGGACTCCCGGATCGGGACCCCGGTGCGGACCTCGGCGACCTCCGGGGCGCCGCCGTTGGTGTACTCGTCGAACGACCGGAACAGGGCGACGGGCGGCTCCCCGCCGCGCGGCACCCGCAGCGTCGTCTGGAACTCCAGGAGGGCGGGCGGCACCGATGCCGGCGCGGTCATGACGGGACTCCTGCACGGTCGGGGGAGCGATCTTCCCCCCGGACGCTAGGTCGGCCGTGTCGCGCCCGTCAACGCTGCCGCCGCGGGGCTACCTCACAGTAGGTTCCGTGCAGACCCCCCGACGACCAGCCCGGAGCCGACGATGACGAACCTGGCCGCCAACCTCGTGGCGACAGCCCAGGCCCACCCCGACCGCACGGCGATCAAGCTCGACGACGTCGAGCTCAGCTATGCCGACCTGCACCGGGCGTCCGCGGCCGTCGCCGGGATGCTCGTCGAGCGGGGCATCTCGCCCGGCGACCGTGTCGGCATCGTGCTGCCGAACCTGCCGGCGTTCCCGATCCTGTTCCATGGCGCGCTGCTGGCCGGCGCCGCCGTCGTCCCGATGAACCCGCTGCTCAAGGACCGCGAGGTCGAGTACTACCTGCGCGACTCGGAGATGTCGCTGGTGTTCGGCTGGGACGCGGGCGGTGACGCGGTACCCGCCGCGGCGCAGGCCGTCGGCGTCCCCGCGGTGCTCGTCGGCCCGATGGGCCCCGACGCCGAGCAGCTCGGCGGCGCCGCGCCGGTCCCGGAGCCGGTCGAGCGCGACGACTCCGACACCGCGGTCATCCTCTACACGTCCGGCACCACCGGCCAGCCCAAGGGCGCCGAGCTCACCCACGCGAACCTGCGCACCAACACCGCGACGACCTCGAAATCCGTCCTCGTGATCAGCCACGAGGACGTCATCATGGGCTGCCTGCCGCTGTTCCACGTCTTCGGCCTGACCTGCGGGCTCAACGCGGCGGTCGACGTCGGCGCGACGCTGACGCTCATCCCGCGGTTCGACCCCGCGAAGGCGCTGGCCGTCGTCGCCCGCGACCGGGTCACCGTGTTCGAGGGCGTCCCGACGATGTACGCCGCGATGCTGCACCACCCCGACGCCGACAACGCCGACATGTCGACGCTGCGCACCTGCGCCTCCGGCGGCTCGGCCATGCCGGTGGAGATCATGCGTGCCTTCGAGGAGAAGTTCGGCTGCATCGTGCTGGAGGGCTACGGGCTGTCGGAGACCTCGCCCGTCGCCTCGTTCAACCAGCCGCACCGCGAGCGCAAGCCCGGGTCCATCGGGTTCGAGATCCCCGGCTGCGAGATGCGGGTGGTCGACGACGAGGGCCGCGACGTCGGGCTCGACACGCCCGGCGAGATCGCCATTCGCGGCGAGAACGTCATGAAGGGCTACTGGCGCCGTCCCGACGCCACCGCCGAGGCGATCCCCGACGGCTGGTTCCGCACCGGCGACATCGCCACCAAGGACGCCGACGGCTACTACTTCATCGTCGACCGCAAGAAGGACCTGATCATCCGCGGCGGATACAACGTCTACCCGCGCGAGGTCGAGGAGGCCCTCTACGAGCACCCCGCCGTCGCCGAGGCCGCCGTCATCGGCATCCCGCACCCGGAGTGGGGCGAGGAGGTCGGCGCCGCGGTCGCGCTCAAGCCCGGGGAGAAGGCCGACCCCGAGGAACTGCGCGACTTCGTCAAGGAGCGCGTCGCCGCGTACAAGTACCCGCGGCAGGTCTGGCTCGTCCCCGAGCTCCCGAAGGGCCCGACGGGCAAGATCCTGCGCCGCGAGGTGCGCGCGCCGGAGTGAGCCGGCCCAGGCGTCGGCCTTCTGCACGAACGGCCCTTTCCTGCAACTGAGCTGCGGGAAAGGGCCGTTCGTGCAACCCGGCGGCGGCCGCTGCAGGGCGCGTCCCCCTTGCACGAACGGCACAGTCGTGCCATTCAGTTGCGCGACAGGGCCGTTCGTTCGGAATCGGGGTGCGTCGTGGCGGACGCCGCAGCGGGTTCGGGGTGGCCGAGGTGGGTCAGCCAGCCGCGCAGGACGCGGTGCAGGGCCTCCGCGCCGACGATCTCGCCCGGTGCAGGCAGGTCGGCGGGGTACAGCAGGAAGCCGCGCGACTGCGGGCCGCCCAACCCGCCGTGCGACCCGACGTGCGGCTCGAAGGGCGGCGCGTCGTCGGTCCCGGGCTCGTAGCGACTGTTGATCATGATGTCGGCGCAGTGCGGGAAGCCGTCGACGCGGCGGACCAGGTCGGCGGCGTGCGGACCGTAGGCCGTGAGCGGGTCGGCGCCCTCGACCGCGTCGGTCGCGAGCCGCCGCGCGCCGTCGCGGCCCAGCACGACGGCCCCGTACTCCCGGCTGCGCACCAGCACGAACCCCACGCCGGGATGGTCGACGAGCGCGGGCAGCAGGGCGGGGAACTCGCGCTCGATCGTCTCCAGCTCGACGCGTCCGTCGTGTTCGGTGAACGACACCATCGCGACGTGCCCCGACGCCACGACCACGACGCCGGGCGCCGCCCGCGCGACCGCGCCCGGGCGCCCGCTCTCGGTGCGGGTGCGGTGCTCGGCGGTGCCCGCCCGCTCGACGCGCGCCCGCAGCCTGCGCGCGATCGGCCCGGTGCCCGACGTCGCCTCCGCGAGCACCGCACCGGCCTGCCAGCCCTCGGCGGGCCGCCGCGAGTCGTGCCTGTTCGAGGGCTCCCCCTGCGGGGCTCCGCACTGCCTGCCGACGAACTGCTCGATCGACTCCCCGAACCTGTCGGCGAAGGCCCAGCCCTGGGTCTGGCCGTGGTCGGTGAGCACGACGATGCGGTACGGCCGTGGGGCGAGGTGCGTGGCCCGGTGCAGCCTGCCGATCTGGCGGTCGATGCCGCGCAACACCTCCAGCGTGTCGAAGCGCTCGATGCCCGAGTGGTGGGCCACCTCGTCGTAGCCCAGGAAGTCGGCGTAGACGACCGAGCGCCCGGCCATCATGTCCTCGATGATCGCCGAGACGACGATGTCGCGCGAGATCACCGTCGTACCCGGCCGGGCCAGCGGGTACCAGCCGCCGCGGCGGGTGCGCGGCCGGACGTCGGCGCGGCGCTGGCGGGCTGCGGCGAGCAGCTCGCGGCCGACGTCCACCAGCGAGGCGACGAACGTGCGCAACGCGTTCACCGGGTTGGCGAAGTAGGTGTAGTAGCCCGCCCAGAGCCTCTCGTGGCCGCGGCCGCGCCTGCGCCGCTTCTCGACGAGCGGGATCGCGCTCATCGTCAGCGAGACGTGCTCGGCGTCGCCGGTGAACAGGTTGCCGCGCGCGGCCCCGTCGACGGCGAGCAGCCCGCGGCCGTCGGAGTGACGGCGTTCGATCTCGGCGGCGTCGCCGGGGTGCGCGCACGCCATGACGTGGTCGCGATCCTTCTCGTACCAGCGGAAACCGAGGATGTCGGTGTTGTCGCCGTGCAGGATGCCGCAGACGCTCGCGCCGGTCTGTGAGCTCCAGTCGCAGTGCCAGCCGGTCAGCTCGTGTCCGCCCTCGGCGAGCCAGCGCGCCAGCGTGGGCATGTCGCCGTCGCGCACCGCGCGTCGGACGACGTCGTGTCCGAGGCCGTCGACCTGCAGGAACAGCACGCCCGGTACCTGGTCCGGATCGGTGGCGGCGGCGCGGCGGGCCCGCCGGGCGGCGCGTCGGAAGAAGATCTCGTCCTCGTCGAGGGCGAGCAACGAGGAGATGACCGCCCCCACCGCGGCGAGCGCGACGGCGACGACCACGGCGGCGCGGAAGTCGTGGATGTGCACGCCGGGCACGACGAGGAACACCGCCGCGACGCCCGCACCCATCAGCAGGAACCCGCCGACGCCGAGGGTGAACAGCGCAAGCGGCAGCACGAGCCGCGCGACCGGTGGCCAGCCGATGGCCGTCAGCAGCCCGAGCAGCAGCGCACACACCACCGGCTGCCACCACGAGTCCATCTCGAAGCCCGGCAGCAGCCGGTCGAGCATGACCAGCGCGACGGCCGTCGCAGCCCACACGCACACCACCCGCACCGCGGCCCGGCCCCCGCGCAGCAGCCGGCCCCGCCCGTGCGGGGGTCCGGGCTCGGTCGCGCCCACGAGCGCGCTCCTCTCTCCCGTGCTGTCGGTGGGTCGTGCGCGGCGATCGCCGCTCACACGGGCTCTTCGGCGGCGCGCCACCAGCCCGCTCACCGCGCCGACGAGCAGCACCAGCACGGTGGCGACGAGCGTCGCGACCAGCGGGGAGTCGAACAGCCCACCACTGACGACCCCCAGCACCGAGTACGCGACCGCCCACAGCAGCGCCGCGAGCGCGGCCGCCGGGACGAGCCGGCGCCACGGATGCGCGAGAGCCGCCGCGGCGACCAGGACCGGGATGCGGCCCGCCGGCAGCAGACGTCCGACGACGACCAACTGCCAACCGCGGCGGGCGAACGTCGCGCGGGCGGCGTCGAGGCGTTCGACGGGCTGGCGGCGGGTCACCCAGCGCACGGCGGCGTCGCTGCCCAGCCGCGCGACGCCATAGGTGATCAGGTCACCCGCGAGCGCGGCGACGGTCGCGACCAGCACGACCAGCGGCAACGACAGGTGCGGCGTCGTCATCGCGACGGCGGCGGCCGCCCCGACGACCGCGCCCGTCGGGACGACGGGGATCACCGACCCGACGAACACGCCCAGCGCGAGCAGCGGGTAGCCGATCCGCGCGGGGTCAGTGAGGTCGTCGAGGGACAGCGCGAGCGCGCTCACACCCGGCCACCCGGTTCGACCACGGCCACCCGCGTGGGCCCCCCGTCCGCGGCGACCGCCGACGCGAACTGCCGCGGCGGCTCCACGAGCAGCCTGCGCATCCTGGCCCCCGCCCCGCCCGGCGCCCGGACCAGGCCCGGCAGCGCGAGCGTGCCCCAGTGCACGGGCACCGCGAGCCGCGGCCGCAGCCGTTCGACGGCGTGCGCCGCCCGGTCGGGGTCGAGATGGCCGGGCCCGAGCGTCGGACCCCAGCCCCACACCGGCAGCAGCGCGACGTCGAGGTCGCCCAGGGTGTCCATGGTGAGCACGACCCGCCCGCCCAGCTCGACGCGCACCGTCGAATGGCCGAGGAAGCGCAGGCCGGGGAGCGCGTCGGACACGCCGCGAGCCTATGCGCCGCGGCGATCGCACGAACGGCACAGTGGCGCAACCGAATGGCACGAACGACCCGCTCGGGTGATCCGCGTCGGTCCCGGCCGGGTCGCACGAACGGCCCTTTCGCGCAACTGAGTGGCGGGAAAGGGCCGTTCGTGCGGGGAGGAGGGGCAGGGGGGCGGA
>NZ_BPRG01000014.1:0-28755 GCF_036984265.1 Pseudonocardia sp. D17 | reverse complement strand
GACAGCCTCTCAGCCGATCACCGCAGCCGGGTTACAACGCCAACGTTCTCGATCGAGGCACTAGGCGTCGAGCAGGGCTCCGGACGGGATCCGGGTCAGGATCGGATCCGGGTCAGGATCGGATCCGGGTCAGGGCGCCGCGCAGGTCCTCCAGCAGGTCGTCGACGTCCTCGATGCCGACCGAGAGCCGGACCAGGTCGTCGGGCACCTCGAGCGCCGAGCCCGCGACCGACGCGTGCGTCATCGCGCCCGGGTGCTCGATCAGCGACTCCACGCCGCCGAGCGACTCCGCCAGGGTGAAGATCTCGGTCCCGGCGCACACGGCGAGCGCGGCCTCCCGCCCGGCGGCGACGCGGAACGACACCATCCCGCCGAACCGGCGCATCTGCTTGGCGGCCACCTCGTGGCCCGGGTGGGACTCCAGCCCCGGGTAGCAGACCTGGGAGACGGCGGGGTGCGCGGCGAGCATCTCGGCGACGCGCTCGGCGTTGTCGCAGTGCCGCTCCATGCGCACCGCGAGCGTCTTCACCCCGCGCAGGGTGAGCCAGGTGTCGAACGGGCCGGGTACCGAGCCGACCGAGTTCTGGGTGAACGCGAGCTGCTCGGCGAGCCCGTCGTCGCTGGTCACCAGGGCCCCGCCGACGACGTCGGAGTGCCCGCCGACGTACTTGGTCGTCGAGTGCAGGACGACGTCGGCGCCCAGTGCCAGCGGGGTCTGCAGGTAGGGCGAGGCGAACGTGTTGTCGACGACGAGCCGCGCCTCGGTCCCGCGGGTCACGTCGGCCAGCGCGGCGATGTCGGCGACGCCCAGCAGCGGGTTGGTCGGCGTCTCGCACCACACGACCCTCGTCGTCGGCCGCAGCGCGGCGCGCAGCGCGTCGACGTCGGCGAGGTCGACCGTCGAGTACTCGACGCCCCACTGGGTCAGGACCTTGTCGACGAGCCGGAACGTGCCGCCGTAGGCGTCGTGCGGGATGACGACGTGGTCACCCGGGCGGACGAGGACGCGCAGCAGCACGTCAGAGGCACCCATGCCGGACCCGAACGCGAAGGCGTGCCGGCCGCCCTCGAGCGCGGCCAGACACTCCTGCAGCGCCGTCCGGGTGGGGTTGGCGCTGCGGGAGTACTCGTAGCCGTTGCGGGTGCCGCCCACGCCGTCCTGGGCGAAGGTCGACGACGGGTGGATCGGGACGATGACCGCCCCGGTCGTCGGATCGGGCTCCTGGCCCGCGTGGATGGCGTTGGTGGAGAAGCCGCGCATACCGGCACGCTACGCGCGCAGGCGCACGGTCAGTGCAGCGAGCCCAGGAACGCGAGCACGTCCGATCGCGTCACCACACCCGCGGGACGCCCGTCGACGAGCACGAGCGCGGCGTCGGCGGAGACGAACGCGCTCATCGCGCTCTCCAGCGCCTCCCCGGAGCCGAGGGTCGGCAGCGGCGGCGACATGTGCTTCTCCAACCGGTCGGTGAGCTGCGCGCGCCCGGCGAACAGCGCGTCGAGCAGGTCGCGTTCGACGACCGCGCCCGCCACCTCGGCCGCCATCACCGGCGGTTCGGCGCGCACGACGGGCATCTGCGAGACGTGGAACTCGCGCAGGTAGTGCACGGCGTCGGCGACGGTCTCGTTCGGGTGGGCGTGCACGAGGTCCGGGATCGAGCCGTCCTTGCGGCGCAGCACGTCGCCGACGGTGGCGCCCTCGGTCGGCGGCAGGAAGCCGTAGCCCGACATCCAGGCGTCGTTGAAGACCTTGCCCAGGTAGCCGCGGCCGCCGTCGGGAAGCAGCACGACGACGACGGAGTCGGCCGGGGCCGCCGCGGCGACCTGCAGCGCGGCGACGACGGCCATCCCGCAGGAGCCGCCGACGAGCAGCGCCTCCTCCCGGGCCAGCCGCCGCGTCATCGCGAAGGAGTCGGCGTCGGAGACGGCGATGATCTCGTCGCAGATGTCCTTGTCGTAGGTCGTCGGCCAGAAGTCCTCGCCGACGCCCTCGACCAGGTACGGACGCCCGGTACCACCGCTGTAGACCGAGCCGACGGGGTCGGCGCCGATCACGCGGACCCGCCCGTCGGACACCTCCTTGAGGTAGCGGCCGGTGCCACTGATCGTCCCGCCGGTCCCGATGCCCGCGACGAAGTGGGTGATCCGCCCCTCCGTCTGCTCCCACAGCTCGGGGCCGGTCGAGGCGTAGTGGGACGCGGGGTTGTTGCGGTTGGCGTACTGGTTGGGCTTCCAGGCGCCGTCGATCTCGGAGACCAGCCGGTCGGACACGCTGTAGTAGGAGTCCGGGTGGTCGGGCTCGACGGCCGTCGGGCAGACCACGACCTCGGCCCCGTAGGCCTTCAGGACGTTGCGCTTGTCCTCGCCGACCTTGTCGGGGCAGACGAACACGCAGCGGTAGCCGCGCCGCTGGGCGATCATCGCCAGCCCCACGCCGGTGTTTCCCGACGTCGGCTCGACGATCGTCCCGCCCGGACGCAGCTCACCCGACTCCTCGGCGGCGTCGATCATCTTGAGCGCGATGCGGTCCTTCACGCTGCCGCCCGGGTTGAAGTACTCGACCTTGGCCAGCACCGGGACGTCGATCCCCGCGCTCACCCGGCCGAGCGCGACCAGCGGGGTGTTGCCGACCAGCTCGGAGACGTGTTCGACGTAACGCATGGCGTCATCGTCGCACCTTCCGCGGCGCGCCCGGACGGTCAGGGCACGTCGCGGGGGCGGATCAGCACGGCGGGCGGTACGGGGTGTCGGGCAGGAACCGCGTCCACTCCGCGCGCGTGACCGGGTCGCCCGTGGCCGCGCACACCGCGGCCAGGTCCCGGGCGACGTCGACGTCCCACAGCCGGACGACGCCGTCGGCGCCCGCGGCGGCGAGCCGGCTGCCGTCGGGGCTGAAGCCCACGGCCCACACCGCGGCGGTGAACCCGCCGTGCAACGTCGCCCAGGTGGTCGGCGACGCCGGATCGGTGACGTCCCAGATCCGGACGGTCCCGTCACCGCTGCCGGCGGCGACCAGCCGGCCGTCGGGGCTGTAGGCGAGCCCGAAGACGGTGTTGCCCGGCCCGGTCAACGGCTCGCCCACCGGCGTCGGGTGCGCGGGGTCGGCGACGTCCCACAGCCGGACCGTCTTGTCGGCCGTCCCCGTCGCCAGCGTGTGGCCGTCGGGGCTGAAGGCGACGGAGTAGGCGTACCCGGAGCCCGTGGCCACCGCGTCGCCGAGCTGCCGGGGTCGCGCGGGGTCGGCGACATCCCAGATCCGGACGGTCGTGTCCGCCGACACCGCGGCGAGCAGGTGCGAGTCGGGGCTCCACGCGGCCCCGAAGACGTAGCTGTGCGGCCCGGTCAGCGTCGCGACCAGGGGCGACGTCGGGCGCGTCATGTCGAAGAGGCGGACCGCGTCGTCGTCGCCCGCGACCGCCAGGGTCCGGCCGTCGGGGCTCCACTCCAGCTGTTCGACGAGCGCGCCGTCGCCGGGCAGCGGTTGCGGCCTGGGCACGGCACCGTCCGGCCCGACGTCCCACAGCACGACGCCGCCGTCGGTCGCGCCGGAGGCGACGACCCGCCCGTCGGGGCTGCGGGCCACCGAGCCGGACAGCCCGGGTGCGCCGGCGGCGGCGGTCAGTGCCGGGGTCAGCGCCGCGGGTGCCCGGGGGTCGGTGACGTCCCAGATCCGCACGTTCTTCGCCGTGCCGCCGACGCCGAGGGCCACCGAGCGCCCGTCGGCCGACCAGTCGAGCGCGAAGACCGTGTCGTGCGGGTCGGTGAGGCGCGCGTCGCCCGCGTCCCAGAACCTGATCGTGCCGTCGCCGCCGACGGTGACCAGGCGTCCCCCGTCGTAGCCGACCTGGGTGACCGTCGACGGGTGCGGCCTGGTCCCGGCCGGGGCGCCGGTCCGCAGGTCCCACGTCCACACCCGGTCGTCGGACGAGGCGGCCGCGATCGTCGATCCGTCGGGGCTCACGGCGAGGCTGTTGACCTGCGCCGTCGGGCCGGCGAGCGGGGAGCCGACGGGCATCGGGTCCGCAGGGTCGGCGACGTCCCAGAGGCTGACGGTCCGCGACAGGCCCGCCGCGGCCAGCCGGGTGCCGTCGGGGGTGAAGGCCAGCGCGAAGACCGTGCGGCCCGCCGGCAGCGGCGCGCCGACGGGTGTGGGGGCGGCCGGGTCGGCGACGTCCCAGAGCCGGACACCGCCGTCGGTCTGCCCGGTGGCGAGCAGCCGCCCGGTGGGCGCGAACGCGATCGCCCGGACCGGCCCGCCACCGGTCGCGACCGACGGCCCCGCGGCGACCGGGCGTGCGGGGTCCGCCAGGCTCCAGAGCAGGACGGACCCGTCGGCGGTCGCGGCGGCGAGCACCGCGCCGTCGGGGGAGAACGCGAGGCCGTACACCGTTCCGCCGGGTGCCGCCGCGGCGGGCCCCAGCGGCCGCGGGGCGCCGTCCGCGGCCACGTCCCACAGCCGCACGGTCCCGGCGGTCCCCGCCGTCGCGGCGAGCCGCCCGTCGGGGCTGACGGCCAACGCGTAGTCGGCACCGGGCTGACCGGTGCCGACGGGTCCGCCCGCCGCGACCGGCGTGCCGGTGCCCGTGACGTCCCAGCGCTGCAGTGCTGCGTCGGCCGAGCCCTCCGCGGCGTCGACGGTGAGCATGGTGCGGCCGTCGGCGGTCCACGCAGCCTGCCTCGCCGTCCCCGCGGGCGAGAGCAGCCGGGTGGCGGTCGACGTGGTCGACGACTCCAGCACGCTCGAGCGGGCGGCGTCGGTCGGCGACGTCGCGTACGCGGCGAGGGCGAACTGCATCGCCAGGTTCGGGTCGGTCGCGCGCAGGGTGTCCGCCTCGACGGCGAGCTCGCGCGAGGTCGCGGTGTCACGCGCCCTCGACGCCGCGACCCACTCCGCCACGGCGACGCCGAGTGCGCTCACCGCCACGACGCTCACCACCACGAGCACCGCGAGCCCGCGCCGGAGCCGGCGGGCGCGGCGCAGCTCGACCGCCCGTTCGCGGTCCCGGCGCGCGAGGCTGGCCCGCAGGAACTCGGCCTCGCGCGGCAGCAGGTCCTCCCCCGCGGCGGCGTCCTGCACGTCGTCGAGGACGCGTCCCCGCAGCAGGGCGCCGTCGTCACGACCGGTGTCCTGCCAGAGCCGGGCGCCCTCGGTCAGCCGGCCGCGGGCGGCGCGCGCGGCCCGGTCGTCGTCGAGCCAGCCGGCCAGCCGCGGCCACGCGCGCAGCAGCACCTCGTGGGCGATCTCGACGGCCTCGGCGTCCAACGTCAGCAGCCGCGCCTCGGCGAACCGCGCGACGACGCCGGCGACCGCGGCGTCCTCCTCCCCCGGCGGCCCGAGCAGCTCCTCGCGGGCGGCCCGGCGGCGGGTGTCGGCCAGGTCGGGGGTGCTGCGCACGAGCCGCAGGAACACCCGGCGGGCGACGGCGCGCTCCGCGGCGGGCAACGCCGTCCACACCTGCTCCGCCGAGCTCGCGACGGCCTCCCGGAGCCCGCCGCCCTCCCGGTAGGCGGCGACGGTCATCCGGGCGCCACCGCGCTCCCACGTCGTCGCCAGCGCGTGCGAGAGCAGCGGCAGGGTCGCGGCGGCGTGGGTGTCCGCGGCACGGGTGCCCGAGCCGGCGGGCACACCCGCGCGCAGCTCGGCGAGCAGCAGCTCGGTCAGCCCGTCCTCGACCTGCACGCCGACGTCGCGGGCGGGTGCGACGACGACCTCGCGCAGCTCGTCCTCCGTCATCGGGCCGACGGTCACCTGCGCCGCCGACAGGGCGTGCAGCAGGTGCCGGTCCGACAGCGCCCGCGCGTAGAAGTCGGCGCGCAGCCCCAGCACGACGACGACGGGCGGCCCGTCGCCGGGTGCGGGCCGGGCGGTCTCGGCGAGCCGGTCCAGGATCGCGCTCCGCGTCGCGGCGGGCACGGCGTCGGTGTACAGCTGCTCGACCCGGTCGACGACCAGGACCGTCGGCGCACCGCCGGCCGCCGCACGATGGGCGTCGAGGTCGGCGAGGGTGTCGGGGCCCGCGTCGAGGGCGCCCACGTACCAACGTCCCGCGCCCGGCGGCGGCAGGTCGCCGCGATGCAGCGCCGGGACGAGGCCCGCGTGCAGCAACGACGACTTCCCCGCCCCCGACGGGCCGACGACCGTCAGCATCCCCCCGTGTTCGGCGGCCGGAGCGAGCCGGCGCAGCAGTTCGGCGAGCAGCCGTTCCCGCCCGTGGAAGAACGCGGCGTCCTCCGTCCGGTAGGAGGCGAGGCCCCGATAGGGGCACGGTGTCACTGGCCGAACCGACAGGTGCCGAGCCCGTTCCTCGTCCGGGCGGGCGGCACGGGCGTCGCGTTCGGAGTCACGGACCCGGCGCAGCGCGGCCTCCCAGCGAGCCGCGGTCTCGGCCTCGCCGCACGCGCGGACGATGCGGACGAGCCGCTCGGCGGGGGGCAGGGAGGTCCCGCTGACGTAGTCGCGGATCGAGGTGAAGGGCAGCGGGTGCCCGTCACCGGCGCCCGTGCCTCGCATGATGTCGCGGAAGCTGAGCCCGCTGCGGTCCTTGAGCAGCTGCAGCTCGGTGACGAAGGAGGCGCGGTCGGTGACACGGTCCGGGTCGGCTCGCTCGGGGCGGCCCGGGCCGCTTCCCGGCACGTCGTGGACCATCGCGCTCCCTCCGGCGGATCGTGGTCGGCGATCCTACGGCGCTGAGCGTGCGGGCCCGAACGGCGTATACGCGCTGTACGAATCTGTACGGGTCGGCGTCCCGAAAGGATGTCTCGTTCCCGAACGAGTGCTCGACCCGCTACGCTTCGGCCCCTCACGCCTGGGGCGTCCACGGGGGGCACACCGCGGACGGCACGCCTCCGGCGTGAGCAGCTCACCCACTGCGTGTCGGGACGACCACCCGCCGGAGTGCGGTCCGCGACTCCCGCGGCGCCCGACCACCGCCGGGCGCCGCGGGGCCCGGACCCACCCGAGGTTCGCCCCGCCGCGGTCTTCGTGCCACCGAGAACGAAGAAGGGTAGGTGGCCCGCCGGTGCACCCGATCGGCGGACAGGACTCGGACGACCCCGATGATCCCGATCCCGACTCCAGCCGGCCGCGGCCCGACGGCCGCGCCCGGTTCCGCACGGCCCGACGCTCCCGGCCGGGGTCGTCCGCGGCCGGCACCGGCCGGACGGGTGGCACCGGACGGCGCCGTCCGGCCGAGCGGCCCCGTCCGGCAGAACCCGACCTCGCGGACCCCGAACCAGGTCCGGGTCGGCCGCAGCACGCGGGCGGCCCCACCGACACCGACGCCGGCGCGCGCGGGGGACGCGCCGGCGCCGGTACCTCGACCGGCCCCCGACACGCTTCCTCGGGCACCGGACCCGTCGAGAGGCGGACCCGTCCACCGGGCCGTGCCCGGCCGCACGCCGGGGCCGGAAGGCCCGCCGGCGCCGCCCCGGGCGCCCGCGGCGGCGGTCCCGAGGGCCCGCGCGACGACCCCACGAGGCCCGACGACGCGCGCACCGACACCCCCGACGGCCCCTACATCCCCGACGGCCCCGACGCGCCCGACGCCCCCGACCGCCGCGGTGGGCAGGCGGCCGACGACGAGGCCCCGCCTCCCACCGGTGGTGGTGGCGGCGACGGCCCCCGGCCCCCGGACACCCCGCGCGGCCGCGACGACGCGCTCATCGACGGCTGGGCCCGCAAGGCCGCCGACGGCGACAAGATCGCGCTGCGCGAACTGTTGATCCTGGTCAACCCGTTGGTGGTGCGCTACTGCCGGTCGCACCTGGGCGCGGGCCGCGTCGGGTTGTCCGGGCCGGAGGACGTCGCCCAGGAGGTCATGGTCGCGGTCTGCCGGGCGCTGCCGGGCTTCGACCGGACGCGCAACCCGTTCATGGCCTTCGTCTACGGCATCGCCCAGAACAAGATCGCCGACACGTTCCGCGCCGCCCGCCGCGACCGCACGATCGCGACCGACGAGGTGCCCGAGGGGGCCGACATGTCCGGTGGGCCCGAGCACGAGGCACTGCGCGGCGACGTCGCGAGCCGCATCTCGGGGATGCTCGACCGCCTCCCCGACAGCACCCGCAAGATCATGGTCTACCGCCTCGGCCTCGGCTACTCCGCCGACGAGACCGCCGAGCTCGTCGGTATGACGGCGGGCGCCGTCCGCGTCGCGCAGCACCGCGCGATGCAGAAGCTGCGCGGCTGGGCGACCGAGCTCGGCTACTGATCCCCCGCCCGGTCACCGTGCCGCTCCGCCCTGCCCGTCCCGCCCAGCCCGTCCCCGCCCAGCGCGGCGAGCCTGCGGGCGAGGAACTCCCGCTCCACGCCGTTGTCGACGTGCGTCAGCGCCGCCCGGTACTCCGCGGCCGACTCCTCGGTCCGGCCGAGCCGGCGCAGCAGGTCGGCCCGGGCCGCCGGCAGCAGGTGCCGCCCCTGCAGGCGAGGCTCGTCGCGCAGGTCGTCGAGCAGCGCCAGACCCGCCGCGGGCCCGTCGCGCATCGCGACGGCGACAGCGCGGTTGAGCGCCACCGCGGGCGACGGCGCGAGCCGGTCCAGCACGTCGTAGAGCGCGACGATCTGCGGCCAGTCGGTCGTCGCGACGTCGGCGGCCTCGACGTGCAGGGCGGCGATCGCGGCCTGCACGCCGTAGGGGCCGGGCGGCCCGCCCGTGAGCGCCCGGACGACGAGGGTCCGTCCCTCCTCGATGCGGTCGCCGTCCCAGCGGCCGCGGTCCTGGTCGTCGAGCAGGACGAGCGCGCCCTCGGCGTCGACCCGGGCGTCCCGGCGCGCGTCGACGAGCAGCATCAGCGCCAGCAGCCCGGCCACCTCCCGCTCGTCGGGCAACAGCCGCAGCAGGATGCGGGTCAGCCGGATCGCCTCGTCGGCGAGGTCGAGACGTTGCAGCGCAGCGCCCGTTCCCGCCGCGTAGCCCTCGGTGAAGACGAGATAGAGGACGTGCAGGACGCCCGGGAGCCGGTCGGCCAGCTCGTCGGCCGCGGGGACCCGGAACGGGATGCGCGCCTCGCGGATCTTGCGCTTCGCCCGGACGATGCGCTGGGCCATCGTCGCGGTGGGCACCATGAACAGGCGCGCCACCTGCGGGGTGTCCATCCCGCCGAGGCAGCGCAGGGTGAGCGCGGTGCGGGCCTCCATCGGGAGCGCCGGATGGCAGCAGGCGAAGAAGAGCCGGAGCCGCTCGTCGGGGATGTCGTCGTCGCCCGGCGTGGGCGGGGGCGCGGGGTCGGCCCGCTCGGCGTCGGCCCGCAACAGGGCCAGCCGGGCGGCGTAGGCCCGGTCGCGGCGCAGCCGGTCGACGGCCTTGCGCCGTGCCGTCGTCAGCAGCCAGGCGCCGGGCCGCCGCGGCACGCCCTCGCGCGGCCAGTGCAGCAGCGCCGCCTCGACCGCGTCGGCCGCGACCTCCTCGGCGAGATCGAGGTCGCCGAAGCCGTGCACGAGCGTCGCGAGGAGGCGGCCGTGCTCCTCCCGGAACACGGCCTCCACCCCGGCGACGGCTGCCCCGTCGTCCATCTGCGCTGATCCGGTGCGGTCAGCTCGCGGCGAACTCGCGGATCGGCCGCACCTCGATCGTGCCGCCGTTCTGCGACCCCGGGCAGCGGGCCGCCCAGTCGAGCGCCGCGTCGAGGTCGGGGACGTCGAGCAGGTAGTAGCCGCCGAGGACCTCACGGGTCTCGGCGTAGGGCCCGTCGGTGACCAGCCGGGTGCCGGCGTCGTCGACCCGGACCGACGTCGCGCTCGCCCGGCCCTGCAGCGCGTCGCCCGCGAGCCAGACGCCCGCGTCGTGGACGGCCTTGGTGAAGTCCTCGTAGGCCTTCATCATCGGGGCCAGGACGGCCGGGTCGGGGGCCTGGGCCGGCTCGGTCGAGTAGATGAGCAGCATGTACTTCACGGTCGTCCTCCTCGTGCGTGCCGTGCGGCGGGGTGCCGCACAGCATGACGACGATCGGCCTCCCCCGGAATCGACAAGCCGCAACCGACAAGCCGGAATCGACAAGCCGGAATCGACACGGCCGGGACCGGTCACCCGGGGCCCGGGAAGGCGCCGACCCGCGGCTCACTCCCGTTCGACCCGGCGCAGCCCCCTGCCCGGGTGCCAGAACTCGACGACCAGCCGGTCGCCCGCCTCGTTGAGGTGCGTGTGCACGACCTCCTGCACGTCCGCGACGAACGCCAGCCCCGGCGCCGGGCCGTCGAGGGCGCCCGTGCAGCGCGCCCGCCCGGCGAGCTTGGCCTCCCCGGGCCACTGCGCGGGGGCGCCCTCCGGCGGGTCGACCGTGGCGCTGTGCAGTGCGAACCGGGGGTCGCGCAGCAGGTCCGCGCCCTTGCGCGCGTTCGGCATCGACCCGAAGCCGAGCTGCCCGTCGGCGAACTCCACCTCGATCCCGCTGATGCGCGGCGACCCGTCGGCGCGCAGGGTCGCGATGGTGAGGTGCTTGCGGGCGACCAGGATCGCCCGGACGCGCGCGGCGAACTGCGGCTCCGCCTCTTCGACGTCGTTCCACGAGGTCATGACGACATCGTCGGGTACATCACTGACAGTTCCCGTCAGGCAGAGTGGAGAGGCACGCTCGGCGTCACATCGGTTTCGTGACGAGACCGAGACGCACCCGGCCAACCGTCCTACCCGAGGAGCTCTCCCGATGCCCGAGGCCGTCATCGTCGCCGCCGCCCGTTCCCCGATCGGTCGCGCCGGGAAGGGGTCGCTCACCACGATCCGCCCCGACGACCTCGCGGCGCAGATCATCTCCGCCGCGCTCGCCCAGGTGCCGGGCCTCGACCCGGCGACGATCGACGACCTCATGCTCGGCTGCGGCCTGCCCGGCGGCGAGCAGGGCTTCAACATGGCCCGCGCGGTCGCCGTCGAGCTCGGGCTCGACACCGTGCCGGGCACCACGGTGACGCGGTACTGCTCGTCGTCGGTCCAGACCACGCGGATGGCGCTGCACGCGATCCGCGCGGGCGAGGGCGACGTGTTCGTCTCCGCGGGCGTGGAGACGGTGTCGCGCTTCGCCAAGGGCAGCTCCGACAGCCTGCCCGACACGCACAACCCGATCTTCGCCGACGCGGAGGCCCGCACCGCGGACGTCGCCGCGACGGGCGCCGACATGTGGGTCGACCCGCGCACCGAGGGCCGACTCCCCGACGTCTACATCGCGATGGGCCAGACCGCGGAGAACGTCGCGCGGCTGGAGAACGTCAGCCGCGAGGACATGGACCGCTTCGGCGTCCGCTCGCAGAACCTCGCCGAGCAGGCCATCGCCGACGGCTTCTACGCGCGCGAGATCACGCCCGTCACGCTGCCTGACGGCACGGTCGTCTCCGCCGACGACGGTCCCCGCGCCGGCGTCACCTACGAGGGCGTCGCCGGGCTCAAGCCGGTCTTCCGGCCCGACGGCCGCGTCACCGCCGGCAACTGCTGCCCGCTCAACGACGGCGCCGCCGCGCTGGTCGTCATGTCCGACACCCGGGCCCGCGACCTGGGCCTCACCCCGCTCGCCCGGATCGTCGCGACCGGCGTGACGGCCCTGTCGCCGGAGATCATGGGCCTGGGCCCGATCGAGGCGAGCCGGCAGGCGCTGGCCCGCGCCGGCATGACCATCGACGACGTCGACCTCGTCGAGATCAACGAGGCGTTCGCCGCGCAGGTCATCCCGTCGGCGCGGCACCTGGGCATCGACCCGCTGGAGAACGACAAGCTCAACGTGCACGGCGGCGCGATCGCCGTCGGTCACCCGTTCGGCATGACCGGCGCCCGCATCACGACGACGCTGCTCAACGGGCTCAAGGCCAAGGACAGGACGATCGGCCTGGAGACGATGTGCGTCGGCGGCGGCCAGGGCATGGCGATCATCTTCGAGCGCCTGAGCTGAGCCCGTGAGCGACCACTGACCCGAGGAACCGGCCCCGGAAACGGCGAGCGCCGCGGACCCGGCTCGTGTGAGCGGGTCCGCGGCGCCGTCGGCCGGGGAGGGGGGCTGTCCCGGCCGGCCTCGGGTCGGGGCCTGGGGCGGAGCGGCTAGTTCCGGAAGTACGAGAGCAGCCGCAGGATCTCGATGTAGAGCCAGACGAGCGTCGTCATCAGGCCGAAGGCGATGTACCAGGCGAACTTCGCCGGGGCGCCCGCCTTGACCGCGCGGTCGGCCTGGTCGAAGTCGAGCAGCAGGCTGAACGCCGCGACGCCGATGCAGACGATGCTGAACAGGAACGCGATCGGCGAGCCGTCGCGCAGGCCGAGCCCGCCTGTGGTGAAGAAGCTGACCACCAGGTTCACCAGCATCAGGACGACGACGCCGACTATGGCGCCGATCAGCCACTTGGTGAACCGCGGCGTCACCTTCACCGCGCCCGTCTTGTAGACGATCAGCATCCCGATGAAGACGCCGACCGTGCCGACGACGGCCTGGAAGCCGATGCCCTCGAACTGCGTCCCGGACAGCTCCAGCGCGCCGGTGATGCCGCCGAGGGCGACGCCCATCGCCGCCGAGTAGATCAGCACGAGCGCGGGGTTCGTGCTCTGCTTGAAGATCACGATCAGCGACACGACGAAGCCGACGATGAACGCCGGCAGCGTCAGTACGAAGGCGCCCGAGAGCGCCGTCGCGATGCCGGCCGCGAGGGCCACGCCACCCGTGATCGCCGTCTTGATGACGACGTCGTCGGTCGTCAGGCGACGGTCGCTCGTCGCCGCGGGGCCGAAACCGCTCTGCGACGCACGCGCGTCGGCCGCGGCGGCCCCGGCGCCGAACGCGCCGGCCTGGCGGTCGAAATCGGCATATCCGCCCTGCTGGGGCAGGTTGCGGAACGCCGGGTTGCTGGTGGTGCGCACCTGGTCCTCCTACAGCGCGTGCGTGTCTTTCACGCCGTTCAACGCACGAACGGCGCTGCTGGTTCCCGATTGGTAAAGCTGACTTTACCGGCGACGCGTGTCGCCGGTCACGCCGCGGTGCGCCCCTCCCCCGGTGGGTCGAGCTCGATGCCCGCGGACTCGACGTCGGCCTCGGCGACCAGGCGCGCGAACGCCCGCTCCGAGCCGTGCTCGGGCGTCGCGGCCAGCCGTGTCGCGTCGACCCCGACGGCCCGGCACACGTCCAGGAGCACGTCGTCGTAGGCGGACTGGAGCGCGACGCGGCGCACCCGGGTGCGGGGTACGCCGTCGCGCAGACCGCGGCGCAGCCGGCGCAGGTCCGACACCAGCTCCTCGATCGGGGGCCGGGCCGGTGGCGGCGGCGCGGTCCTGCGACGGCGCGCGGCGACCGCGGCCGGCACCTTGAGTGCCGCCCAGAAGATCAGCGTCGGCGCGAGCGTGACCAGCGCGTAGATCGTCAGGCCCACCCACAGCGGACTGTCACCCGCCACGGCCCGTGACGATACCCGGGCGGGGGCCCGGGCACCCCCTCCCACCGGCACTTTCCCGCCGGACGGGGCACCGGTCACCCCGACGGCTCAGCCCGCGTCGGCGGTGTCGCGGTGCCGGCGCAGCTCCTGACGGGCGATGGCCCGCTTGTGGACCTCGTCGGGCCCGTCGGCGAGCCGCAGCGTCCGCACGTGGGCGTAGGCCGCGGCCAGCGGGAAGTCGCCGGTGACGCCGCCGGCGCCGTGCACCTGGATGGCCCGGTCGATGATCGTCAGCGCGATGTTCGGCGCGGCCACCTTGATCGCGGCGATCTCGGTGCGCGCGGCCTTGTTGCCGACGGTGTCCATCAGATGCGCGGCCTTGAGCGTCAGCAGGCGGATCATCTCGATGTCGATGCGGGCCTCGGCGATCCAGTCCTGGATGTTCGCGCGCTCCGAGAGCGGCTGCCCCCAGGTGACGCGGGAGTCGGCGCGCCGGCACATGAGCTCCAGTGCACGCTCGGCGACGCCGATCGTGCGCATGCAGTGGTGGATGCGGCCGGGGCCGAGCCGGGCCTGCGCGATCGCGAAGCCCTCACCCTCACCCTTGAGGACGTCCTTCTCCGGGACCCGGACGTCGGTGAACGTGATCTCGGCGTGGCCCTCGCGGTCGGCGTAGCCGAAGACGGTCAGGTTGCGCACGATCTCCACGCCGGGCGCGTCGATCGGCACGACCATCATCGACTGCTGCCGGTGCGGCAGCGCGTCGGGATCGGTCTTGCCCATGACGATGAGCACCTTGCAGTTGGCGTGCAGCGCGTTGGAGGCGAACCACTTGCGCCCGTTGAGGACGTACTCGTCGCCGTCCCGCTCCATGCGCAGCTCGACGTTCGTCGCGTCGGAGCTCGCGACCGCGGGCTCGGTCATCGCGAAGGCCGAGCGGATCGTGCCGTCGAGCAGCGGACGCAGCCAGCGCTCCTTGTGCTCCTCGCTGCCGAAGAGCGTGAACACCTCCATGTTGCCGGTGTCGGGGGCACTGCAGTTGAAGACCTCCGGCGCGATGAACGCGCTGCGCCCCATGATCTCGCAGAGCGGCGCGTACTCGAGGTTGGTCAGCCCCGGGCCCCAGTCGGGGTGCGGGTGGAACAGGTTCCACAGCCCGCGCTTCTTCGCCTCGGCCTTGAGGTCCTCGATGATCTGCGGGTGGTGGTGCGGGTCGCCCGCCTCGAGCATCTGCTGCTCGTAGACGGCCTCTGCCGGGTAGACGTGGGAGTCCATGAACTCCCGCAGGTCGGCCTCGACGGCCTTGGCACGGTCGGAGATCTCGAACATCGACACGGACGTTCCTCTCTTCTGCGGGTCAGGACTCGGGGGCGAGCAGCGACGCCTGGTAGCGGCGCATCCCGCGCAGCCACCGGTCGTAATCGGACCCCTTGCGGCGGTACATCTCCAGCACCTCGGGATGCGGCAGCACGAGGAAGCGCTCGTCGTCGATCGCAGCGAGGACGCTCTCGGCGACCTCGGCCGGCTGCAGCCCCGAGCCCGCCTCGACGACCGAGCGTCCGGCCGCGGCCCCCATCGGGTCGTCCGACGTCGTCGCCGCGCGCAGCATGTCGGTGTCGACCCCCATCGGGCACAGGCAGCTCACCCGCACGCCCCGGTCGCCGTAGGTGATCGAGAGCCATTCGGCGAAGCCGACGGCGGCGTGCTTGCTGACGGCGTAGGCCGCGGACCCGATCTGGGTGAGCAGGCCCGCCGCGGACGCCGTGGCGACGAAGTAGCCCTCGCCGCGCTCGAGCCAGCCCGGCACGAGCAGCTTCGCGGCCCGGACGTGCGCGCGGACGTTGACGTCGATCGTGCGGTCCCACTCGTCCTCGGTGGCGTCGAGGCCCCCCTTCGGCCCGATCCCGGCGTTCGCGCAGTACACGTCGACCGGGCCGAACTCCCGCTCCGCGAGCGTGATCAGCCCGGCGATCGCCGTGGCGTCCGCGGCGTCGGCGGCGGCCCCGACGGCGACGTGCGCGCCCGCGGCGGCATCGGCCTCGGCGGCGACCCGGTCGGCCGCGGCACCGTCGACGTCGGAGACGACGACGCGCGCGCCCGCCCCGGCGAGCGCTGCGGCCAGTGCGGCCCCGATCCCGCCTCCTCCGCCGGTGACGACGGCGACCTTTCCCGCGACCCGCACTGCGACCTCCTCGTCGACTTCCCCTCGAAAGATATAGATGAAATCAAATTCAGGTTCAATGCCGGTGTGGGCGCGGCCTCACCCGGCACACGCTCACCCGGTGATCCGCAGCGCGTTCGTCCACAGCCGCGTGAGGGTCTCGACCAGCTCGTCGAGCTCCCACGGCTCGCCCTGCACGAACGTCAGCTGCGCCATCCGGCTGACCATGCTCGACAGGGCCGTCGCGGCCAGCAGCGCGTCGAGCTCCGGATCGGCGACCCCGCGCACCTGCAGCTCGCGGATCGCCCTGGCGTTGCGCCGGGTGAAGGCCTCGCTGCGCCTGCGGCGCAACTCCCGGACGCCCTCGTCGATGTCGGCGACCTGGTCGAGCAGCCGCATGAGCCTGGCGTTGCGCGCGTATGCCTCCAGGTAGGCACGGTTGGCGGCTTCGATGACGGCGACCGGGTCGTCGGTGCCCGTCATCTCCCGGACGTTCGGGTGGAGCATCTCCTCCTTGGCCTCCTCGAGGACCGCGGCGAAGATCTCCTCCTTGTTCGCGAAGTACGTGTAGAACGAGCCCACCGCGCAGCGGGCCTCCGCCGTGATGTCGGTGAGCCGCGCGTCGATGTAGCCGTCGCGCTCGAACACCCGCCGGGCCGCCGCCACCAGCGCCGCCCGGGTGCGCAGTCCCCGCGCCGTGCGCGGCAGCTCGCGCGTCTCCCGCCCCACGTCCATGCGGTGACCCTATCCTGAATTCGAGTTCAACATCAGAACGTGGCTTGTCGACGGCCGCGTGACCGGACGAGACTGCCGACATGACCGACGCACCGCGTCAGCTCCCCTACGCCGGCGAGACCGTGCCCGTCCTCGGCGCCACCGACGCGCTCGCCTTCTGCGAGATGACGATCCCCGCCGGGTTCGGCGGTCCGCCACCGCACATCCACCACGGGTTCGACGAGGCGATCTACGTCCTCGACGGCGAGCTCACCTACCTGACGGGGCGCTCCGACCCGGTGCCCGCACCGCCCGGCACGCTGATCCTCGCCGAGCGCGGGATCCGGCACACGTTCGCGAACCCGGGCGACACCCCGGCCAAGGTGCTCGGCATCTGGAGCCCGGCGTCGGCGCTGGATTTCATGTCCGAGATCGGCGCGGCCCTGCCCGCCTCGGGACCCCCCGACCCCGACGTGGTCGCCGAGATCTACCGCCGCCACAACGGCGTGATCGTCCCGTAGCGCGCCGCGCGTCAGCGGTCGTCGCCGAGATCGCGCAGGTCTGCGCGCAGCTCCCGGACGTCCTCCTCGATCCTCGGCAGGGTGTCGCCGGTCAGCCGGCCCCACTGCATCTGCAGGACGGCGTGCGCCTCGTCCGCCGCGACGCCGAGCAGCTCCTGCAACGCGGCCGCGGCCGTGGGTCGGTCGGGCGCGGCGGTCACGGCGGCGGCGACGTCGGCGGGCCTGCGCAGCGCCGCGGCCAGTGCCTCGAGCGTGCGCAGCCGCCTGCGCGTCTCGTCGAGCCGGTCGGCCCGCTCCCACGACGACGGCTCCGGCCGCTGCCCGGCCGGCGCTGCGGACCGGGCGGCGGGCCGCGGGGGCTCGCCGCCGGGGAACGTCGCCATGAGGACGTCGTCGACGAGGACGCCGTCGATGCGGAACTCGCCGCGCAGCACGCCCTCGATGCCGAACCCGCACCTCGCGTACAGCCGGCGCGCCCCCGTGTTGGGGCCGAGGACGCGCAAGCTCACCTTGACCGCGCCCGCCCGCGCCGCCCGGTCGACGGCGGCGAGCACCAGCGCCCTCCCGACCCCGCGCCTCCCCAGCCCGGGGTCGACCGCGAGGCCCCGGATCTCACGAACGTGCCGGTGCGCCGGGATGGGCAGGGTGTCGCCGAGCGCGACGTAGCCCGCGACCGCGCCGTCGACCTCGGCGACCAGGACGTCGTCCGTTCGCGTGCGGTCGGAGAAGAACGGCGTACCCGGTGCCGGGGGCGGCGCGGGTGAGCCGGCGGAGGTCCAGGTCAGGACGTCGATGCGGGCGAGGGCGGCATCGTCGTCGGCACGGGCGTCGCGGACCTCGATCCCCATGGGCACACATCCTGCCCCGCCCCGATCCCCGTCCCGCGCAACCGCACCGTCGCCGTCGCGGCGTCTCGGCGCGCCGGGGTTGCGCGCACCACGACCGGCGTAACCCCGCCGTCGTCGGGGCGCCGCGCGACAGCAGTGTGGTCGCGGCCGAGGTCCTGCGCCGCACGCCCCATGACCCACATCGACCCGACGTCTAATTCGTCCTACTCTGTCCGATTGTGGGTGAGACGCGGGTGCCGCGGCTCGACGCCGACGGGCTCGTGCTGCGCGGGTTCTGCGAACACGACCTCCCGATGGTCGTCGAGGCGTCCTGCGACGGCGCCATCCCCCGCGTGACGACGGTCCCCGCCTGCGCCGACGAGTTCCGGGCACGGGCGTGGATCCGGCTGCAGTACGCCCGGGTCACCGACCGGGTCGGCTATCCGTTCGTCATCGCCGACTCCGACACCGACGAGCCGCTCGGGCAGATCGGGCTCTGGTTCCTCGGCGTCGGGCCCGGCCGGGCACGGATCGGCTACTGGGTGCTCGCGCGCAACCGCCGCCGCGGGCTGGCGACCCGCGCCCTGCAGACGTTGTCCCCCTGGGCCCTCACGCTGCCCGAGGTCGAGCGGCTCGAGCTCTACGTCGAGCCCTGGAACAAGGGTTCGTGGCGGGCGGCCGAGACCGCGGGCTTCCATCGCGAAGGTCTCATGCGCGGCTGGGAGGTGGTCGGCACCGAGCGCCGGGACATGTACATGTACTCACTGCTGCGCTCGGACGTGGCGTGAGGTCAGCCCAGCGAGCGCAGCGCCGACCGGGTCGCGCGCCAGCGTGAGCTCACGGCCGCGGGGTCGTGCAGCCGGAACCGGATGCCGGACTCGACCGTCGCGTACGGCGCGGTGTCGGAGCGGGCCTCGACGACGCGCCCGTCGAACACCTGCAGCTCCAGCCCGCTCTCGCGGGGGGCGACCTCCACGCGCACCGCGAACACCTCGGCGTCGACGACCGCGACGAGCGTGGCGCGCCCGGTCGCGAGCAGGTTGCGGGTGGCGGTGCTGGCCGGCCAGGTCGCGAGCCGGAGCCGGACGTCGTCGAGCGCGACGATCTCGCCCACGCTGATCAGCGCCTGGTGCGGCCAGCCGCCGTCGGCGACGGTGAGCAGGGCGATCGTGAAGCCCTCGTTGTCGTCGGCGGCGAGCTCGCGGGCGAACGGCGCGGGCAGCCGGGAATCCAGCACGGTACTCAGGACATCTCCCCCATCCGCAGGTCGGACGTGTGTTCGGCGCCGATCCTGCCCTCCCACAGCGCACCCGTCCGCGGACGACGATGCCACGACCGTCGCACGGCCGTGGCGTCGAGGTCGAGCGCGGAGCCCGGAGAGGTAGTGCGGCACGCACACCGATGCGCGTCCGGGCGGCCCGTGCCCCGAACGCGCATCGAGTCGGTCGCCGGACGGCCGGCTCGGCGACGCCCCCACAGGTGTCGTCACCGGCCGATTCTCGCCGCCCGGGCCGGGCTCAGCTGTTGTAGTGGGAGTACTTGTCGTCGTGGCAGCCCCACTTGTCGTCGTCCCACTTGTCCTTGCCGTAGTCGTCGTCGCACTTGCCGTACTTGTCGTCCCAGCAGTCGTCGTACTTTCCGTACTTGTCGTCGCAGTCATTCCACTTGTCGTACTTGTCGTACTTGTCGTCGCACTTGTCGTCCCACTTGCTGTCCCACTTGTGGTCGTAGTCGTGGTCGCGGGACTTGGAGTGGCAGCTGCTCTTGAACATCGGTGGGCTCCCATTTTTCTCGTTGTGTTCGGAGTGACTTTTTGATGTCGCCCCGTCCGTTGAGAAATACTTTGCCCGGTTCCTGCCACGATGAGGACCGAGCAGGCCCCCGACCTGACCGGACCGAACCCCCGAGCCGCGGCGGGGGCAAACCCCACGTGCCGGTCAGTCGGCTGCCGGCCCGCGGCGCATGGCCCACGCGTCGCCGACCAGCTCGGCGAGCCGCGCCTCGTCGAGCGCCTCGAGACGCACCATGACCAGCGGAAACCCGTCGTAACCCGGGGCGGTGAAGAACAGGTCGGGCTCGCCGAGCAGCAGCGCCTGCTTCTCGGCCTCGTCGCCGACGTACAGCACGGCGACGTCGGTGCGGATCACCCGCCGCCGGCCCGGTACCCGCTCCGGGTAGGACCAGACGAATCCCTTGCCGCCCACCCGGAAGTCGAAGCCCTCGCTGTCGATCTCCTCGACGTCGTCCAGCGCGAGCGCGAGCCTGCGCACGTCCTCGGCGTCGGCCACTTGTCCTCCACACGTGATCCCGCCCAGCACGTGGCTCCGCGCAGTATCGCGCGCGACCCGGACATTCCCACGCGCCCGTCCGTCGCGGCGGCCAGGATGGGCCCATGCTCCTGCTGGCCCACCTCAGCGACCTGCATCTCGACGGCAGCGCCCGCGCCCGCGAGCGGGCCGCCAGGGTGCTCGCCCACATCGACGCGCTGCCCCGGCGCGTGGACGCGATGCTGGTCACCGGCGATCTCACCGACCACGGCACCGACGACGAGTACCGCGAGGTGCGCGACCTGCTCGGCGACCGCGGGGCGCTGCACTGCCCCGGCAACCACGACGACCGCGCCGCCTACCGCCGGACACTGCTCGGCGGCACGGGCGACGAGCCGGTGGTCGGGGCGCACGACCTGCCCGACGCACGCATCGTCCTGTACGACTCGACGATCCCGGGCGAGGCCGGCGGCGAGCTGACGGCGTGGACGGCCGACCGGCTGTCCGAACTGCTCGCCGACGCGCCCGCCACCCCCACCTTGCTCGCCTTCCACCACCCGCCCACGCCCCTGCACATCCCGGAGATCGACGCGATCCGCCAGCGCTCGTCGGAACGCCTCGACGCGCTTCTGAGGGCGAACCCGCAGGTCGTCGCCCTGCTGTGCGGGCACGCGCACACCCCGGCGGTGACGACGTTCGGCGGCAGGCCGCTCGTCGTCGCGCCCGGGGTGCGGTCGGGCCTGCGGCTGCCGTGGGAGGGACCGATCCTGCTCGCCGACCGGCTCCCGCCCGGGCTGGCCTTTCACGTCCTCGACGGCGATCGGCTCACCACCCATTTCCGGCTATTGCCGGACGTGTGAGTTTCCGCGGCGAAATTCGGTGGCCCGGCCGGAACCGCCTGGTTTAGCCTTTCGTTCGTCCGTGACACACACCGAGGGGGTGAGACCTGTGAACGTTCCATCGATCCGGGTGCTCCTCCCGTCGTCGCGGGCGGTCGGCTGACGAAATGGTCGCCGGGAGCACCCACTCCCGAGAGGCGACTGCCATGAAACCAATCGAATTCACGACCCGTACCTCGTCCGACGGCGTGCTCGAACGCGATTTCGTCGTAGACGACGTGCCCGGTGTCCTCTGGTCCGCCGAGACGGGCCCGACCGGGCCGCTCGTGCTGCTCTGCCACGGCGGCGGCACCCACAAGCGGGCGGCCGCGATGTCGGGCCGGGCGCACAAGCTCGTGCTCGACGGCGGGCTCAGCGCCGTCACCCTCGACGCCCCCGCGCACGGCGACCGGCCGCGCTCGGCCTACGACGAGGAACAGGTCGAGATCATGCAGCGACTGATGGCGGCGGGCGACCCGGTCGGTCCGGTCGTCGAGGAGTACAACGCCGACATCGCGCGCCGCGCCGTCCCGGAATGGCGGGCGACACTCGATGCGCTGCAACGACTCCCCGAGATCGGTGCCGGCCCCGTCGGGTACTTCGGGCTGAACATGGGCACCGCGATCGGCATCCCGCTCGTGGCCGCCGAACCACGGATCGCCGCGGCGGTGTTCGGCGTCTTCTGGCACGACTCAGTGGCCCCCGCCGCGAAGGAGATCACCGTCCCGCTGGAGTTCGTGATGCAGTGGGACGACGAGCACATCCCTCGTGAGCAGGGCCTGGCGTTGTTCGACGCCTTCGGCTCGACACAGAAGACGTTGCACGCCAACGCGGGCCGCCACAAGGAGGTCCCGCGGTTCGAGTCCGACAGCGCGACGCGGTTCTTCGTCCGCCATCTCCTGAGCTGACCGTGGGTGGCGATAGTCGCTACAGCGACTATCGCCACTCACAGGGCCACGCAGACCCGGTAGGGCAGCGGCTCAGCCGCAGCACTCGACGGCGGCGGTGCCGGTCGCCGCGGCCGGCACCCCGCACTCGCACGACGCGTCGGGCCGCGCCCCGACGGGGTGGATCGACGTGGCGTCGGGCGCGTCGGCCTTCACCGTGTAGACCTCCCACGGCTCGCGGCCCGGCCCGTGCACCCACACCTTGTCCTGCAGCGCGTAACAACACGTGGTGTCGTCCTCGACGCGGGTGGCCAGGCCCAGCCCGGACAGGCGCTCCGTGGCCGCGTGCACCTCGTCGGCCGTCCCGACCTCCACACCGAGGTGGTCCATGACGGTCGGCCCACCTGCCGGGCCCTCGATGAGCACCAGCTTCAGCGGCGGTTCGGCGATCGCGAAGTTCGCGTACCCGGGACGGCGCTTGGCCGGCTCGACGCCGAACAGCGACCGGTAGAAGTCGATCGAGCCCTCCAGGTCGGAGACCCGCAGGGCGAGCTGCACCCGAGACATCCCACTCCTCCTTGATTCGATGGATATCGAAGCACGAGGTTGCACCCTGATTCGACGGCTGTCAACCTAGAAACATGTCGAAGCAGACGCTCCCGATCAGTGACGTCCCCGCGCCCGGGCCCCGCGCGTCGGAGGCGTGCTGCTCGCCGTTGACGCGCGAGCCGCTCGGCGAGGACCGCGCGGTGGAGCTCGCCCGGGTGTTCAAGGCGATGGGCGACCCGGTGCGGCTGCGGCTGCTGTCGATGATCGCCTCCCACCACGGCGGGGAGGCCTGCGTGTGCGAGCTGACCGGCGTCTTCGACCTCAGCGGGCCGACCATCTCCCATCACCTCAAGGTGCTGCGCGAGGCCGGGCTGATCACCGGCGAGCGGCGCGGGACCTGGGTCTACTACCGGGCGGTCCCGCAGCGGCTGGGCGAGGTCGCGGACCTGCTCGACCTCACCCCGGCGACGTGACCCCGCTCCCGCTCCGCCGTCGGCTGCTCGCCGACGGCGTCGGGCGCGTCCTCGTCGCGGACCGGGTGGTGTAGCCGTGGCCAACCCGGGACGCAGCTGTCCCGTCGCCTACCGGTACCGGCCCGAGGACCTGGCCGGGCCGGTCGCGTTCGCGACGTCGACGCTCTACGTCGTCGGCGGGCTCTACGGCAACACCCGGGCGCTCGACGCGGTGCTCGCCCGGGCCGCCGAGGAACCGTCCCCACCCGAGATCGTGTTCAACGGCGACTTCCACTACCTCGACGTCGAGCCCGACCGGTTCGCCGCGATCGAGGCCGGCGTCCACGACCACCACGCCACCCTCGGCAACGTCGAGTACGCCCTGACCGCCCCCGACGACACCGTGGGGTGCGGCTGCGACTACCCCTCCTACGTCGCCGACGACGTCGTCACGAACTCCAACCTCGTCGTGGCCCGGCTGCGCGGGTCCGCCGGGCCGACCGCCGCCCGCGAGCGGCTCGCCGCGCTGCCCCGCCATCTGACCGTCGACGTCGGCGGCCACCGCGTCGGCGTCGTCCACGGCGACCCCGAGAGCCTCGCCGGCTGGCGCCTCGCGCTCGAGGCCGTCGACCCGCCCGACCACAGCGCCCGCACGGCCACCGGCTTCGCGGGGACGGCCACCACACCGGAGACCGTCGTCGACTGGTGCCGGCGCGCCGACGTCACCACGCTGTGCTGCACCCACACGGGGCTGCCGTACATCCAGGACCACGTCGCCGGCGGCCGCCGGTACGTCGTCGCCAACAACGGGTGCGCGGGGCTGCCGACCTTCCGCGGTCGGCGGTTCGGGGTCATGACGCGCATCTGCGCCGACCCGCGCCCGCCGGCCGACGGTCTCTACGGCGTCGCAGTCGACGGCCTGCGGGTCGACGCGGTACCCGTCCGCTACGACCACGACCGCTGGCACGACGACCTCCTGCGCGCCTGGCCACCCGGCTCCCCCGGCCACGCCGGCTACGCCGCGCGCGTCGACCGCGGAACCTGGCTCACGGTCGAGCACGCCGCGCGCGGGGACGTCGTCCTCGGTCCGGCCGCACCCACCTGACCCGCTGTGACGTGCCGCGCTGCGGCGGAACCCGTCCGCGGCCGTGCCGCAGACTCGTCGACGTGAGCACCCCGACGATCCGGCTCGCGACGGCCTCCGACGCCGCGGCCGTCGCCGCGATCTACGCGCCCTACGTCCGTGACACGGCGATCTCGTTCGAGACGACCCCGCCCGACACGGCGACGATGGCCCGCCGCATCGACCACACCCTGCAGCGGCTGCCGTGGCTGGTCGGCGAGATCGGCGGCCGCATCGTCGGCTACGCCTACGCGGGCGAGCTCAGGCAACGGCCCGCCTACCGGTGGGCCGTCGAGGTCAGCGTGTACGTCGACCTCACCGCGCGGCGCACCGGGCTGGGCCGCGAGCTCTACCGCGTCCTGCTCGACATGCTCGCCGCGCAGGGCCACATCCAGGCGTTCGCCGGCATCACGCTGCCCAACGACGCCAGCATCGGGCTCCACCGGACGCTGGGCTTCGCGCACGTCGGGACCTGGCACGACGTCGGCTTCAAGCTCGGCCGCTGGCACGACATCAGCTGGTGGCAGCGGCGGCTGCGCGAACCGGCGGACACCCCCGCCGATCCCCTCGCGCCACCCGGTCAGGGCTGCCCGGTCGACCAGGTCACCGCTCCGCTCGGTATGTGACGCGGACCACGCTCCCATTAGGCTCGGGGTCCCTGGGTCGAGCTCGACGGCGCACCGACCGGACGCGCGTCGCAGCAGCGACCCGTCTGTGCACGGCAAGGAGGCCGTCTCCATGAAGCTCGCTCTGTACCTGCCGAACTTCCGCACCGAGGTGACCGTCAAGGATCTCGAGGACCTCACCGCCCTCGCCGAGGACCTCGACCTCGACTCCGTGTGGACGCTGGACCGCATCGTCGTCCCGGAGTCCTCGGACCGCGGGGAGCTGCAGTACCCCTTCGGCATGATGGAGGGGCTGCCCAACGCGCTGCCGGTCGCCGCACGCGGCACGTTCCTGCAGGGCTTCCCGCTGATCCCGTGGCTGGCCGCGAAGACGACCAAGGTCCGCATCGGGATGAGCATCATCGACACCCCGTTCCGTGCCCCCGGCGTCCTCGCCGCCGAGCTGGCGACGATCGACCACCTCTCCGACGGCCGCCTCAACGTCGGTGTCGGCTCCGGCTGGATGCCCGAGGAGTTCGCCGCCGCGAGCGCCGCGCACATCTTCCCCAAGCGGCACAAGCACGTGCGCGAGACGATCGAGGTCCTGCAGGGCGTGTGGACCAACGACATCTTCGAGTACCACGGCGAGTTCGCCGACTTCGAGCCCTGCGGCTTCGGCGCCAAGCCGATCCAGAAGCCGCACCCGCCGATCTTCTTCTCCGGGCTGAAGGACCCGAAGCGCTCGGCGGCTCGCATCGCGAAGTACAACCTGTCGGGCTGGATCGGCATCCAGGACTCCCCCGAGGACATCAAGAACTGGCGCAGCGCCATCCAGCGAGAGCTCGACGAGCTCGACACCAAGCGCTCGGTCGACGACCTCGAGGTCTGCAGCATGCTGTGGACGGTGATCACCGACGAGGAGACCGACCAGTCCGACCAGGGCCGGGTCACCAACCTGATGGTCGGGACCGCCGGTCAGATCACCGACCGGCTCAAGGCCTACAAGGAGGCCGGGCTGACGATGCCGCTCATCTGGCCGCCGTTCGCCGACGTGCCCGTCGCCAAGACCATGGACGACCTCAAGCGGCTCAAGGAGGAGATCCTGCCGAAGGTCAACGCGGGCTGAGGCGTGGCACACGGGCCCCGGGTCGCACCGGGGCCCGTGGTGTCCGCGCAGCAGCGGCCGGGTCGCGGCCGACCGGCTCACAGATCCGAGACTCACAGATGAGTTCCGGCCCGCGCGGCGGTCTCCTCCGCAGAGCGTCGAACTCCGGAGGACCCCCATGACGACCGCCCCGCCCCACCCGTCCACCGCACGGCCCGGCCGCCCGCCCGTCGTCGACCTCGCGACGTGGCAGGCCGCCCGCGCCGAGCTCCTGGTCCGCGAGAAGGCCCACACCCGTGAGGGCGACGCCCTCGCCGCGGCGCGTCGCCGGCTGCCGATGGTCGAGTTCGACGGGACGGTGCAGGTCGTCGGAGCCGACGGCCCGGTCCCCTTCCTGGACCTGTTCCAGGGCCGCGAGGAGCTCGTCGTCTACAAGCACATGTGGTGGGACGGCGCGCCGCACCAGGGTCAGTGCGAGGGCTGCACCACCGCGGCCTGGCACGTGCACGACGCCGCCTACCTCCACGCCCGCGGCGTCTCCTACGCCGTCCTCACGGTGGGCCGCTGGCCCGAGGTCGCCGACTTCGTCGAGTTCATGGGCTACACCGAACCCTGGTACTCGGTGCGCGACGTGCCGGCGCCGGTGGGCGAGGACATGGGCCACATCACGTGCTTCCTGCGCGACGGCGACCGCACGTTCCTCACCTACTCGACGACGGGGCGCGGCAACGAACGCGTCAACTTCTCGCTCGGCCTGCTCGACATGACGCCCTACGGCCGCCGCGAGGCCTGGGAGACCAACCCCGAGGGCTGGCCCGAGGGGCGGCCGCCGGCGTGGCGCACCGACGCGGACGGACACATCACCTGGGGTCCGACGAGCCGCCCCGTCCCGCAGTGGGGCCGCCCCGGCGCGACACCCGTCGAGACCCTCGGCCGCGACGGTTCCTGCCACTGAGGGCCGACCCGCACTCAGCGTTGCCGTACCCGGGCTCCGAGGCGGTCGATGACGTCCGGGGCCTCGATGATGACCTCGGCCAGGTCACGCAGCTTGTGGTTCAGGCGTTGCGACGCATCGACCAGGAAGCCGAACGCCTCGTCGCGCGCGACGTTGCGCCGCATCATCACCACGCCGACGGCGGTCCCGATCTCCCGGCTGCTGGCCAGCGCGGTCTCGAGGTTCTCGACGTTCTCGTGCTGGCCCGCCGCGAGCAGTGCGACGGCGGCATGCGCGGCGAGGATCGCACCGACGGCGCGCGACTCGCCGGTGAACGCGTGAGGGCGCCGCGCGTAGAGGTTCAACGCGCCCGCGGTGTCGTCGGCGGTGTAGAGCCGGAAGCACAGCATGCTCGCGACGCCGATCTCCTTCGCCGCCTTCTCGACGAAGCGGGGCCACAGCCGCGACGCCTGCGCGAGGTCGTCGATCGCGTAGACGGCGTGGTCGGCGATCGCGTCGAGGGCCGGCCCCTCACCGAGGCGGTACTGGATGGCGTCGACGCGCCGGACGACCTCGTCGGTCGCGGCGACGGTGGTCACCCCGCCGCGCCGGGCGATCAGCGAGATGCTCGCGTGGTCGCAGCCCGGAACGATCTCGACCGCCGTCCGCGTCACGACATGGCGGGTCTCGGTCGGGTCGCTCGCTGCCTCCAGTGCCCGAGCAACCGACGCGAACGTGTCGGCGAGGTCCTGGGAACCGGCCACACGGAAAATCGTAACCAGATCGAAGATCGCCCGCATGGCTCGTGGAGTGGGTGGGTAGGGGGCGCGCAGGGCTCGGCTCGGGCGCGTCCGGGTGGCGTCTCAGGTCCGGCCGGTTCCACCCACGAGCCGGCCGGACCGTCCTCCGGCCCACGCGCGCGGGCCCCGGTCGTGGATCGCGAGTCCACGTCAGTGCCCGGAATTGTTGCGGCGCGCGGGAGTCACCGACCGGACCGCCGATGAGTCGGGCGCCGTCGGACAGTCGGACGGGTACCGACACCCGTCCGAGAGGATGACGATGACAGAGCCCACGCACGAGTTCACCGATGGCGTCTACGGCTGGATCACGCACACCGACTTCGCCAGCGACGACGTCGAGGCCACGCGGGCCTGGTGCGCCGACGTCCTCGGGTGGTCCTTCCGGCCGCCCTTCCCCACGGGGTCGGGCGACTACCACCTGTTCGCCTACTCGGACGTCGGCGGCGGGGGCATCCGGCGGACGGCCCCCGCTGAACAGCCCGGCAGCACGCCGACGGTGCACGTCCGGGACACACACGCCGCCTTCGCCCACGCCGTGGAGGCCGGCGCCGAGCCGGTCACGCCGCCGACGAAGATAATGCCGGGCGTGTGCACCGCGCTCGTCCGCGCGCCGGGAGGTGTGCTGATCGGCTTCTCCGGTCCGACCGACTGAGGTCCTCGACGACCGCCTCGGATCGGGGACCCGGCCTCGGGTTCGGGCCCGGGTGGCCGAAGTCGGTTCAGGCCGGAGCTCGGGTTCGGGCTTCAGACCTGGGTTCAGCCCCCAAACCGGGTTCGGGCCCCGGCTGGCGGGCGTCGACCCCGGGTGATCATCGAAGCAGGGACCTGAGCGCATCCACGCGCCGATGTCCCTCACCTCACGATCACCCCGGCCAACGCCCTGGGCCCGTGACACCCCGGGCGCCCGAGCCTCGGATGATCACCGAGCCGGGGACCTGAGCGCAGCCACATGCGCCCAAGTCCCGCGAGCCGCGATCACCCACGGAGACCTACTCTGGAGCACCACAGCAAGCACGCCTGCCTGCGCCCCCAGACGCCCCAACCCCGCGGATGATCCCTTACACCGGGACCTCAGCGCACCCACATGCGCCCAAGTCCCCCAACCGACGATCACCACTGGCAACGCCCCGCCAGCGCGACCTCACCGGGGCCTGCCGCAACCCCGAGCCCGCCGCAGCCTCGGGCATCCCAGCCGCGGGTGATCATCGAGGCAGGGACCTGAGCGCCGCCACATGCGCCCATGTCCCGCAACCGGCGATCACCAGCGGACACCACAGCGAGCCCGCCTTCCCCGTGGCGCCCTGACCCGCGGATGATCACCGTGCCAGGGACCTGAGCGCATCCACGCACGCCCATGTCCCGCGTGCGGCGATCACCCACGGGACGCGACACCCCGGGGCACCGCACGAACGCACCCGGCCCGCTCCGGGCCCCCGACCCCCCACCCCCGCGATGATCACCTGAGCGCATCGACGTGCGCCCATGCCCTGCAACCGACGATCACCGGCCACCCCACGCCCCGCCAACACGCCGGGGGAGTGTCTGATCTTCGGTGTAACTGGTCTGTAGCTCCGGGCGTGTCCCGGGGGAAGGACC
>NZ_BPRG01000013.1:0-40955 GCF_036984265.1 Pseudonocardia sp. D17 | reverse complement strand
CCGGCACCTTCACCCCGGCCAGCGGGTTGCCGCCCCAGTTCTCCGACAGCGGCACCGTCGAGCGTGGGGTGGAGGCGCTGATCTGGTCGGGGTTGACCAGCGCGACGCCGAACTCGCCGGTGTTGAGGCTGTGATCGCCCGAGGCCAGCTCGCCGGCCATCGCACTCGACTGCGGGTCCAGCCGGGCCCCGGTGGGGATCGGGTTCCACAACCAGTCGGCCTTGCCGAAATACGGACGTCCCCCGACCACACACGAGGTCCCCGCCCCGGCACCACGGGCCGAGCCACCGGTACTCCCAGCGGTATCGCCACCGGTACTGCCGGTGCCGGTTCCGGTGCCGGTGCCGCAGGTGGTGGTGAATGTGGGGGTGCCGACCCCGGCGGCGGCGAGGCTGTCGCGCAGCCGTGCCGCCGCGGCGTCGCCGGCGTGCGCGAGCGCGGCGTAGAGGTCGGTCGCGGTCTGGCGCCACCCGCACCCGCCCGCCGCGGCGTTCGTGCTGGTCGAGGCGGCGAGCAGGACCGGTGCGGTGGTGGCCGTCGGGCCGGTGAACAGCGGCCCGGTGAGCGTCGCCGCGGCGATCACCGCGGCCGCGGCCAGCGCAGAAACCCCCATCGCCTACCTCCCCAACCCAGTGGTGCCGGTGGTGAACCCGGGTGGTGTGGGGAAGTCCCAGGTGAACGCGTCGGCGACGTGCGCGGCGAGCTCGCGGGCCGCGGCGCGGGTGCGCGGGCGCAGCGCCTCGAGGTCGATACGCCCACCCTCGATCAGGTGCGGGTCACGCGGGATCTCCACGACCGCGCGGCAGCGGCGTTCGAAGTGCGCGCGTAACGCGGCCGGGTCCACGCTGCGGGCCCGCCGGTCGCAGGTCAGCACGATGACCGCGTCGGCGACCAGCTCGTCGAACCCGTGCGCGACCAGCGAGTCCAGGGTCTTGTCGATGTGTCCGGCGGCGTCGATGGTCGGGGCGCCGGTGACGATGAGGCTCCGCGTGCTCTCCAGCGCGCCGGTCATCGCCGAGTGGATGAGCCCGGTGCCGGAGTCGGTGATGACGATGTTGAAGAACCGCACCAGCAGGGCCAGGACCCGGCGGTACTCGTCGCGGTTGAATGCCTCGGACTTCGCCGCGTCCTGATCCGAAGCCAGCAGCTGCAGCCGGCCGGCGGTGTTGACGAACCGGGCGACGTCGGGGAACGAGACGAGCTGGTCGAGGTCGGGCCGGTCGAGCAGCTGGCGGACGGTGGCGGTGGCCGGGTGGCCGAGCAGGCGGTCGGCGAGGTTCCCGGCGTCGGGGTTGGCGTCCATCGCCACGACCCGGTCGGCGCGGTGCTCGGCAAGGGTGAGCCCGAGCAGCGCGGCGGTGGTGGTCTTCCCGACCCCGCCCTTGGTGCTGGCCACGGTGACGGTGTGCCAGCCCGACAGCGGGGTCCGGATCCGGTCGAGGTAGCCGCGTTCGGCCAGCTCACGCGTCGAGGCGCCCGGGTTGACCCGACCACCCGACAGCGAATACAGCAGCCCGCGCACCCCGCGCCGCGGCGGCGGGGCCGGGGCGAGCTGCGCGCGCAGGTAGGTGTCGAACCCGACCGGCACCGTCGGCGCCTGCGCGTTCGCCACCGCCGCCGGGTCAGGCGCGGGCCGAGCAGCGGCCGGCGTCAGCTGAATCGCCGCGGGCACAGGCGCCGGTGGCGGTGGCGGTGGGGGAGTTGGTGGGACCGGCACGGCCACGGGCAGTGTCGGCGGCCGCGGCGCGGCCGCGGGCGCAGCACCCGGCCCACCGGTGTCGGTGTCGGTGGGCTGGTCAGCCGCCTCCCGAGCGGGAACGGGCCGCAGCGGCACGACCGCGGCACTCCACTCCGGGTGCGACGCCGACGACGTCACCGGCGGGACGGTCTTGCGCCGCCACGGCGGTACCACCGCTGACACCGCCGGGGCCGCATCGGCGGCCTGCGGCTCCGGCCGGGCCGACGCGGGAGCCGCCGACGCAGGGACATCCGGCGCAGGGTTCTCCGACGCCGGGACGTCCGGGGCAGGGTTCTTCGGCGCAGGGATCTGCGGCGCAGGGATCTGCGGCACGGGGGACGCCGTCGCGGGAACCTCTGCTGCGGCCGGGTCGGGTACCGGCGGGTCCGCGCTGGACGCCGCCGACGGCGGCGGCGTCTGTGGTGCCGGATCGGCCGGGTCCGTCGCGGCCTGGGGCAGGTCGGTGAGCGGGGGCTCGGTGGGCGTCGCCGCCGCGCTTGGGGCGCTGACGGTCACCGTGCCGGCAGCCTCGTTGAGGCTGAACCGCCACGGCATCAGAGACGGATCCTCGATCCACGAGGCGGACGGATCGGTCATCGCTGCGTCCCTCTGCTTCCGTGCGGGTGGGCCGGGCGCTGCGGGGGACGAAGCCCCAGGTCGATCTTCAGCTCGCCGGAGGGCAGCCGGACCACCGGCGGTGCCAGCCGGGTCCAGGACGACTCGCCCGGGGCCCAGCCCGCGCCGCTCGGCGGCGGGCAACACGACATCACCGCGGGATCGGTGTCGGTGGGGGGCGTGATGGTGTGGGGGCGCGGGCAGGTGCGCTGGAAGCTCAGCACCCGGGCGGTGACCTCGACGATCAGGCCACCGCACTCGGTGCGCAGGGTCCGCCCCGGAAGGACCACTTCCACGCGCTGCCTGCCCGCGCCCGACCAGCCCAGGGTGGCGCCCCTGGGATCACGCAGCAGGGTCCGCAGGACCTGTGCGCGACGTGTCGGGTCGTCCTCGTCCCAGGACAGGAACTCCGCGACGAACCGCCCGGCGAACGCCGCGCCCTCGAGCTCACCGACCAGCCCCGCCGCCTCGGCACCACCGGGATCGGGCGGTGGCGGGCTCCCGTCCGCGCCGGGGGTCGCCGGGGCGACGAGGGGGATCGGCAGGGTCGTCGCGGCCCGCCACGGGCCGCGACGCAAGCTCCGCCGGGAGTGCTCACGTGACGGCTGCTCGGGCCGGTTGAGATCAGGACGGTCGAAATCAGGACGCGGGATGAGGGCTGGGGCCACCGCTGAGGGCATCCACAGCTCGGCGCCATCGGACGCGACACAGCGTGCGCCCTCGTGCAGCGGCGCGATCGGCGCCCCGGCCGCCGGCCCGGTGAACAGGTGCTGCAACGATGCCGCGCCTACCGCTCCGGGACCTGGCGACAGCCTCACCCCCGCATCAGCTGCGGCCGGCCCCGGCGCCGCAGACGGGGCCAAGGGCGGAGGGCCGGACCAGGCCGGCCCCGGCGACATCGGCCTCGGCGGCATTGGAGCCGGTGGGGCGGGCGGCAGCGCAGGCGTCGACACAGCGGCCAGTGAGCGCGTCGGGACCGCGCCAGGGACGAACTCAGGACCGGTGGGCGGAAACGGCTGCGGTGGCGCTGGTGGCGAGCTCGGCGGCGGAGGTGGCGAGCTTGGCTGCGGCATCGGTGGCGTCCTCGGGACGGGAGGCGCAGAAGCCGTGGGAACGGCGTGAGCCGGGGCGACGGCGGGAGGTGCGCTGACGCCCGGGGCGATCTGCCACCCCGCAGCGACGCCACCGCGCCCGCCGTTGCCCCGGCCACGTGCCACCGGAGGCCCCCTTCCAACGACATCACATCGCCATCCCCCGATGGCAGGCGCAACTCTACAGATTCGCTTCTTCCGCGCAATAGGCGTGTCAGATCTAGCTACCGAGACGTGTACCCGGGTACGGTGCAGTCAACAGGTCCGCTACTGGTTCGATGGTGACGGGCTGAGGGAACGCGATGCCGAGCGGAGGTCGCGCCCCGGACACGGGTTGGGCGCGCCGCCGATTACCGGTGATGGGTGTGCTCGGAGAGGAGCTGGGTGTGGGACTGACCTTCGCGGACCGGCTGAACATGGTGTTCGCCGCGTTCCTGCAGCCACCCAACGAGATCGGCGAGCGGGTGGAGTGGACGAACACCCAGGTCGTGCGGGCCATGGAGCACCTGCACGGGCGCCCGATCTGCACCGTCGGGCATCTGCGGTCGCTGCGCAATGGCAGCCGCACCAAGCCGTCGGTGGAGATCGCCAGCAGCCTGGCCCGCACATTCGAGTACCTCTCGCGCACCGAGCCCGAACCCGGCCGGGCCTCCGCGCTCGCGGCCTACCTCGTCCTGGACCCGGCCGAAGGAAGCGCCGAGGACCTCGACACCATCCGCGGCATCCACGCCCAGCTCGAGCAGGCGATCGCCGTGCGCGACAGCGGCTTCCAGATGGACAGCCGCCCGCAGGTCGTCGGGATCATGGCCCGCCTCGGTGACCTCGAGGACGAGGAGTCCCTGCAAGCCGTCGAGGCCCTCGTCGAGCAGCTCGGCCAGGAGGAGAAGAGCCGCCGCGGCAAGCTGCGCCGCCGCAAGTGACTCCCAGGCCCTCCCAGGACGACGCCGTGAAGGGGATGTGGTGAGCGGGGTCGTCGACGTCGCGTTCCGGGTGCTCGCGATCCTGCTCTGGGCGGCCCTGATCGTGGCGACGGTGCGGCTGACCAGCCTCCGGACCCTCGGCTGGATCGGGGCGCTGGCCCTGGCGGTGACGCTGCGGATCCGCCCGATCGGGGCCAGCGTCGACATCCTCACCGGCCGGCTGGCGCTGAGCGTCCTGGCCTCGGACCTGCTGCTGATCGCCGCGGTCACCCTGCTCACCTGCACCCACCTGCGCCAACGCTGCCGGCCCCGGCTCCTGGCCGTCGCCACCGTCGCCGGTGTCGTCGTGTGCGCGGGCTGGGGTGTCGGGATCGCTCCCGGCCCGGCCTCTGTCGCCCCGGACGGGGTGCTCCCGCTGCTCGGGCGGCCCGGGGTGCTGGTCGGGCTGCTCGCGTTCTGCGTGTTCGTCGTGCTCGCCGCGGCGCTGTTCGTGCAGACCACCGCGCGGGCGCTGCTCGACCTCGCCCCCGGCGCGCTGCGCCGCGACCTCACCGCGGCCGCCGCGCTGGCCGGGGCGGTGCTGGCCTGGGCCCTGACCGCCACCGTGTTCACCGTCCGCGCGCTCGCCGTCGGGGGGCTGTCGGCGGGGGTCTACCAGCTGCTCGACGCCGCCCTCGCCGTCCTGGTCGGGCTGGGCATCGCCGCCGGGGCCCGCCCACTGCTGCGCGGGCGCGGCGTCGCCCCCGACGTCCAGCACGAACAGGTCCTGCAGCTGCACCGCTGGCTCACCGACCGCACCCGCCGCGCCACCACCAGCCCCGCCGCGGTGGCCGACCTGTTCGTCGCGGTCGTGGAGATCCGCGACCGGATCTGGGCGGTCCAGCGCTGGGTCCACCCCGACGAGGTCACCCAGGCCGTCGCGATCGGCCGCCGCCTCGGGCTGTCGGGCCCGGACGCCCGCGCGTTCGCCGTCGGCGTCTGTCTGGAGATCGGCATCGCCGGAGTCGAGGCCGACGACCCCCAAGAACCCCGCGGCGCGGACCTGAGCGCCCTCGGCGGATCCAGCGTCCAAGCCCAGGAAATCGCCTGGCTCGCCCAGGTCCAGCGCGTCCGCACCGAGCACTACGCCGCCGCCGCGGCCGCGGAAATCCTGCACGGAACCACCGCCCGCCACGCTGGCGCCATGTGATCATGAACGTGCGATCCGCCCCAGGCCCCACCTGCAGAGGTCAGAGGAGTTCGAGGAGCACCGGATGAGCCGCGCCGAGCAGCTGCCCGACGCCGAGGACGCTGTGACCGAGCACGCCCGGGAGCATCTGAGGGCGACCGACCACGCCACCCTGGCCCGCTGCCGGCGGCGCCTGCGCGCCCTGCTGCCCGAGCTGCCCGACACCCTCGAGGAGCTCCGCGCGCGGATGGAGGCCATCCGCGGCCGTGAGATCGACCTGCAGATCACCGACCCCGGCACCCTGAAACTCCCGTCCGGGTTGTGGAGCCAGCTGCGCGCCACCGGTGACCGGCCCGCCCGCGACCTGATCTGGGTCGACCGGCGCACCAGCCCGTTCGCCCGCACCGTGGTCGCCTGCCACGAGTTCGGCCACATGATCTGCGGCCACGACCCGCAACCCACCCGCGAGGCCGTCGCCGACCCAAAGCCGCTCACCGAGCTCGCTCCCCGGCTCTCGCTCGACCCCGCCCAGATCAGTGCGGTCATCGGCCGCTGCGGCGAACCCTACGAACCCGGCTCCCCGGAGTGGCAGCGCGAACGCGAGGCCGAGCTCACCGGGCGCATCCTCGCCCAGCACATCCTCGACCCCGACCGAGCCCGCTCTCGCGGGCTGCTGCGCGCGCTCAAGGGACGCCGCTAAGGCTCGCGACCGCGCCAGCGCTATCCGACGGGCGCCACCAGGGATTCCGCGCCGGCGGCGGGCGCTGTTGTGCGAGCCACCGTGCTGCGCCTCGTCGTCGGCGGTGCGGCGGTGGTGGTCACCGGCGGCGCAACTGTGGTGGTCACCGGCGGAGCGGGCGGTGTTGCCTGCGGCGGAACCGTGGGCTGCACCGGAGGCGCAACGGGTGGCCGCGGGGCCTGGCGCCCTCCGCCGTTGCCGTACCACTGACGGCCCCGGTCGTCGGTGGGCGTGCAGAAGAACCCGGCGTCGGTGTCACCGGGCCGGATCGGGGTGCACCACAGGGAGAAGCCGTCGTCGTCGCGGCCGCCGGGGGACGCCGACGCCGAGGTGGCCACCACGACAGCGGCGCCGGACGCGATCGCCACCGCCGCAGCGATGACCGCGAACTTGCGGGTGATCTTCACGAAGAGACTCCGGGGGAGAGCGGGGGGAGCGTGCTCTCCCGGGTTCGATCTTGACCGACCGTGTCGTTACGCGCGATGCGCCACCGTGACCTGGGTTCGGCCACCTGGCCCAACCGGTGACGACGAACGGTCCGCCCGACCGGCACACCTGTCGACCCCGCCCTGGAAGCGCGCGACTGCTACGCAGGCTTGGAAGGGCGACTACGACGACGGCCGGGGCGACGACGGGCGGAGGCGGGCGCGGCGCTGGGCGATGAGCCGCTCGGCGTGTGCGAGCCACGCCTCGCGATACCCGGCCGGCTCCTGCCCGTCGGTCCAGGGGTAGTCCGAGGTGGTGAGCTCGGTGGCCGCGTAGGTCACCTCGTGCATGAACGCCCGGCCTCCCACAGCGATGGCATCGCCCATCAGTTCGTCTTGGCGGTCCGGCTCGTAGGGCACCTCGTGGCCATACATCGACGCGTCCGCGGCCTGGGCTCAGCCGACTGGGGCGCCGGAGGTGCCCCCGACGAACTGGGCCATCCGCCCACCCGGGGTGTTCATCGCGGTGTTGTAGGCCTCGGCCGGCGTCATCCCCCCACCCGAGCCACCCGAGCCACCGGAGTCCCCACCCGAGGAGTCCCCACCAGAGGAGTCCCCACCGGAGGAGCGCTTGGCACTGCTGCCGGAGTCCGAGCCCGAGCCCGAGCCCGAGTCCGAGCCCGAGTCCGAGCCGGAGTCCGACGAGCTGGGCTTGGCCGCGGCCTTGCGCTGCGAGCCCGACCCGGACGAGCCCGACCCCGAGGAGCCCGAGTCCGACGAGCCCGAGGCGCCGGAGCTGCTGTGCGTGGGGGAGCCCTCGACGGCGTTGCGCACCGGCTGGGTGGCCGAGTCGGCGGTGCCGACGGTGTCGCTGACCGGGCGGATCGGCGTGACCGGCTTGCGGGCCTGCGACGGCGCACCGTCGGCCAGCACCGCGGGGTCGCGGCGGTCGCTGTTCCCGGTGACCGGCGGGGTGTGCGATCCGCTGACCGGCGGCGGCGGGGCGGGCCGGTGGTTGCGCAGGTCCAGCACTTGGCTGGCCAGCGCGGAGGTCTGGTCGGTCGGATCGGGGACCGGGCTGCTCGACACGACGGACACACTCTGCTGCAGCCGCGCCAGGTCGGCCTGCCGCGCGGCCCGCTCCTGCTCGAGCAGGTCGCGGCGGGCGGTCAGCGAGTCGCGCACGAACTGCTGATCCGGGGTCAGCTTGCCGTGGGGCAGCCCGTCGAGCACCGCGGTGATCTGGGCGAGCTGGCGGTCCAGGTCCGCGAGCTGGCCCCGGGCTTGGGCGAGCTGGTCGGCGGTCGCGAGCTGGCCCTGCAGCGCGGCGCGCTGCTGCTCGAGCAAGGTCTTGCGCGCCAGCAGCTCCTGCACGACCGCGGGGGTCGCCCCGGCGTAGAGCGGGGCGATCTGGCTGTCCCACACCGCCTCGGCCGAGGTGATCGAGTCGAGCTGGGAGTTGATCGAAGCCAGCGAGATCTTGGCCTGGGACTCCCAGTCCGCCTGCGCCACCACGCGCGGCGCGTGGTCGGGGTCGAACCAGTCGGGCAGGTTCTTCACCGCGAACGTGCCACCGGCCGCGACCACACCCGCGGCGGCCACCACGCCGACGAACCGGCGCGTCGCCCGCGCGCGGGCCGCGCGGGCCGCTTCCTTCCGCTGGTACTTCTCGGCGATCTCGGCATCGACCAGCACCTTCCGGCGCCGGCCCGGCCCGGCCGTCGAGGGCAGGCTGCTCAACGCGTCGACGGCCAGCCCGATGCCCGGTCGCGGCCCCGTCCCCGCGGAGCGCGCCGCGGACATGTCGCCGGCGACGCTCGCGGTCGCGCCGCGCAGCAGCGCGCGATGGGCGGCGTGATGTGCCGGGGTGCAGTACCGGCGCGGCGGGCGCCCGTCCTCGACGTCCGGCACGGTCTGTGTGCAGTCGGGCAACGCGCACTGCGGCCGATCCACGACGCCCCCTAAGATCACCACGCGCGGTCGCTCCAGCACGTCGAACCATCTCGACAACGCGGGACTGCGAGTCGCGCCAAATACCCATCTCCATTTTCCTCAGACAAGACAGGTGCTGGCAAACCCATGCTGGCCTGGGGAAATGTTGAGAATGCGATCATCGCCGTTCGGCGACGGCATCACTGCTACCGACGGTCATGGAACGCGCGGTCGAGCAGCTCGTTCGGATCAGCACGACCGTCGGCGGCGAGGTGGCGGTGCAGCAGACCGTGACCCGTCCGGGGACAAGTGCCACCATCAGTGTGATCATCGGCCACACTGATCATGCTGGCCGCCCGGGGCCGGCTGCGAAGCGTGGGAGGCGCCGTGGCCCCAAGATCACCCAGACGGGCCCCGACGTCCACGACATCCCCGCCGACGACCGCCTCCACCAGGAAATCCGCGGCCCAGCGGGCGCCGGGGATGAGCGTGCCGGAGAAGGTCGAGCGGCTGTTCGCGACTGTGAAGCCGGCCGGCGGGCTCGGCCGCGAGTACACCCACCCCGAGATCGCCGAACGCGCCGCCGCGGCCGGCTACGCGATCTCGCCCAGCTACGTCTGGCAGCTGCGCCACAACCCCGAGAAGCGGCCCACGATGCGTTCGCTGGAAGCACTCGCCGCCGCGTTCGAGGTGCCCGTGGCGTACTTCTTAGACGACGACGCCGCCACCGCGCTGCGTGATGACCTCGCGCTGCTCGCCGCCCTGCGCGACCCAGCAGTTCGTGACCTCGCCATCCGCGCCTACGGCCTGTCGGCCGAGACCGTCGCCGCCCTCGCCACGTTCGCCGACCGGGCCCGGGAATGGGAAGGGCTCGGCCCTCCCTCTCTCACCGACGCGCCGACTGACCTCGGGTGAGGTCGGTCGTGGTCATCGTGGTTCGCCAGCTACAGGCGATGGCCGGGGGCCGGGGCGACGGATCGTGACCGCCGTTCCGTAGGTCGCCGCGACCCTCTGATCCACGCACGGCGCCGCCCGGCCGAGTGCCCCCTGCCCAGCCGGGCGACATCGTCACCGGCGAAGCCCGCCCCACCACTCCAGGACCCCCACGTCGGAGAGGATCACCAGCAGCAGGACCACCACGACGGCGCTGATCATCCACCGGGTCCAGGGGGCCCAACTGTCGGCGGCGACCGCCGAGCAGAACGCCGCCCAGGCGCCGTGTCCAGGCATGCCGCTCCCCATTCCGCTACTGCACATCGTTTTCCCCTCCAGGGGTGAGAAACCGTCACCGGACGATTCGCCGGTATCTGTTTTGCGAGCCGCGGGGGCCTCTGGACAATGTGTACCGGAGTGGGGCGTGGGCCCGCAAACGACGCGCAACCGGGTGATGATCTCGCCGTCCTGTCATTCTCGACCGGGAGCTGGCGCGGGGGACGCGACTCTACGCAACCGGGTCTGAGCTGGTTAGATCAGGTCAGCAGGGCGAGCAAACGAGCAACCGGGAAGATCCGCAGGTCGCGCCGCACATGGGCTGTCTTTCTCCGATGTCTTTTCGCCATGGAAAGCCGGCCAAGCCGTTTTTCTGTCATTGTCGGCATGTTTAAGTCGCTGCAGTTATCGCAATATATGCCTGCATCGGGGGTGAAAATTCGTGCCCCTGTTCCACCCATTCGGAGCAGCTTCGACGACGGGAGGGGTGGCGTGGCCGACATCGACGACATCAAGCAGCGCGGCGGCATGATCGCCCTGCTCCCCGCCGACCGCGACCTCGTCGTCGTCGTCGTCGACGGCGACGACACCGCGCCCGACGAACTGGCCGGGGACATGTACCGGGTGGAAACGCGACGGGCTACTCATCCCGCAGGGCATCACCGCCAAGGGTCGGCCGCTGGATCGACGGCCACGAGGCCGCACTGATCGCCGTGAAGAAACCCATCGGCTGTGGCTCGGCGGGGCGGCCCCCGACCCGCCACCCAGAGGCAACGACAATGACTCATAATCGAACGTATGTTCGACCGCGAGGGCGAAGCGCCAGACGTGCTGGACAGCGCGGACCCGGCTGTCCGTCGCTGCGATCCGCCGGTGCCGGTGTGGGTGGACCTCGCTGCGCTCACTCAGCAGCAGCGTTACGGGCGTGGGCACCGATCCGGTGGTGTGTTCGTGGGCGGTGTCGTCCGGGCGATCATGTGGGCCCAGGTCATGACCGAGCGCGCGTTCTGGCTCGGCGTGGTCACTTGCGAGCTGGAGCGCGGCGGCGTGCCGGTCCTCACCGCCCCGGCCGTCGTCCCTCAATGGGCCATTACGCGGCGCCGGCCCGGCACCGGCCGCCGGCAACAGGGCAAGGCCAGCAACCGGCCCACGCTCGCGCAGCGGCGTTCAGGACCCCGTTCGCGCCGGCGGTGAACGAAGCCTGGGGCGGCCTCAGGAGCCCGCGACGAGGACTCTGCTTCCGCCCGGAACGGGCGTGTCGAGATCGGGTACCGGTTCCCCGTCGAGGCGGAGTCGTCCGGCCGCGTGGTGCCGCTCGATGCTCTCCTCGGACAGCCCGGCAGCGAGGGCGAACTCGCGGACGGTGCGCGTGGATTCCTCGGTCACCAGGTCAGCATGTCGGACCGGGGCACATGCCCCCTGACCGTGGCGGCTCCATGACGCGCCACTGCACTCTGCGGTACGGGTTCGGGGACGAGCTCGCAGACAGCACGCGCCGCGGCCAGGTGCGAGCCCCTCGCTCTACGGTTTGTGCAGGTGGATCAGTGGTTGGTAGTGACCTCGGGGTCGCTGGCCGGGTCGTATCGGTGGCCGATGTGGCTGGCGGCCTCGGCAGCGCTGTCCAGCGCGAGCCGTAGCCCCTCCACGTCGGACTTCACGCGCCCGTCACCGAGGTAGCGGCCGAGCTGCGCCCGCAGCTCGTTCACGTCCAGCCGGTCGGTGTCCGAGTACGGCTCGCCGTGCTCATCCAGGCGGGTCGCGCTGGCGTGCAGCTGGTCGATGAGCTGCGGCAATCGGGCCGCCGCGACGCCGAGGTTGCGCAGCGTCGACGCCAGCTGCGGGGCCGGTAGCCGCACCGTCATGGTCGCGCGGTTGAGGTAGCGCACCAGCTCCGCCACCGCGGCCGCGGCCGCGGTGACGCTCTCCGGGGTGTGCGGGCCGTCCAGGGCGAACGCGTCGTGCACCCAGGCGTCCGGGTCTTCAGGGGCCGTCATCAGCACACCCTCCCACCGGGCCCCGACTGGAACGACCTCGCCGCGGAGCCTGGGGAGTCGTGGGGTGTGGGCCCGCTGCGGGCGACGTCGTTCTGGCGGGCGCAGCGGCACCCACGACGACTGCACCCAGGACGGCTGCACCTACGACGACGGGGATCGGCTGAGTCACGTCGTGGAGCGGTGGTGGGCCGGGCTCATGCATCGGTGATGTCCTGTCTCGTCAGGGATGGGCGTGTCCGAGTGCGTGCTCGACCGTGGCTTCCCTTGCGGCCAGGTCTGCGGTGCACTGGCCCTTCGCTCCGTACAGCCGCCGAAGGGCGGCGAGGTGCAGCAGCTCGCGCAGGGGGTCCATCTGCGCGAGCCCGCTGGTGACCGGCTGCTGCCCGACGGGCGGGTCCCCCGTCTCATGGTGAGTGCTTACCCACTGATCCAGCTCGTCGGCCACGGCGACGGGCTCGGCGACCGCGCGAGGGGTGTTCGAGGTGGACCCGAACGCGGCCGCGTGCTCGACCTGGTGGTCCCACGCAGCCACGGCGGGCTGCCATCGCTGTTGGACCTCCGCCGCGCCGGCGCCCAGCTCGTCGGCCAGCTCCGACCATCCAGTGCCGGTGAGGCGTTCGGTGAGGATTGCCGCGTTCAGGACCTGCTCGGCGAGCTCGCGCACGCGCAGCGCGTCAACCAGCAGCGCGCCGTCGTACCCGCTGTCGCCCGGCGAGGGCGAGGCGACGAGTCCACGGGCGAAATCGGAAAGCTCCCTGGCCGTCGCCGCGAGCGCGAGCCAGGCCAGGGAACCGCTGGTCAGCGGGGCACCGGCAACCGGTGCGGGCAGCACGTCATCCACGCCTCGAGGCTAGAAGCCGCCGCCGGGTCCGGTAAGGAGCTCGCGCGGTCCTGTGGATAACCGGACCGACAAGCCGATCCAGCCGGGCGCGGCCGGGAAAGGCGAACGACCCAGATGACGCCGGGGCTGACGCCCCGCACCGCCCGCGACCAGCGCGAACAGCGGATTCCGGCCGCACACCCCGCCTCCAATTACGGTAAAATCATGCGTGTGGGACGGATTGGCAAGCCGGTCCACGACGCACCGAAATCCCGAATCCGAGGAGCTGCACATGCACGCCATGCTCACCCTGCACGTCGACGAGCTGGTCGACCTCGAACGCGACCTGCGCGCCGACCGCGGCGAGATCGAGGACCTAGCCGTCTCGATCATCGAGCTGGGCCTGCTCGAACCGCTGATCGTCGTCCCCGACGGCTCGACCGGCGACGCCGGTCGCTACGTCATCCATGCCGGGCACCGCCGCCGCGACGCGATCCTGCGCGCCTGCGCGTTGCTGGCCACCGACCCGCAGCGGTTCGGACTCACCGCCGAGCACGCCGCCGCCCGAATCGAGGCGCTGCAGCAGGTGCCCTGCCTCGTGCGCCCGGACCTGGCCGGACGCGACGCGCTGACCCAGATCGCCGAGAACGGTGAACGGGTCGGCCTCACCGACGCCGAGCGCGCCCGCGGCCTGCAGATGGCCCTCGACGACGGCCTGGACATCGCCACGATCGCCCGGGCGACCGGCGTGAAGCCCGCGACGGTGCGGGCCGCGCAGAAGGTCGCCGCCCTGCCCGACGCCGCCCGCGAGGCGCTCGACAGCGGGCAGGTCGGGCTCGACGAGATCGCCGCGCTCGACGAGTTCGCCGACGACGAGAAAGCCCTCGCGCGGATCCTGCGCAGCAGCCACATCGAGTTCGCCGTCGCCGAGGAACGCCGCAAGCGCCAGCGCGCCGCCGACACCGCCGCGCTGCGCCAGCGCCTGGCCGACGAGGGCTACACGATCGTCAAGCGCCCCAAGGACTTTCCCTACTCCAGCCGCGAGACCGAGCTGGACCGGCTCAGCGACGAGGACGGCCGGACCCTGACCGTGGAGGCGCACGGCAAGCTCGACGGCCACGCCGTGTTCATCGACGCCCAGCACTACGGCGGCCCGGCCGCGGTGCACATCTGCACCGACCCGGAGGCCCACGGCCACACCCGCCGGTTCCGCAACGGCTACGTCTCCCCGGCCGAGGCCGCCGCGAAGGAGGCCGAGGCGCAGCTCGCGCGTGAACGCGCCGAGCAGATGGCCGCCGCCCGCGAGGTGCGGGCGAAGTTCCTGCGCAGCCTGATCGGCAGCCAGAAGGCCGCCGCCAAGCACCTCGACCTGCTGTGCACGATCACCGCACGCTGGCCCAGCGTGCTGGACGACGCCCACCGCCACCCCTACGCCGGGCAGCTGCTCGGCGAGGTCGAGTCCTGGACGCCCGGGCGGCTGCAGCAGCACGCGGTCGCGACCGCCGTGCTGGCCATCGACTGGATCGCCGAGGGCGGGCGCCGCTGGCGCATCGACGAGGACGCCGCGCTGTGGTGGTGGCAGCGGCTGGCCGAACTCGGCTACGACCTCACCCCCGCCGAGATCGCCCACCGCGACCGCCAGCAGGCCACCCTCGACCAGCGCCGGGCCGCCGAAGCCGCCGAGGAGACAGGAAACGAGCAGGACGACGAGCTGGCAGACGAAGTCGATTGGCAGGACCTGGACCCCGAAGACGTCGGCCCTGAGGGCCGGATTCCCGGGACCGCCAGCGATGCGTCTCCCGTAGACGACAACACCTCAGTGCCTGACCAGCACGAGGTCGAGGCATCTCGGGACAGCGGTTCGAGCGGGAGTGGGCCCGACACGGGCCGCGAGCGGGCCGCCTGATCCGCTCACTTCTCCCGGCGGGCGCCGCTCGGGCATGAGCCCGGGTCGGCGCCGGTCGGGAGTTCCGGCTCCGTCCTGAGGGTCCCTAGCCTAAACGGAGTATGCGCTGTTTTTGCTGTTCGAACTCGCTGGGGCTTAATACGCCAGCATCCCGAAGCTGCGCGAGTTTTTCCAGTTCGTCTGCGACTGAAGCGCCTGTCCCGGCGCCCGGAGGTGCGACCGGAGGCGAAGGGATCAGGTGAGAGCGGATTGCGTCGCTGACTTCCTTGACTCGTTCCCGTGGGATCCCGGTAAACGAGGTGGTGATCCCGCCAGACCCAGTGATCGTGATGCTGTTGATAAAGCCAATTCGATCCATGGCGCCAGATATGGCGGCGAACGGAATTTCCTCCGAAGCTTTAGAAAAGGCAGATATGCCGACGAAGAGCAGCCGTTTGTCTGTCACGATAAGAATGCCTTTGTCGCGGACTCGCACCTGCGCTCTTGTGCAGGTTGTGGCCTCAAGCACGCGCTCATCCTGTCGGAGCTGAGCGCCAACGCTAGCCAGTGGCTTGCGATAGCCCCAGAGTGACTTCTGGCGCGAGATCGCCTGCGCGAGGTCATCGCGTAAGCCTGTCGGTATTTTTGCCACGTGCGCACCTCGCTTGTCGTTTCGATGAGTATGGAGACGGTAGCGCCGATCTGCAACAGTGGACTTATCGCCCGTAATCACCTCTTTATCGCACCAATCCGGTTGCCTACATTTGTCGGGCTATGCTCGTCGAGTCGCCTAGCGGCTCAATTCGACTGATCGGCCCTCGCCAGCCTCTGACTCGACCTAGGGTCGGTTTCCGCCATGGCGCTGCGAAAACGTGAGGGCGCTCGTCGGGCGAGTGGGTGGCTGCGGGGGCGTGGGTGGTCGGTGCGGTGGCCGGCGAGGTGGTGGTCTCTCCTCGCGTCGACGCAGCGACGGTGCCCGGGAACCTGCCGGGGTGCCAGGCCCTCCGCTGCGCTCCGGCCGCTCCGCGGTCGCCTCCGGCGAGCCCGGCACCCCGGCAGAACCCCGCGCAGAACCCGTCGCGCCGACGCGAGGAGAGACCACACAGCCACCCGGGCGGCGGCTGCCACGCACACCGGTTTCGAACTGCTACCGTCCCTGGCGGGACGGACCCTCCGGGGGCCGGGCGCTGCCCGGACCCGGCCTCGCTCGGAGAGCCCGCCGAAAACCTGCTGGTCCCGGCGCTGAGACGGCCGTCAGGCGTGGCGATGGCCGGTGACCCAGTCCCGAAGGACCCACCTCCGAAGAGGCGTTGACAAGAGGTCACCGGCCATCTGTTGCTCTGACCCGCAACCAGGCACCCGAAGAGGCCTACTCGATCAGGAGCAGCGCCCATCGTAGCGGGACGAGCGGCCCCGCGTTGGGCACCGTACGCAGACCCGGCCGCACCCTCGGAGAGGCCATTTGGCCAGCTAGAAGCCGGTTTCCGGGGTTGATCTCCCCGCAGAATACGGTAAAATAATGTTAGTCGAGAGAGGTTGACAAGCTCGCTCGACCGGCCCGCAACCGGACGCTCGAAAGGTTCACGATGATTGACGAGTTCGGCCCCGCCACCGTCGAGGTGGTCTTCTCCGTCGAGTTCGAGGCCGGGGACGAGACCGCGCGACCGGTGCCGACCAGTCAGCCGTGCCCGACCTGCGGCGCCCCCCGCGTGGTCGAGGTGCCCCGGTACGAGTCGCCGGAGCCGCTGGTCGTGGACGTGACCCCGTTCCCGGACCTCGCGCAGACCGCGACCCGGATCCTGCGCTGGCTGTTCGAGGCGACCGACGGTCATCGGCCCTGGTCGCAGGTCCTGCACCTGGCCACGCCGCCGGTGATCCGGTCGCTGCGGGTGGCCGCCCGCATCTACCGCGACCCCGCCGACGCGACCCGGGTGCGCACCGTGCACGTCTCCCAGCCGCACGAGGGCGCCGCCGAGCTGGCCGCCATCGCCTGGATCGGGCGCCGCTACCGGGCGGTCGCCGCACGCCTGGACCTGGGCCCCGGCGACGCGTGGCGGTGCACCGCGCTGCGCATCCTCTGACCGCTTCCCGGCCCGGGATTTCCGAGCCACACCCCGTCGGACCAGCGAAAACCCCTGGTCCGACGGGACGGAGTACGGTAATATAGCAAGCGTTCGGAGGGGAAATGACAAGCCCCGGCGGACGACCCGCAACCAGGAACTCGGACGAAGGAGACCTATCGTGAGCGAGAAGACCCGCGGCCGCACCGGGCGATCGACCCGCCGCAGTGACCCGGCCGAGCGGGCGGCGAAGGTTGAGGCCCTGCTGGGGCAGCTCAACGAGGCGGTGGCCGAGCTGGCCAGCGGCGAGGCGTGGACGGCGATGCTGCGGGTCACCGCGAAGCTGCACGGCTACAGCGCCCGCAACGTGATGCTCCTGTGGGCGCAGGCCGAACAGCGCGGCGCGAGCCTGACCCAGGTGGCCGGGTTCCGCACCTGGCTCAGCCTGGGGCGGGCAGTCCGCAAGGGCGAGCGCGGTTACCGCGTGCTGGCCCCGGTCCGGCGCCGCCTGACCGAGGAGGAGGCCGCCAAGGCCGGGCCGGGCGCCTACGACAACGACGGACGCCCCACGATCGCGGTGCGCGGGTTCCGAGTCGAGCACGTCTTCGACATCAGCCAGACCGACGGCGACCCGCTGCCCGAGGTCCCGATGCCCGCCATCCTGACCGGCGAGGACCCCGGCGGGCTGTGGGACCAGCTGGCCGCCCTGGTCGAGGCCGAAGGCTTCACCATCGAGCGAGGCGTCGAGACCGGCGACCGGCAGGGCTTCACCAGCTACACCGACCGCATCGTCTCCGTGCGGCCCGACGTCCCGCCCGCCCAGGCCGCCTACGTCCTGGCCCACGAGCTCGGACACATCCGCGCCGACCACGAGCACCGCCCCGAGGTCTCCCGGGCCCAGCGCGAGACCGAAGCCGACTCCATCGCCTACGTCGTCGCCACGGCCTGCGGCATCGACACCGCCGCCAGCTCCACGCCCTACATCGCCGGATGGTCCGGCGGCGACCCGGACGTCCTCACCGCCGCCGCCGACCTGGTCCGCCGCGAGGCCCTGCGCATCATCGGCCAGCTCTACGACGCCACCGCGCCGACCGAGGACGACGCGCCCGGGGACGAGCCGACCGGGGACGAGGCGGCCGGGGCGAGGATCGCCGCCGCGTAGACGGACTGCAGGGGAGTGGGCGGCCCATGCTCGGCGGGCCGCCCACTCGCCATTTCCGCTGGTCGCACGGGGCGAATCCGTTGCCGTCACCTCCCGAATACGGTAATATAGCAAGTGTTCGGAGGGGAAATGACAAGCCCCGGCGGACGACCCGCAACCACTCCCTTTCCTGGAGGTCGCCATGTCGATCACCTATCCCGCCGCCCCTGCCTGCCGGTCCGCGGACCCGGAGCTGTTCTTTCCCGAGGACGAGGCGGGCGAGGAGGTCCGCGAGCAGGTCGAGCAGGCCAAGCGGATCTGCCAGCGCTGCCCGGTGCGGGTGCCGTGCCGCGCCATCGGGATGCGCGAGCCGGTCGGGATCTGGGGCGGGATGACCGGCCGGGAGCGGCGACTGCACCTGCGCCAGCTCCGCACCGGTGAGCTGTCCTTGCTCGACCTGGACGAGCTGACGGCCTGAGTGCCGCGCGGGGGTTGGGTCCCGACCGGCGGGGCCCGACCCCCGCATCCCGGGCCGTCGCGCGCCATTTGCGCTGGTCCGAGGGGGTGCAACGGTTGCCCTCACCATCCAATTACGGTAAAATAGATAGTGTCAGACGGGAATGACGAGCCCGGACGACGAGCCGCAACCAGGCCGAAGGCAGGAGCAGCGATGAGTGATCGGGGATGGCGGACCGGGCGCGGGGCCGGCGGCCGCGGCGTTGGTGGGGGCCGGCGGCTGGGGGGGCTGGGCCAGGCGGCGTTGGAGCTGGCCGCGGGCGGGTTGTCCGTGTTCCCGCTGTGGCCGCGGTCGAAGAAGCCCGCCGTGGAGAACTGGGAGCAGGAGGCCACCCGCGACCCGGCCGTCATCGCGGCGTGGTGGTCGACGCGGGCGTTCAACATCGGGGTGGCGACCGGCCCGAGCGGGTTGGTGGTCGTCGACCTCGACGACGCGCACGGACAGCAGGCCCCGGCGCCGTGGGCGGGGGCGCGGCACGGCCGCGAGGTGTTCGCGCTGGTCGCCGCGGCCGCGGGCCAGCCGGTGCCGACCGAGACCTACACCGTGGCGACCCCGACCGGAGGCACGCACCTGTACTTCCGGGCGCCGCAGGGGCTCGAGCTGCGCAACAGCGCGGCCCGGCTGGGGTGGCGGATCGACACCCGCGCGGCCGGTGGCTACATCGTGGCCGCCCCGTCGGTACGGGCCGAGGGCTACTACCGGGTGACCCACCGCGGGCCGGTCGCCGAGCTGCCGGAGTGGCTGGTCGAGGCGCTCACCCCGCCGCCCCCGCCCGCAGTGCCTGCGACGCCGGTGGTGCTGCCCTCACAGCGCGCCGGGGCGTACGTCCGCAAGATCGTGGAGCAGGAGGCCGCCACGCTGGCGGCCGCGCCGGTCGGGGGTCGGCACTGGGCCCGGCTGGCCGCGGCGCGGACCCTCGGGCGGCTGGTCGGAGGCGGTGCGCTCGACCTGGCCGAGGCCCGCGCGGTGCTGCTCGCCGCGGCCGCCGGGCAGATCGGGGTCGAGAACACCACCCGCGCCGAGGTGGAGCGCGACATCGACGACGGCCTGGCCTACGGCGCCCGGCTGCCGCGCCGGATCGAGGCCACCCGATGAACCCGGCGGGCCCGACGAAGCGAGGCGCGAGGATCAGCGCCCTGCCGCCGGGGCAGGCGCCGATCCCAGGGACCGGGCCGGAGACGATCGACCGGCGGATATACCGCACCGAGCTCCGCCGCGAGCCGGGCGGCGGCTGGTCACTGACGATCGACGCCGTCACGGTCGCCCAGACCGATGCCCGGTGGGCCCCGCAGGACGCTGCGCGATGGGCCTGCCGACAGATGGGCGAAGGCGTGGTCTTCCTTAACGGCCTGGTCGGAGAGCCCGCAGACAGCGGCTACTGGGTGGCTAACCCCGAGGCCGGGACACCGGCCGTGACTGGAGCCCGCGGCGCCAGGAGCAGGGGCGGTCGGCCATGAGCAGGGCGCCGCGCGCTGGCTCGGGGCAGAGTGGCTCCGGGCGAAGGTGATCGACTGGTCATGGGTTGCGGGCCAGCGCGGCGGGGCGAGATCTGCGGGCGGCCCGCCGGGAAGGCAGCTCGGCCGGCGTCGGCCGGGTGAGGATGGGCGCCACCGCGCACCGGCGCCCGTGGCCCGAACCGGTGTGGCACACCGACAGAGGCGATGGAGTGATCATGATTGAGGACCTGGAGCGGGTTCTGGACGCGGTCAGTGACCAGCTTGCCGCGGCCGTGCGGAAGCAGACAGCCGACCGCGACCCGGCGCATGAGGACTTCTACCGGTGGGGATGGGCCTTCACCGAGCTGCTCGACCGGGTTGATGACGTCGCTGCCGTGCTCATCGGGCAGGTGTCGCGGTACGGAGATCGGCGGGTGCTCCGCGATGACAGGGGCCTCGACCCCGCGGATCGGCTGGTCGAAATGCAGGCCCGGCTGACCGAGCTGCGCAGCGCCCTGGATGCTGCGCGCGCTCACGCCCGGGCGTACCACTCGGCGTCTTCCCACATCGCCGTCGAGGTGGATCTCGACACCGAGGTGGAACCGTGAGCCCCGCCGCCGCGCAGGGGGTTGTCGAGGCGGACCCACTCGCCCCGCCGGACAGAGCGCCGCCTCGCGGCACCGCGCAGGAGGGCCGGTCATGACGCCAACGATCAGCGGGCGCCGGTACCGGCGGGCGGTGATGTCGCTGGTCCCTACGCTGATCGGCGTGCCTGCACCCGTTCCCGAGCGCCGGACCTACGAGGGCCGCGTGGTGATCAACCGCGCCGAGCTGTGTCGGCTGGTTGGGGTGTCGACGTCGACCGCGGAGCGCTGGTGGACCCGGCGGGGGGAGAACGGGCATCCCCCGGTGGCGCTGGTCGAGGGCCGCCGCAAGTTCTGGGACGAAGCGGCGATGCTGGAGTTCGCGCGGGCCCAGCCGGAGACCGTGACCGCCACCGTCACCGACGTCGCAGTGTTCGAGGGCCGGGAAGTGGTCAGCCGGCGCCGGCTCGCGCAGCGGCTGGGGATCAGCGAGTCGCAGCTGGCGCTGCTGTATTCGCAGCGGAACCAGAGCGGCCACCCCGAGCACGTCGCGACGATCGGGCGCCGGAAGTTCTGGGACGAAGCCGAGGTGGTCGCGTGGGACGCCCAGCGGCGGGAGGCGATGCGCGCGCAGCTGACCAGCGTCGACCGCAGCGGGGACCCCGACGAGCTGGTCGGGCTGGACGAGGCGGCGCGGGTGCTGGGCTATCCGGACCAGCGCACGATCACCTCGACCCGGTCGCGGTATCCCGGCCGGTTCCCCGCCCCGGACGACGACCAGGGCCGCTACAAGCGGCGCACGTTGTGGGCCTACGCCGACAGCCGGGCCCCCGTGGGGCGCCCACGTGGCGCGGCACGCAGCAGCCGGGCGGGGGACCAGCGCTGATGCCTGGCCCGAGCTGACCCGCTGCGATGGCGCTGACCGATCACCTGCGGGCCGGGGAGCTGGCCGGATGGTTCGCCCGGCGGATGCCCGGGTCGGCGGCGGTGGCCGGGCAGGTCGCCGCGGCGGCTGCCGCGGTCGGGCCGGTGCGCCCGGCGGGCGGGCGGCGGGTCGGGGCCCGGCATTGGGCCGAGGTCGGGGGCGCGTTCGGGATGCGGCTGGCCGCGCTCGTGCAGCAGGCACCGCCGTACTTCGGCCTGTTGGCGCTGGTCGGGAACGGTCTGCTGTCCGCGCGGGCGGCGGCGGAGATCGCGGCCGGCTACCCGTCGCACCGCGGCCTCGACCCCGGCGACGCCGCGCACGCCCTCCAGCTGCACCCGAGCCGGACCGGGTGGATCACCGGCACGCCGGTCACCGCGAGCAGCACCGGCCAGGGGTGGGCCGACGCCGGCCTGGCCGACCTCGCCGCGCGCACCCACGCCTACCACGACCAGCACGCACCGACCGGCTGTGTCGGGACACCCGGTGCTGAACACGGGCTGGCCCCGTCCTACGGGGCGTGGTCGGCGATGGAGGACCTCTACCGGTCCGGGATGCTCAGCGAGGACCTGCGACGGTTGCTCGGCGGACCCCCACCGACCGCCGAGGACTTCCGCAGGACCGTGGCCCCGTCGGTGACCGAGGAGCTTCCCGCGCTGGCCACCCGCCTGCACACATCGGGGGCATTGGCCCGGCTGCGGGCACTGGCCGGCGACCCGCGGCCAGGGACTGCCCTCGGGATCGCCGCGCCGATCTTCGTCGAGCACTGGGCCGACGGGGACGTACTGGTCGGCGACACCCTGATCGAGGTCAAGACCGTCCTGCGCGCCGACAACGCGCACCGCACCTGCCGCTGGCTCTGGCAGGCCCTGTCCTACGCGTGGCTGGACAGCGCGGCCGACCGCTACGGCATCCGCGCGGTCGGCCTGTATCTGGCCCGCCACGGCGTGCTGCTGCGGTGGGAGATCGACGAGCTGGTGTCGCTGCTGGTTGGCGGCCGGGCCGACATCCCCGCGCTGCGGCAGGAGTTCCTCGCCGCTGCCTCCCGGGCTGCGACCCTCGACGGCGCGGTGCCACCGGCCTGAGCCCGGCTGCCGGGGCCCGGAGGCCGGCCGCTGGCCCAGCGGAGCCGGTCCGGAGCCGCTCCGCCCGGCGGTCGCGAGGTGCCTGTGGGCCGGGAGAGGTGTGCGGGTCAGACCGCCACGCTGGTCTGCTCGGTCGAGGCGTCCGAGCTGGTCGCGGCCTCTGGCTCTGTCGGTGTAGCCGGTCCGGAGGTGGTGCTGTGGCCGGCCGCCGCGGGGTTTGGGCTGGTCGCCGCGGCGCTGCCACTGGCCCGGTGCTGCCGCAGGCGGTGGCGCAGTTTCTTGACCGGGATGTCGACGAGCTCGGCGAGCTGCTCGACCGTGCGGCCGAGCTGCTGGAGCTGGTGCAGCACGGCCGTCTGCCGGTGCTCGACCTCGCGCAACTCGACCTCGGTGCTCTGTTCGATCTCCGCGCGCTGCCGGTCCAGCTCGGCCAGCCGCCGGTCGCGTTCGACGACGAGATCGTCGGCGGCCACCGCGGCCGCGGCGAACTGCGCGAGCAGGTCATCTTCAGCCCGTCGGCGCGCCTCCTGGTCGGCGTCGAGCCGATCCCGAGCGGCGGTCAACCGGGCGAGATGTTCTCGTGTGGCGGGCCGGCGGCGTGCCCGTCCCGGACGTGGTGTGGTCGACTCGACCATCAAGGTCCCCCCTGAGCTACAGACGACGAACAAGATCAACGCTAGCCGGAATGAGGCGGCGCAGGAGCGGACCTCAACCGATCGAAGGACGGACGCACGGAGTTGCTCAGCGGCCGAGAATTCTCGGCCGCTCCGCGGCCCTGACGGCCGCTGTAGGACGGCCACTGACGAGGCTCTGCAGACCGTGACGGGACGGTCGGGCGATGCATCTACCGATGACGCCCAGGGATCAGACGGCGACGCTGCGCGTCGGCGACCACACCCCGGCCGGCGCGGCCGGCAGGCGCGGCTACGCCCCGATGTGGAGCGACAGGAAAACGACAGTGGTTAGCGCCGGCCCGGGGTGTCATGTCCGTGTGTCGCGGCGTTGGCGGTATTCCTCTCGCTCACTAGCATCTACGTGGATCAGTTCGTGGATCGAGACAACTCGACTTGCTCATGCCGCCGTCCGGGCGGCGGGGAGCTGCGCGAGTACCTCGACCGGCGAATGGTCGCGGGGACCGCGGTTGTAGGGCAGGGCGGCGAGGGCCCGGCCCATCGTGCAGGTGTCGGTCAGCGCGGAGACGGTGAGGCCGGCGCCGATCCCGCCGGCGAGGAGACGCGCTTTCGGCGCGCGCAGGCCTGCGGCGAGGCCGGCGAGCACGAGCGTCCCGGCGACGAGGCGGACCTGGCGCTCGAGCGCCCAGCGAGCACGACCACGGACGACGTCGCCACCGGCGGCGGAGTAGGCGGCGATGCCGCCGTCGAGGACATGGACGCGTTCGGCGCCGACCCCGGCGAGCCGCTGGTGGGCCTGCGTGGCCCGGATGTCGGACTGGCAGACGAGTACCACCCGTCGGTCGAGCCGGGCGGCGAGCTGCTCGGTGTGCTCGCCGACCATGGTCAGGGGCACGTTGTAGGAGCCGCGGACGTGCAGGGTCTCGAACTCCGCGGGACTGCGGACGTCGATGACGGTCACGGTGTCGGGCTTGTCGAGCCAGTCGCGAACGGTGCGTGCGTCGACGTGGCGGGGGCTGGCGTGGGCCACAGGGGCGTCCTTGTCGGTAGAGGGTCGTGCGCTGGATGGTTCGCGGAGCCGGCCGCCGCGGTCGGGCCCTGCCCCGCGACGGCCGGGTCGGGTCTCGGCTACGGGCGGACGTTGACGGTGGCCATCATTCCGGCGTCCTCGTGGTCGAGGATGTGGCAGTGGTAGACGCTGCGTCCGGAGTAGGTGGTGAACGGGATGCGGAGCCGGACCCAGCCGCGGGCCGGGACCAGGACGACGTCCTGGGGCACCCCGGTCGGGAGGGTGGCGTCGCTGTAGTCGAGGACGGTGAACGGCCAGACGTGCAGGTGGAACGGATGTGCGAGCGGGCCGGGATTGTCGATCGTCCATTCCTCGATGGCGCCCAGGGTGACGGTCTGGTCGTCGCGCTCGGGGTCGAAGGTGCGACCGTCGATGGTGAAGGCCATCCCGCCCATGCCCATCTGGAAGGCGACCCGCCGCCGACCGGTCACCGGCCCAGCGGCGGGCTCTTCGGCGGGCAGGGCTGAGGGAAGCGACGGGGCAGTGACCGGTGCCCCGGAGGAGACCATTGTGGCGAGGGTGATCGGCCCGCTGGTCGCGGTGCCGCCGCCCATCCCGCCCATGCCGCCACGGTCGACGGCGTCGGCGATCAGCGGAAAGTGGCCGGTGCCGGTGGGGCGCACGATCACGTCGACCCGGTTGCCCGGGGCAAGCATCACCCGGTCCGCGGCGACCGGGGCAGGCAGGAACGTGCCGTCCTGGGCGACCCGGACGAGCTGGTGGGCGTCGAGCCGGATCGACAACACCCTCGATACGCAGCCGTTGACGATCCGCCAGCGCTGTGTCGCGCCGGGGGCCGCGGGGATGGTGGGCTGGTGCTGGCCGTTGACCAGGACCAGCTCGCCCTGGCGGCCCATGGCCCGGTCCATGGCGTTCACCTCGACGAGCCCGCCGTCACCGTCGAGGGTGGTGTCGGTGACCACCAGTACCCGGTCCTCGACCACCGGTAGGTCGGGGTCGGGCCCTGGTGGGGCGACCAGCAGCGCACCGACGAGCCCGCCGAAGATCTGGTTGGCCACCATGCCGTGGTGGTGCGGGTGATACCAGTAGGTGCCGGCCGGGTGATCGGATGGGATCCGGTAGAGGTAGTCGAACGAGGTGCCGGGGTCGACCCGCAGGAACGGGTTGTCGCTGTTGGTCTCCGGAGAGACCCGCAGCCCGTGGGTGTGCAGGTTGGTGGGCTCGTCGAGCCGGTTGGTCAGGCGCACCGCGAGCTCGTCGCCGGGGCGCACCCGCAGCGTCGGCCCGGGCGCGGTGGCGTTGTAGCCGAGCCCGCGTGTATCCCGGCCGGCCAGTCGCACACCTGCGGCGGCGGTGAGCTCTACCTGCAGCCGACCGGCCCGGCTGTCGAGGACCTGCGGTTGGCGCAGCTCGGCGCCGGTGTCGGCGGGCCGCAACCGACTACCTGCACCGGCGCCGGTGGCGATCCAGCCCGTCGCCCCGGTGGCGACGGCGGCGGCGCCGAGCCCGCCCAGGACGATCGCGCGGCGTCGGCTGATCGGTGCCGAGGTCATGTCAGTTCGTCGCGGCGCTTGCGGTAGTCCTCGTCGTCGATCTCGCCGCGGGCGTAGCGCTCGTCGAGGATCTGCCGGGCCGAGGCCGGCCCCGCCACCGGGGCGGTGCCCGCACCGGTTCTACGGTTCTGGGTGAGCCGGTAGGCGAGGTAGCCGAGCAGCACCAGGCCGATCAGTACCAGTACCGGCCAGATCCAGAACCAACCCATCATCGAGCCGTTCATCATGGTCGTTGCCCTCTCGTCTCGTTTCGTCGTGCCGGTGGCGCCCGCTTGAGGCCCGGCGTGCCCGCGGGCGCCTGCGAATCAGCTTGTGGTGAGCGCGTCGAGCGCGGCCCGGATGCGCACCCCGGCCTCGTCCGCGACGGGGCGCAAGTCCTCGCGCTCCGGGATGCTGACCATGACCTGCGGGTCCAGGGCCGAGACGATGCTGCGGTCGTCACCGTCGGCGCGGACCACGACGTTGCAGGGCAGCAGCAGCCCGATCTGTCGGTCGACGTCGAGGGCGCGGTGGGCGAGCTGGGGGTTGCAGGCGCCCAGGATGAGGTATGGCTCCATGTCGTGGTCGAGCTTCTCCTTCAGCGTGGCGCGGGCGTCGATCTCGGTGAGCACCCCGAAACCCTGCTCGGCCAGGGCCGCCTTGACCGCGGGGACGGCTTGCTCGTAGGGCAGGTCCAGAGCGATCGTCATGCCGTAGTCCATTGCTGGTCTCCATTCGTCGGTGGGGCGCAAGCGGTTGTGGATCGTTGTCGTCAGCCGGTGCTCAGCGCGGCCGGCGCGAGCAGCGCCGCGGCGGCGACGCCGACCGCGACGGCCAGGATCAGATAGGCGAACCCGCGCCGCAGCGCCGCGGCCGGGAGCCGGTCCGCTACGCGCCCGGCAGCCAGGGACGCGAGCAGGGCGGTCCCGGCGAACACGCCGATCACGGCGTAGTCCACACCTCCGGCGGCGGCGGCGTGCGCGGACAGCCCGGCCAGCGAGGTGATCGTCACGATCACCAGGGAGGTGGCGATGGCCTCGGCGGCGCTCAACCCGAGCAGCAGGGTCAGCGCGGGCACGATGACGAACCCGCCGCCCACTCCGAACAGCCCGGTCAGCACCCCGACCCCGGCGCCGGCGGTGAGCGCCTTGGGCAGGCAGCTGCGCCAGTCGACCCGCCCGTCGCGGACCCGGCACGCACCGCCCGTCGCCTCCTCAGGGCTCCCGCGCAGCATTGCGATCGCGACGGCGAGCATCAGCACCGAGAACGCCACCAGCAGCCACCGGTCGGCGACCAGGCGGCCCAGCGCGGCCCCCGCGAACGCGGTGGGGACTCCCGCGGCGCCGAACACCATCGCCACCGGCCACCGGATCACCCCGGACCGCAGCCGCACCGCCAACCCGCCCGCCGCCGACACGGCCACCACCAGCAGCGACCCGAACACCGCAGCCCCCACCGGCTGGCCGACCCCGTAGACCAGGGCCGGGACCGCCAGGATCGAACCACCCGCACCGAGCAGCCCCAGCGCGGCGCCGATGACCAGGCCGAACACGCCGGCGAGGATCACTGCGCCAGCCTCGGGCTGCAGGGCCGCGGGCTGCTCACAGGGTGGTGGTCAGCGGGACACCGGCATCTTCGGCATCGCCGTAGTTGTCGTCGATCACGACCACGGTGCGCCCGGCGCGAGCGAGCAGCGACGCGGCCGCGGTGGCGCGGTAGCCGCTGCCGCAGTGCACCCACACCGACCCGGCCGGGACCTCGTCGAGCCGGTCCGGTAGCTCGGGCAGCGGGACGTGCACCGCCCCGCGCACGTGCGAGGCGTCCCACTCGGTGCCCAACCGCACGTCGAGCACCACCTCGGCCGGCGGCAGATCAGCACTGCGACGACCGCCGAGCTCACCGGCGAGGTCGACGAAACCGGCGCTGGGCAGCTCGCCCAGCAGGGCCGGGTCGACGGCCAGCTCGTCGGGATCACCCGTAGCGGCGGCGACGATTCGGTCCACACCGATCCGGACCAGCTCCCGCTGCGCCTGCGCCACCTGGTCCGGGGTGTCGCCGAGCAGCGTGATCGGGGCACCGTGCGGGGCCATCCAGCCCAGCCAGGTCGCCATCGGTCCGTCCAGCCCGAGACTCACCGTCCCGGCGAGGTGCGAGTCGAGGTAGGCCTTGCGGTGGCGCAGGTCGACCACCCACTCCCCGTCGGCCAGCCGGCGCGCCAGCTCGGCCGGGTCGGCCGTCATCGGCGGGCGCAGGTCCACCGGCGCCGGACCGGCGGTGTTGAGCGCACCCATGTGCGCGTAGTAGGCGGGGTAGGCACCCAACCCGGACAGGGCCTCCCGGACGAACTCCTCGCGGGCCAGCCGCAGCACCGGGTTGACCTGCTTCTCGTGCCCGAGGGTGGAGTCGTCCCCCGAGGCGGGGCTGGCGGTGCAGAAGCTGCCGAACCCGTGGGTCGGCCACACCTGCGCCCCGTCGGGCAGCGCGTCGGCCATCGACGCGGCCGAGGCGTGCTGCGCGCGGGCCAGTGCCTCCGCGTGCTCGTCGCCGAGCAGGTCGGTGCGCCCGGTGGTGCCGTAGAGCAGCGACCCGCCCGTGAACACCCCCTGCGGCCCGTCCCGCCCTCCATCACGCATAGGGCCCTCCAGCACGTAGGACAGGTGGTGGAAGGTGTGCCCCGGGGTGCCCACCACCCGCAACCGCAGCCGCGGCGAGGCCTCCAGCACGTCGCCGTCGACGACGCCGGTGCGGGCGAACGCCACGTCGTCCTCGGCCGAGAGCACGTAGGCGGCGCCGGTGAGGCGTGCGAGCTCCAGACCGCCGGAGACGTAGTCGTTGTGCACGTGGGTCTCCACGACATGGGTGATCCGCACCCCGAGTCGCCCGGCCAGGGCCAGGACCCGGTCCACGTCGCGCTGCGGGTCGACCACCACCGCCACCTCACCGTCGGAGGCCAGGTAGCTGCGGTCTCCCAGCGAGGATGTCTCGATCACTTCGACGTCGATCACGTCAGATCTCCTTCGTCTCGTCGGTTCGGCCGGTTCGGCCGGCTCATCGGGCGCCGGTGTCCACCGGGCGCCCGGAGCTGATCCAGCCGGCGGTCCCGCCGGCCACCGACACCGGCCGCGCCCCGGCAGCACCCAGCGCCTCGGCCGCCTTCGCGCTGCGGCCACCGGACTGACAGATCACATACAGCTCCTGCCCGGCGTAGCGGCCCGGGTCGGTGATCACCCGCTCCAGCGGCACGTTCACCGCGCCGGGCACATGCCCGGCCGCGAACTCCTCGGCCGAGCGCACATCCACCACCGCCACAGTGCTGCGACGTCCCGCCGCGAACTGCTCCACATCAACCTCGCGCATCTGCACGACGCATCACCTCCACATCAGGGATACCCGGGGGGGTACCTGCCAAACAAAGCTCCACCATGGGTCACAGCTTCGAACAACCCGGGGTGGGGCCCGGGGGTGCTGATCAGGCCAGCGAGAGGAACAACTTCTCCAGCTCGTCCTCGGTCATCGGCGGCTGCTCGCCCCGCTCCCGGGCCGCCTGGCAGTGACGCATCCCACTCGCGACGATCTTGAAGCCTGCCCGGTCCAGAGCACGCGAGACCGCGGCGAGCTGGGTCAGCACCTCGGCACAGTCCCCACCCCCCTCGATCGCCCGGACCACACCGGCCAACTGCCCCTGCGCGCGGCGCAACCGCACTAGAGCGTCGCCCACCAGGGCGGGAGTCATCTCCATGTCGCCACCTCCACTACGCCAACATACCCCCGGGCGTATATGTTCCTGGCTGCGCCGTGTGGTGGAGGCGGTGGAGGGCGTGTCGGGAGAGATCCTTCGTGAGACATCCGCGGCGGGGTCGTGTCTGCTCGCGACTGTCACGGAATCTATGTCCGCGGCCAGAGCCGTGTCTCAGCCTCTGAGGCGGTAGACCGTCTGCCCGGAGTCGGGAGCGACGACCCGCTGGTCGCGGATGCGGTACACGGTCAGCCCGCTGTTCGGGTCGACGACCCGCTGGTCGCGGATGCGGTAGACCGTCTGCCCGGTGTTCGGGGCGACAGCGCGGTTGCCGCGAACGCGGTACTCGAGCGTGCCTGTGTTCGCGTTGACCATGCGGTGCCCGTCCCAGGGCCCGTCGCTCATGGGCGTGGAGTCTGGCACCGACCACCGACAGCGTGGCAGCTTCAGGGCCATCGAGCCGGAGGCCGTTCCGGTTCCTTGGTTGTGGGACACCACCGCCCGCCCCGCTCCCCCGCCAGCAACGGCGCTGGTCGCGCCGTCCCGAATGTCAGGTCCGCCGCCGCGTGTCGCGGCGCAGCTACGAGGCTGATCATCGGTACGGTCCGGGTGTGGATCTGGGCTATGCGCGGGTCTCGACCGCGAAGCAGGACCTCGACCGGCAGCTGCACGCGCTCGCCGAGGTCGGGATCGCGCCCGAGCGGACGTTCGTGGACAAGAAGTCCGGCTCGACCACCGACCGGCCCGGGCTGCGCGCGCTGCTCGGGTACGCCCGCGACGGCGACGTGATCGTGGTGCACACCCTCGACCGGCTCGGCCGCACCGTCCGCGACACCCTGAACATGATCCACGAGCTGACCGAGCGCGGGGTCGGGGTGCGCAACCTGGCCGACCCGATCTTGGTGGACTCCTCCCGCCCGGAGGACCCGATGGCGCAGCTGGCGGTGGTGTTGTTGGCGTTGTTCGGGCAGATGGAACGCACCTACATGCTGGAGCGGGCTGCGCACGCCCGCGCGGTCGCCACGGCGAAGGGGCGCCGGACCGGGCGGCCGTCGGTGGTGGACCCGCACAAGCTGAACTACGCGGTGCACCTGCGCGAGGCCGGGGACACGATCGCGGAGATCGTGGCCAAGACCGGGATCGCGCGCACCACGCTGTATCGGCACCTGCCACCGCGGCCGGCGACGTCGCTGACCGCGGCGGGCACTCCCGGCGCGCCGGAGCGGGAGGAGTAGCCGCCTATGTCCGCGGTCGCGCGCCGAGGCTCTCCCACGGGTGGAGGGTGTCCCGGGTGCGGAGCGCGGTCGAGCAGCGTCGAGTCCGCGGCGCGGTTGCGCGCCGAGCTGGCGGTGCGCTGGCTGGTACGCGAGGCCGGCGAGCTGGTGGTCCGCGGGTTCTGCCGCGGCTGCGTCCCGTCCGGACCGGTCAGCGAGGTGGTGTGTGCGTACTGCGGGGACGGGCCGCTGCTGGCCGGGGCGCTCGCCGACGCCGACCCCACGGCCGACCCCGCGGTAGGGGGGTGGTTGGTCGCGCAGGGCTGGGCGTTGGACCCGGTGATGACGTGCCCGCCGTGCCGGCAGGTGTTCGGTCGGGCGAGGTCGTCGTGACGACGCACGTCGACGCGCAGGTGAAGGCGCTGTTGGTGGCGCGGCTGCGGGAACAGCGCGCGGCGGGTGCGTTGACCAGCGCCGAGGTTCGGCGGGCCGCGGCCGGGGTGGGGGTGGCCGAGCGCACCGTGTGGGGGTGGCTGGCCACAGATCCGGCCGGGCTGGAGCGGCGGCCGCGGGCTCGTTACGTGGTCACCGAGGCCGACCGGGACGCCTACGCCCAGTGGCACGGCAACGTGGCCGCGGTGCATCGGGATCTGCATGCCGGCCGGGCGGGGGCGCCGTCGCTGCGTCGCCTGCAGGAGGCCTTCACCCGGGACCTGACCCCGGCCGAGCGGGCTGCCGTGGTGGACGGGGTCGAGGGCCGGCGGCGGCATGAGGTGTACCTGCGGTGGGCGCCGAATCGGCGCAACGCGTTGTGGGAGGGCGACCACACCGAGCTGCCGGTGCAGGTGCTCGCCCCGCGGGCGCAGCGGCCGCGGAAGCCGTGGGCGACGCTGTTCATCGACGGCTTCTCACGGCTGATCATGGGGTGGGCGTTGTCGCTGTACCCGACCTCGGCGGTGGTGCTCGCGACGCTGCGGCAGGGCATGGTCCTCGACGCGGCGCGGGGCCCGTTCGGTGGGCTGCCGGAGGCGCTGCGCCCGGACCGCGGGCTGGAGTTCATGGCGACCGCGATGGCGCGCTCGTGCGCCGCGCTGGGGATCGACCTGTTGCCCACTCCGCCCTACACGCCGCACCGCAAGGGCAAGGTCGAGCGGGTCAACCGGACCCTGGATCAGGAGTTCCTGTCCGGGTTGCCGTTCTACACCCACGGCCCGCGCGGCGCGGACGGGCGGTTGTTCGGGCCGGACGCCGACCCGATGAGCCTGGAGTTGTTCAGCCACCACTTCGCGGACTGGATCACCGAGTACAACACGGCGCGGGTGCACAGCGAGCTGGCCGGGCAGACCCCGCTCGGGCGCTGGCGGGAGGACGCGACCCCACTGCGTGAGGTGCCCGGCGAGCAGCTGCGGTGGATGTTGATGGCCGATGTCGAGCGGACGATCAACAAGGACGGGGTGCACTTCGAGCGGGTGCGGTTCATCGCCCCGGAGCTCAACGGGCTGGTCGGCGAGCGGGTCGGGGTCCGCTACACCCCGCACGACCTGCGGCGGATCGAGATCTTCCGCGGCGACACCTGGTTGTGCACCGCCTACCCGCAGGACGAGTTGACCGCCGAGCAGCGGGCCGCGGTGCTGGCGCGGCGCCACGCCGACGCCGCCGAGCTGGGGCGCCGGCAGGGCCGCGCGAGCCGGCGCGCTCGGGCCCGGCTGGCGCCGCTGACCGCACCCGGGCCGGGTGAGGACACCACGGTGGTCACCGCCGAGCAGGACCGTCAGGAACGACGCGAGCGCCGCCGCGACGACGACGGGCGGGAGATGCGCCGGCTGGGCCGTACCGACCTGCTGGGGCTGCACCGTGACTTCGAGTACTGGAACCCGCCGCGTGACCCGAAACCGGCGGCAGCACCCGAGACCGGACCAGCGGCGGCGGCACCTGAGGCCGGGCCGGCGGCCGGCGCGGACGACAAGCCCGGCGACGACGGGGCCGAGGGCACGGTCGAGGACGGGAAGGGGTAGGGATGGTGCGGCATTTCCTGGATGTCGAGGGCGCGGCCACGTTGCCCACCGACTCGTTGCTGATGGTCGAGCGGGCGGTGAGCGACCTGCTCGCGGTGCAGGCGATGGGCACGGTGCACGGCCCGGCCGGGTTGGGCAAGACCTACGCGGTCGAGCAGGCCCTGACCCGCGCGGTGGTCGACGGGCGGGCCGGGCGGGCGCCGTGCTGGGTGAAGTTCCCCAGCCGGCCCACGATGCGCCTGGTCGCGGCCGACCTGCTCGCCGAACTCACCAGGGTGCCGACCGGGCGCGGGAACCGGTTCGTGCTCACCGAGCAGCTGGTCGAGGAACTGGCCCCTCTCCCGGGCGGTGGCGGGCACGTGGTGGTGGTCGACGAGGCGCAGAGCTTGAACACCGAGTGCATCGAGTACTTGCGCTACCTGCACGACCACCGGGCGACGCGGTTCGCGTTGCTGCTGGTCGGCGGGGACGGCACCTGGAAGGTGCTGTCGCGGGAACCGATGCTGCGCTCGCGGATCTACCGCCGGGTCAGCGTGGAACCGCTCACCCCGGCCGAGGTGGTTCGGTTCATCCCGACCTATCACGCGCTCTACGACGGTGTCGACGCCGAGCTGCTGCTGCTGGTCGATGACCACTTCGCGCACGGCAACCTGCGGCACTGGGCGGCGTTCACCCGGACCGCGGCCGCGCTGTGCGCGGCCACCGGCGCCGACCGGGTCGATGAGACCGTGGCCCGCAACGCGTTCACCCTGCACGGCGGCGGCGTGAGCGCGTGACCGGCTCCGCCCCGGCGCTGGGCGGCCACGCGGGCCCGGCGCCAGCGACGTCGGCCGGGGCAGGGCTGCGGTGGGTGCACGATCCCGATGACGACCACGCCTGCCTGCGGCAGCTGACCGCGATGCACGATCTGGCCGGCGGTCGGGCGGTGTGTCATCCCACGCCGGGCGCGACCTGGCCGGTGCTGATCCGGGACCTGCTCGAGGCCCTGGGCAAGCCGCGCGACGCGCTCGCCCGGGAACGGCGCCTGCGCGGTGGCGCGCGCCTGGTGCAGGTCTGGATGTGCGCCGAGCGCGTCGAGCACCTGGTGGTGCTGCGTGCGCACCTGCTGCGGCCGCCGCTGCTCGACCGGTTCGCCGAGCTGGCCGCCGCGACCGGCACCACGATCTGGCTGGTCTGGCACCACACCGATCCACCCGGGCCGGGCCGGATCGGTGAGATCTGGTCCTGGCCCGCGGCGGTCGACGCCCTCCGGCGTGGCCGCGTCCGACCGGTGTCGTCGGAGCAGGTCGGGCTGCGGTCGGTGGACGCGATCCACTGCGAGGCGGTCACCGAGGCCCGGCGCGAGGCCCGGCTGTGGCGGGTCGCCCCGCCCCGGCAGCGCCGCTACACCCAGCCCGGTTGCGAGCTCGGGGCGCTGCTGCAGCGGCTGAGCATCGACGCCGCCACCTGGGCCGAGCTGGACCTGCGCCTGGACGCCGCGCGCGCCGGGTTCGCCATCGAGGGGCTCACCCTCGTGGTGCCCGACGCGCAACATCTCCGGGAGCTGATCGGTCCACGCCTACCCGCACCGGTCGTGACCCGGCTGCACCGGATCGTGTGCCCGACCAGCGCCGTCGCGCTGCTGCTCGCGTGGGCCACCGACGCCCGACCCGGCCGCATCGCAGGGTGCATGCAGCGCAGCGTCAGCCCCGACGGCGAGCACGTCGACCTGTTGCCGGGCCGCTACCGCATCCCCGGATCGGTCCAGGTCATCCTGCGGGCCGCCCTGATCGAGCACCGCCTGCGAGGGCTCCCGCCCTACACGTTCCTGACGCGTACGGACGACACGTCGTACTGCGCGCAGGCCATGGCCAACCTCATCACTCGCGTCGCCGGGCGCGCCGAGGTGGCTCTGCCTCCCTCGTTCGAGCGCAGCGACTTCAGTCCCGAACGGCCCTTCGTCGCCGAACTGGTCAACACCGGACGGGTCCGGCTCGAAGGAGCCCCGCCCCGACCGCGTCTCCAGCCCGACCACGACTCGCTACCTCGTCGCCGCCGCTGGAGACCCTGAGCTGCCCGGGGACTCTCGTCGCCGACTGCTCACCGGCGCCCCGCTCCCGACGTGAGTCACTGAACTTTTCGCCGCGCCTACTGCAACTTTGCCCGCGCATCCCACTGCACTTTTCGCCGCGCTCCACACCCCCACCTCTCCCGCACCTCACCACCAGCACACACCCTCGCCGCCTACCGATCAAAGCCCACGGACCTATGCATTAGTTAATGATCTTGGGTATGATCGTCGGCATGGCCATCCTCGGGATCACCGCCGTGTCGGCGGGTTCCGTGGATTACCTGTTGCGGGGCAGTGGCTGCGCGGAGCACGAGCACGCCCCGTCCCCGGCCGAGCGCGGTGCGGTGGCCGACGCCGCCGCGGGCGCATCGGGTGGCGGGCAGGTGAAGGGTGAGGGCGCGCAGTACCTGCTGTCGGGTGCGGAGCGGGAGGCGCCGGGTGTGTGGTTCGGCGGTGGCCTGGAGGAGATGCTCGGGATCGCGCCGGGCACGCCGGCGACGGCGGAGGATGTGCGGGCGGTGTTCGGGCGGCTGGCCCGGCCGGGCAGCGATCCGAAGGACCCGGAGTATCTGGGGCGGGCGCCGCGGAAGTTCAAGTCCTCGGCGGAGCGGATCGAGGCGGCGTTGGCGGCCGAGCCGGAGGCCGGTGAGGAGCGGCGGCGTGAGATCGAGAACTCGGTGCGGGCGTCGGGGCGCAAGGCCGTCGCGTACTACGACCTGACGTTTTCGCCGGTGAAGTCGGTGAGTGTGCTGCACGCGGCGTACCGCTCGGAGGGACGGCTGGACGCCGCGCAGGAGGTTGTGGAGTCACACCGGGCTGCGATCGCGGAGGCGATGGCCTACATCGAGCGGGAGGCCGCGTGGACGCGCACGGGCTACCACGGCGCGAAGGCTGACGGGCACTCCGTGGGGGTCTACGAGGAGGCCACCGGGCTGGTGTGGACGCGGTGGGATCACTCGACCAACCGCAACCAGGATCCGCAGCTGCACAGCCACGTGGCGGTGCTCAACCGGGTCATCGCCACGTCGTCGCGGAAGATCCAGGCGCTGGACGGGAAGGCGTTTCGGCCGATCAAGTTCGGCGCGGCCGCGATCTATCAGCGGGCGTTGGAGCGTGAGCTCGGGGAGCGTTTGGACGTGACGTTCGGGGTTCGCCCGGACGGTAAGGCGCGGGAGATTCTGGGTATCGACCAGCGACTTTGCGCGCAGGCGTCGAGCCGGGCCCGGCAGGTCGAGGGCAACCTCGAGGCGGCGATAGCGCAGTTCCGGGAGAGCTACGGGCGTGAGCCCAGCCCGCGGGAGCGCAAGCAGCTGTGGGGCGAGGCGAAGCTGTACGAGCGTGCCCACAAGACCGGGGACCTCGCGCCGGGCGCGCAGCTGGACAACTGGAGCCGGCCGCGGCGTGCGGACCTGTCTGACGCCCTGGTGACCGTCGCGGCCGCGAGCGCCGAGGTGCGCCAGAACGGGCACCCCGACCAGCAGGGTTTCGCGTCCCGGACGCGCGACGAGGTGCTCTCGGCGGCGGTCGAGCGAGTCCAGCGTGAGTACGCGAGCTGGACCGTCGGCAACCTGGTCGCGGCGGTGGAGCTTGAGCAGAGCTTCACGCCGGCGATCACGGAGGAGCCTGACGCGCTCGCCGCGCACGTCCTCGCCAACGCGGCGGCGTTCGGGCTGGTCTCGGTGGCTGCGCCGGACCCCGGGCCGGTGCCGGCCGAGATCGCCCGCGCCGACGGGATGTCCCCGTACCGGCCTCACCACGCGGACCGGTGGGCGACGTTCGACCAGGTGGCTACCGAGAACGCCATCGTGGCCGGTGCGCGGCGGGTCGGAGCGCCCGCGCTCGCCGGACCCGATCTTGAGCTGGCGCGGGTTGAGCTTGTTGCCGCTGGTCTGGGCCCGGACCAGGTCGAGGCGGCGCTGGGGATCCTGTCGTCTGGTCGCATGGGTGATGTGCTGGTCGGCCCGGCCGGGGCTGGGAAGTCCCGTACCGTCGGCGCGCTCGCGCGGGTGTGGGGTGAGCAGCTCGGCGGGCGGGTCATCGGGGTGGCGACCTCGCAGCTGGCGACCGAGGTCCTGGCCGGTGACGGGCTGGAGGCTTACAACACGACCCGGTTCCTGGGCCGCTTCGCCCCGAATGCGGGCGGGAACGTGCGCGACGTGCTGGTCGCGGGCGATCTGGTCGTCGTCGACGAGGCCAGCATGTGCTCCACTGGGGATCTGCAGCGGCTGTCGGAGCTGGTGACCGCGGCCGGTGGGAAGCTGCTGTTCACCGGCGACCACCAGCAGCTGGGCGCGGTCGAGGCGGGTGGTCTGTTCGAGCAGCTGGTGCGCGACAACGGCGCCTACGAGCTCGAGGAGATCCACCGGTTCACCCAGGGGTGGGAGCGTGAGGCGTCGGTGCGGCTGCGCGGGCGCGACGCCTCGGTGCTGGCGGTCTACGAGGACGCCGGGCGGCTGGTCGGGGGCACCGTCGAGGAGATGGACGAGGCCGCGGTCCGCGGTTATGTCGCCGACACCCTGGCCGGGAAGCGGCCGCTGCTGGTCGTGCGGGACAACGACACCGCGGTCGAGCTGGCCCGCGCGATCCGCGAGGAGCTGATCGGGCTCGGGCACGTTGAGCCGGGCCGGTTGGCGACCCTGCGCGACGGCAGCGGGGTGAGCGCCGGGGACCTGGTCCAGGCCCGCCGCAACGACTACGACCAGCGTGTGGACGGGCCCGGGTCGGTGACCAACCGGGCCGTGTACCGGGTGCTGGGGCTGGGCTCGGACGGCACGCTGACCGTCGAGGGCGATGCCGGGGTTCGGGCGCACCTGACGCGCGACTACGTCGCCCATGACGTCACGCTGGCCTACGCGGGCACCGTGTACGCGGCGCAGGGGCGCACTGTGGATTCCGCGTATCTGCTGGTCGATGAGCGGGCTGACGCCGAGCTGGTCTATGTGGGCATGACCCGGGGCCGGGAGAGCAACGTCGCGCTGGTGGTGTGTCAGCGCCCGGGCGACGAGCACCACCACGAGTCGCTGGACACCAGCGCACGGGCGCTGCTGGCGGGGGTGCTCGAGCACCATGACGAGGTCGAGGTCCTGAGCGCGGAGCTGCGGCGCCGGTACGGGGACGAGGAAGGCCGGAAGCTGTCGTTCCTCGGCGGGCAGCTCGACCTGCTCGCCGCCGAGCATGGGACGAGCCGCTACGCCCGGATCCTCGAGCAGGAACTCGGTGCGGACACGGCCGCGGCCATCGCGGGCGAGGACGGGTGTCAGCGGTTGGAGCGCACGCTGCGCGAGGCCGAGCTGGCCGGCAACGACGTCGCCGCCGTGCTGCGCGAGGCTGTTCACGGGCGGGAGCTGGGGACTGCGGAGTCGGTCAGCGACGTGCTGCGGTGGCGGATCCGCGAGCACGTGCTGGTCGGGCGCGCGCCCGAGCACGACCCGAGCGACGTCCTCGCCGGCGCCGCGCCCGGGAGCTGGACCGACCTGGCCGACCGGGTCGACGGAGCCGCCGGCGAGTACGCCCGGGTGCTGGCGCATGCGTGCGAGCAGCGGCAGCAGGAGCTGGGGGAGCGGGTCGCGTTCGAGCAGCCGGCCTGGGCCGTCGCGCACCTCGGGACGGTGCCGGTCGAGCCGCAGGCGCGCGCGGAGTGGACTCAGCGGGCGGGCATCGCCGCGGCCTACCGCGAGCTGCGCGGGATCCCCGAGACCAGCATCGCGCTCGGTGAGGCCCCGCCCCGGGAGCAGGTGCTGCACCGGGCGCTGTGGCATCGCGCCTACGCCGCTCTCGGCGCTCCGGTCGAGTCGGTGGACTACGCCGCGGCGTCGGAGGCGCAGCTGCGGGAGTGGCGCGCCGCGGCGACCCGGGAGCGCTCGTTCGCTCCGCAGTACGTGGCCGATGAGCTGCGCGACACCCGGCTGCTGGCCCGCGAGTACGAGCAGGACGCGGTGCTGTTCACCGCCGAGGCCGAGCAGCTCCCGGACGGCTCACCCGAGCAGCTGCGCGCGCTGCGTGACGTCGTGGCTGCACACGATGTGGCGGCCGAGCTGGACGCGCGGGCTGAGCACCTGGAAGTCATTCACCAGGCCCGGCAGGCGTGGGCGCAGGCGGCGGTGTTCGTCGACCAGCGCGCCCAGCTGGCCGGGGAAGAGCTGGAACGGCGTGGGCTGGCGCGCGACCTCGCATCGGGCGGCGGGGAACAGACGTCGCTGTTCGAGATCGTCGACGACGCCGACGAGGCACCGACACGGAAGACCGAGACGCAGCTCGATCTCGACCTGGACCTCGGTGCTCCGGTCCTGGTCCGCGAGCCCGCCCCGGCCGCAGCGCTCGAACTCGAGGAGGGCGACCAGGGCCGTGCGCAGGACCCGGCGCAGCTGGCCGCGTTCGTCGCGGTCCCGACCGCCGCCGACATCGCGGCCGCGCAGCCGCTGCGCGCGCCGGCCACCGACGGCGAACCGGAGATCACCGTCGGCGACGCCCGACGGCAGGTCGAGATCCTCGCCGCCCTCCGCGGGCAGGAGCCCACCCGCGGCGTCGAGGGCTGGAAGCACCACCGCGACGAGCAGCTCGGCGTCGACCCCGAGCAGGACCGGCGCCGCCGCGACCAGGGCATCGACCCGCACGAGCTCGGGCACGGCCGCGGCCGCGACCAGGACCTCGAAGCAGAACTCGACCTCGACTGGACCTGACCATCCCGGACTCGCGGCCGGAGAGCAGGACGCCCGAGCCGCACAAGCACGGCGCCGCCCGGGTCCCAGCTGTCGGGGCCGCGAGGAGGTGGTCAGGCCGAGCGGTACCGAGGCGAACGCCGGCGCTCGCGATCGCGCATGTCGACGACATTCCAGCGCTGTGCCGCCGGGACCAAGCTGTCCTCGCACAGCCTGCGCGAGCAGAGGCCGAGGTGCTGGACCAGCGGCGGCTCGACCAGTTCGCGGAAGCCCGTCGCGGAGGTCGGCTCGGGGGTCCACTGCGTGGCGATGCTCTGGCGCAGCGACCGCTGCACCGCACCCTCCGCGACCGCGGCGAACCCGACCATCGTTTCGCGTACCGAAGTGAAGTCCAGCGGCCACTCCCGGCCGTCGGGCTGCTCCCGGACACCAACCGGCCCGACATAGATGTGGTCGTGGAACCGGGCGAAATCACGGTCCCCGGCGAACACATGCCCGACCCGGGTCACGAATACCCGGCCAGGCAGGAACAGCCCGATGCGCTCGCCACCCGGGGTGCGGGTCACCGGCGCGCACTCGAGCAAGATGAAGCGCTCGAAGTAGCCCACGAAGCTCTCGTAGCTGGCGTCCCACGCCCGGATGGCGGCATCGATGATGTCGGAGCGCCCGGCGTCCTCGGCCGCCGCGAACAACAGGCCCAGAGTCCGCGGGGTCTCCAGATAGAACTCGATCGTGCCCGGCGGCGGGACCTCACCGCGCTCGGGGTCGAACAGCGGCGCGACATCCGACACCGTAGGGCCGTTCCTGGCCATCACCCTCAGCCCTTCCGCGTCCCGGCATGCGTCGCACGTCGCATGGAGGATCAAGGGTAGAGCCGTGCGCCGACAGTCTGCACGGCCCGACACCCCTCATGGTCGGCGCGACTGTCCGGGCCGGACATGAGCCGCCGATTCGGGGCACCGGCTGCTTGCGTAAGGCCGCTCTGATGCCGCCGTGCCCCCGTGCGAGCGTCCCAACGTGCTGCTGGGTTTCCTGCGCCAGACGTGCTCACAACGGGGCCGCGCCCTCAGGCGCCGCGGCGGAGCCCGCGGTTCGGGCGCGCAGCGACGAGTCGTGGTGGGGCGTGTCGGTCCCGGAATTCGGCGGGTGGGATCGGGAGACTCAAACCCGCACGGCAGTCGCATCCGCTCGCCAGGCGGGACCGCAGCTGTCGAGCTCGAGACGCAGAACGGGGGCCCGTCAGGGCCCCCGCTCCGAGTCGATGTCCGCCGCACACGGACCCGGCTCATACGGCACCGCGGCTCGGTCCGAACCCTCGACAGGCAGGAGTGACACGGTGGTCGTGGTATCGACCGTATCGAAGCTGGACTCAGAAGGCCCGAAGGCGCGCACAGGAGCAGTGGTGGGCGCGCTGGTAACTGCGCTCGGCGGGGTCCTGACGTTCGTGGCGCCGACGCTGACTGGGGATTCGTGGTTGCCGTTCATCCGCGCAATGCTGGCCCTCGTCATGGTCTTTGCCTTCGCTCTGATGGCCGGTGGCGGAGTCATCGTGGCGGCGGCGTTGCGCCGCAAGCGGTAAGCGCGAGAGCCGGGCGGGCAGGGGCGGCCCGAGGTTCGGGATCACCACCTGGTTCGCCCGGTCACGTCGCGCAGTTGGTTTGAGTTCCCGGCCACGCGCGCTGGCAGCGCGTGTGCTCGGGCCGGATCGAGGTGATCTAGGCACGCGGGTCGGGCGTACTGGAACGCGGGATGCGGAGAAGTCGGCGAGGACGGCCGCGTGGACCTCGCGGACGAGGAAGCGCTTCAG
>NZ_BPRG01000012.1:0-19087 GCF_036984265.1 Pseudonocardia sp. D17 | reverse complement strand
CGGCCACGAGGACCGCGTGATCGCGGTGACGACGGTGGTGACCCCCGACGGGCGCACCCTCGCCGTCACCGGCAGCTGGGACGGGACCGTGCGGGTGTGGGACCTCAACTCCGGAGAACAGGACGGTCAGCCGCTGACCGACGACGACACCGGCGACGTAGACGACCCCGGCGACGTATTGGCGGTAGCGGCGGTGGTAGCCCCCGACGGGCGCACCCTCGCCGTCACCGGCAGCGATGACAGGACCGTGCGGGTGTGGGACCTCGCGACCGGAGAACAGATGAGCAAGTTAATCGGCCACGAGGATCGCGTGGTCTCGGTGGCGACAGTGGTGACCCCGGAAGGGCGCACCCTGGCCGTCACCGGCAGCGACGACAGGACCGTACGGCTGTGGGACCTCAACACCAGAGAACAGGTCGGCCAGCCGCTGACCGACGACGACACCGGCGGCCGCGTGGTCGCGGTGGCAGCGGTGGTGACCCCCGACGGGCGGACCCTCGCCGTCACCGGCAGCTGGCTCGGGGCCGTGCTGGTGTGGGACCTCAACACCGGAAAACAGGTCGGCCAGCCGCTGACCGACCTCGGCCGCCACGAGGTCACGGTGACGACGGTGGTGACCCCAGACGGGCGCACCCTCGCCGTCACCGGCAGCGAGGACGGGATCGTGCGGGTGTGGGACCTCAACACCGGAAAGCAAGTCGGCCGGCCGCTGACCGACCTGGGCCGCCACGAGGTCACGGTGGCGACGGTGGTGACCCCCGACGGCCGCACCCTCGCCGTCACCGGCGGCGATGACAGGACCGTGCGGGTGTGGGACCTCAACACCAGAGAACAGGTCGGCCGGCCGCTGACCGGCCACGAGGACCGCGTGATCGCGATGGCGACGGTGGTGACCCCCGCCGGGCGCACCCTCGCCGCTACCGGCAGCGGCAACAGAGTCGTGCGGGTGTGGGACCTCGAGCCGAGGAGAACGCTACGCCTCAAGCTGCCTCAGCCCGGGCCAGTCAGGAGCCTCACCGTCGTGCAGGACCACAACAGAACCGGCATCCTCACCGCAGGCCGCGGAATCGCTCTGACGTGGATCACCTAACAGTCTGTGCTTCCCTGACGTACCTGGAGGACCCCGCGCTCGCCGCCTCGAGCTCAACGTCCGCGCACCGCGCCGCCCCCGTGAGCTATCCAAGCTCGCTCAGTTGTCTGGGGGCGTTGCGACCTCAAGCGACTACGCTGACTGCGCTCGGTCGGGCGTGGTCTCTGGTGGACCCGGCTGCCGATCGAGCGCTGGCCGGTGGCTGTTTGCCGACGCCTCTCGGGGTGGGCCCTTCGGGGCTCAGCCACCGGCCTCCGCACCTCCCGCGGCCAGCCGCGTCCAGTCGATCCGCTCGATCTGCCGCTGTACCCGACGTGTCTCGGCCCCGAGCGGGACCATCTGCTCGGTCAGCTGCAGGAAACTCATCAGCTCGTAGGCGCCGAGGGTGAAGTCGGCCGGCGGGTCCTGGTGGTTGTTCAAGGTCAAGATCGTGGTGTCTCCTCCGACCGTGCCGTGCGTGGAGACCCGGACATCCCCCTCCCCGCTGGCTGCCTCCAGCCCGCTGATCACCAGGTCTCGCGATACGAACCATCGGACGCTGCCGCTGCGGAAATGGAACTGGACGCTGTAGGGGTCGTCGGTGGCGTAGGCCACGACGATCTCAATGGCTGCGCTGGAGACGCCGTCCTCGCCGATGAGGTGGTGATGGGCGGTGATCGTCTGGGAGATGCGGCCGAGTGTCATCAGGCGTCGCCATCCTCGGCGCCCCGGCGGGAGGTCGTGCCACGCCGCAGCGGGCGGCGCTCACGCTCCGAAAGGCCGCCCCAGATGCCGAATCGCTCGTCCTGGGCGAGTGCGTACTCGAGGCACTCGGCCCGTACCTCGCAGCCCGCACAGATCCGCTTGGCCCGGACCGAGCCTCCCTTCTCCGGGAAGAACGACTCCGGGTCAGTCTGCGCGCACGGCGCCCGCTGCTGCCATTCCTCCGTCTCGATGGCGCGGTCGAACACGGCCTCCATGAGCTGCTCGAACAGCGCGGCAGCAAGGTCGGGGTCGAGCGCTTCGCCGGTCTCAGGGTCGGCCGCAGTGATGCGAACCGCCGAGCGTGGCTGAGTGGGCGGCACGTGGTCGATGAGGTGGGACACTGAAGGTCTCCGATCTTGCGAGGTCGGAGCAGCCCGGGCGTGATCTGTAGGAGGTGAGCGTCCGGGCTGCCTGCTGTCTGGACTCTCTTAGTCGGTACAGTACTCGGTACCGTACCGACTAAGAAGACTGTTCGGCCGGGTCGGCGATGGCACCGGCCGGGACCCAGCTGCCGTGGGCGACGCGCTCGGCGAGCCCGAGGTCGGCCAGGGCAGACAGGGCCTTGGAGACGGCGGGCAGACGCAGCCCGGTCTGGGCGGCGATCGCGCCCGTACGCCGGTGGCCGGCCTTCAGCGCCGTCACCACGATTCGCTGGGAGCTGTTGAGCGCTTCGAGATCCGGACCGGCCTCGACGTCCGTACTCGTGGCTGGTGCAGCGAGCGCGGCAGGGCGGTGGATCGGGACGACATTGGCGGTGGTCAGCGCCGACGGCACCGCGAGCCCGGCCAACCCGCCTACTGCGGGCCGCGACGCAGGACCGGCGTCCGACGGGAGGGCCGCCGCGCCTTGCTGGGCACGCCAGACGGCGAGCTTCGCGGCCTGCTCGGCGAAGGCCACGGTCGGGTCGGCGTCGGCCGCGGGTCGGAACCGGGCAATGGCCAGCTCGGTGTCGGGGTCGAGCGCGGTGGCCGGCAGTCCGTCGGCGTGCCGGGCCATGTCTGGCGACCAGGCCACGCGCAGCATCGCCAGCCGGCCGCTGCCCGTTGAGAACGCGTAGCCACCGCCCGGGGGCAGCACCGACGGGGCGATCTCCAGGCCGGACACGACGGCCTTTTCGCTCTTGTTGCCGTTGCGGAACGCGTAGAGGTTCCTGGCGGCCAGGTACCCGCGCAGCGGGGTGCTGTTGCCGTAGTCGGGAGCCAGCAGCGACTGGCTGCCGGTGAGCACAACGATCCCGTACTTGCGGCCGATCCGGACCAGCTGCTCGAGGCGCGGGATGAACCGGCGCTCGGTCAGCCACGGATCGGCGGAGAGGCGGTGCAGCTCGTCGAGGATCCACTTGATGGCCGGGAACCGGCGGCTCGGGCGCAGCTCGCGGACCGGGGTCTGGGTGGTCGGGTCGGTGATCGGGATCGGGGCGCCGTCCGGCCCGGCGGTCAGGGTGGGCTTGAGCATGCCGCGCACGATGAGCGCGGCTTCCAGGGCCTCCAGCTGGTGGAGGACCTGCTGTGGGCCGGCCGCAGCCCAGTCGGCGAGGTTGTTGAGCAGGGGCGAGCTGCCGCCCTCGGGGTCGCCGTCGCCGAAGAGGACGACCCACTCCCCTGACGATTTCAGGCCCATCGCGACCGCCTCGAGGAAGGCACTCTTGCCGCTGCCGGGCTCGCCGGTGGCCATTCCGTTGCGGCAGCCGACACCGTCGACGGCCACGTAGTCACCCCAGCCCGAGCCGTCGGCGTAGGGGCCGAGCTCGATGACGCCGTCGCGGTAGCGCGGCCCGGTGTAGGCAATGCCGTCCTTGAGAATGTCCTTGGTGATGACGGTGAGGACCGCGGCCGACTCGTCGACGTCGGAGGGCTCCAGCAGAACTCGGGCAGAGCCCCAGCGCAGGCCAGCCGCGATCCGGTCGCGCTGGGCGAACATCGCTGAGAACGACGTCGAGCCGGGGATGGTCTGCACGGTCCACCGGATCGCATGCGGCAGGTCGACCCGCTCGGTGAGCAGCGACCCGGGCACCGGCTTGCCGTCCGCTGCGATGTTCTCAGTCCAGCGCCGCACCAGCAGCACTCCCGGGTCCTCGTCGGCAGCGGCCGGCCGGACCGGCTTCTCGATCGGCTGGCCCGGCAGCGCCAGGCTCGGCGGCGTGGGCACCTCGTGGGCGCGCAGCCACGACGCCGACGCGGCCGCGGTGCCGACGACCAACGCAGCGGTCATCGGCCAGCTCACCGGGCCGACCGCCGACGCCGCGGTCACCCACGAAGCAGCACTCGCGCCAGCGGTCCACAGTCGCCGCCGCCACCGCTCAGGGATGACGGGACCTCGGTGCAGCCGCAGGATGCCAAGGGCCGCCGCGCACAGTCCGGCGGTGCCGGTCGAGACGACCACCTCGCCGGCTGGCCCAGCAGCAAGCTGGGCCAGCTCGCTCAGCCCCCAAGCGCCGTACCCGGCGGCCGCGGTCGCGCCCGCGGCGACGTAGGGCAGTCGCCTGGCCCGACGGCCTCGGTCGGCGCGCGCGTTCTGCGCGACCTCGATGGCGCGGGTCGGTGCCACGCACAGGTCGGCTGACGGCCGGGCGTTGCTGCGTCGAGTCCGCTGCTGCATCGCTCGCCCTTCCTCGGAGCTGTCTGCTGAAATTGCTGGTCTTGCGAGTCGTGGTGCCCTGCTCCGCCGCGACACGGGTGCCCACCTGGTGTGGGGGCAGGGCTGTCGAAGTTCTGAGGTCAGCGGCGTCGGCTGGTCTTGGTTCCGACGCCGATTGCCGTTGTGATCACCTCGCGCAGTGGCGGGGTCAGGAGCGGGTGCCGACGTAGGTGCCGCTGACGGTGCCGGCGAGGGTGTCGTCGGAGAGCACGACGTCCTGGGTGGCGAGGTGACGCTCGAAGTGACTCTTGGCGGCCTCGCTGTTGCCGACCAGGACCTGGGCGGCCTCCTGCATCTGGCGCAGGAGCGCGATCGGCTCACCGGCCAGGCCGGCCTGGCTCAGCGTGGCCACTGACAGCTCGATCTCGGTGAACATGCGCTGGGCCAGGTCGCGGATGCCGTCGACGAAGGCGAGCGCGGCGGCGGGGTCGAGGGTCTCTCCGCTGGTCATCGTGTGCTGGGCGGCAGTCATGGTCATTCCTCCTCGGATAGGGGTCACCGAGGCCATGGAGGCCTCGATGTCGTGCAGTTCGGCGGTGGCTGCGGTGAGGCTGGCGAGGGGCAGCGTGACCGGGGCGGCTTGAGTCGGGTCCGGCTCCGGAGCGGACGGCGCGGTCGGGTCGTCGAAGCGGTCGGTGGGCACCTGGTCGCGCTGCGGGATGTCCGGCTCGGGTGCCGGGCTCGGGTTGGGCTGGTCGTCCTCGACGAGTTCGGCATCGACGACGTCGCCCTTGTCCTCGTCCACGACCTCCGCCTCGGCCCACACCCGCTGCTGCTGATCGGGGTCGTCCTGACTGCGGCTGGTGCGGTTGCGCAGCCACTGCTTGGCGGCGCGGGCCGCGCGCTGACGGCCGAGGTCGCCGGCCTCGGCGCGCTGGTGGCGCCGGCGGCGACGCTCGAGGGCGTAGCCCCAGGAGTCGGCCCACCACTGGTTCATGGCTTGGCGGGCGGGGCCCCCGCGAGGGTTGGCGATCCGTGCGGCGATCCGTTCCCCGATGGCCTCGGCGATCGTCGGGGTAGTGCGGCGGGCCAGCTTGGCCATGGCCCTCTCGTGGGCGTGGGCGGCACGCTGGCGGCGCTCAGCGATTCGCGGGGCCTCGGTGCCCGACCGTGCGGCGACAAATTCGGTGGCCCCGTATCGGACTATCCCCCAAGCGAAGAGCATGGACAGGATGAGCAGTTCCACTTAGATCACCCGCCCAGCCCGAGATTCGACAGAGCACTGCCGACGTTTCCGACACCGGAGGCGAATGCGTGCATGAGCTGCGTGATCACGGGAACGCCTGTGGCCGTGACGATCAGCGGCAGCGCCAAGGCCAGCCATGGGTGCCAGCGCTTGGGCTTCGCCCTCTTCGGGTGCATGCCCTTGACCACGACTTCTAGGGTCGCGACCAGCCCCATCGCGGCGACGATGGCCGACGTGGAGAAGCCGATCAGCGTGCCAGTGGTGGTCCCGACGGTTCCGAGAGCTTGGCTGAGGTGATCGCCGATCCACTTGCCGAGGGCACCACCGAATCCGATGCCCCCGACCAGAAACAGGAAGGTGGTGAACTTTGGGGCGTCCTTGTGCCAGTAGGTCCAGGCCCCGACGACGAGCGCAACAGCGCAAATCGAGGCAACTCCCCAGTTCATGTTTCCATCCTTTGTTCGTAGGAGTACAGCATCAGAAGATCCAGCAGAACGGCGGCCAGAATCCCCAGGTGAGCCAGTCGGGGATGACCAAGTTGATGACAGGAATGGTGTTGAGCGCCGAACCGAGGGTGTTGACGAACGCGAAGACCGTCCACAGTCGGGCGGGGCTTCGACAGGACCAGGCCAGGAAGTAGGCCACGGTGAGCAGCGGGACTTGGATGGCGGTCGCGTGGATCTGGGCGAGTGCGCGCGCTGGTCCTGCCTCGGCAGCGGTCCATTCACCGCGAGCGGCAAGGGCGACGACGTCGTGCAGGGAGCTGGGCTGCTCGGAGACGAACCGCAGCTCCTTGACCGAGGCCATGAGCCGGGGGTGCAGTCCGGCCCTCGGGTTGCGGTCGTCCTGGTCAGAGGTGGCGGCGACCTCTGCTGCGGGGATTGGTGCCGGCGTCTGCGACGTCGTCTTGAGCTTGGCGCGGGCCAGCTCGCCCACCGTACGGGGCACCGCCACCTCCAGGGTGTTGTCCCCGTCCGGGCCCGTCTGCTCGGCTGCCGAGGTCGGGTCGGTCATGACTGCCTCCGGTCCGGGTGCAGCGGTTCACGGGCCTGGAGCTGCAGGAGCTGGTCGCCGACGCGGATGAGCATCCGCGCGACGTCGTCGAGCAGCTCGTCGGCGACGTGCTGGTCGGGTTGGCGGCGGGCGGCAGCGCCGAGGAGGTATGCCCAGGCGGCGTGAGCCCGCTCGATCGGTGTCGCGGCCGTCGCGTAGCGGGCTGCGAGGCTCGCCCGCCGACGGGCCGGCCGGCCTTTGCGCTGTGTCAGCGGGAGCGCCGCGCCATTCGCGAGCGCTCGACGGTGGCCGCTCATGCCAGGCACCTGAGGAGGTAGATGACCTTGCCGCTGTCTGCGAGGGCCACCTCGGTCTCGAAGTCGTTGCCCGGCAGGTGGTTCTGCTGGGCCAGTTCGAGGACGTGAGGCAGGAGCGTGTGCGGGGCCTGGGCGTCGGCGTGTACCTGTCGCGCTCGTGCGCAGCGGCGTCCGTCGGCGGTCAGCAGGGTCAGGGTCAGGGTGTCCGGCATCGGACGTCTCTCCTGGTCTCGAGGGGGCGCCTCCCGCATCGCGGTGCCGGAGGCGCCCCGGGATGGCCCAGTCCGGGCTGAGGAGTTCAGCCCTGCGCAGGCACGCTGGACTCGGCCGCTGGTCCGAGGGTGTTGTGGACGACGTCGAAGGCGTCACCGGTGAGCTGGGCACGGCCCTTGCCGATGTTGAACAGGCGCCGGATGCCTTCCCTGCTCGGCTTGCCTGACTCCCCCACTGCGAGACGCCCGGCGGCGATCTCGCGCTTGGCCCGCTCGTAGAGGACCACGACGTCGGCGGTCTGCTCGTTGAGTCGGGTCTCGGTGAGCTCGTCGTGCAGGTTGACCAAGATGCCACCGAAGAGCCGGTTGATCATGTGGAAGACGGCGACACCGGCGACGACGAGCAGCGGCGGAAAGACATGGCCCGGGAGTTCGGCGGACTGCCAGCCGAACCGGACTCCCCACGGCACGATGTTGAGGAACAGCGATGCGGCGGCGATGCCTACGTCGAGCCAGAGGAACCACCTCGGGCAGTCCTCGCGGTTCTCGATGGCGGTGAACTGCGCGATCATCGACACGATCAGCAGCACCGACGCCATCGGCTCGATCAGGTAGCCCAGCCACGTCCCGTGGACGCCAACGACGCCGTGGTGCACGGACGCCGACATCCAAGCGACGCCGCCGATGATCACTGCGATCGGGAAGACGGAGAGGATCACGTAGCGGCGGTAGGTGCTTGCCAGGCGGCGGTTGGGGTTGAGCAGGCGCTGGCGACCCCGCTGGGCCCGGACGGTCCACCGTGCGTCGGCCCGGGCGCGTCGGGCCTCACGGGCCTGCTCGGCACCGGACCGTCGTCGCTCGGCCCGGTCAAACGCCCGCAGCCGCTCGGTGACCTTGCGGTCCGCGGCGCGCTCGCGAGCCGACAGAGCGAGCTGGAGAGCCTCGTCGTCCTGTAGGGCGACCAGCCCTCGGGCTCGGTGCACCTCCTCGGCGAGTTGGGCAACCGGGTCAGCGCTCTTCCGCACCCGCGGCGCACTGCGTGACAGGCGGAGCGCGCTGTCCTCTCCTGTGGCAGCAGATACCCCCTCGGCGATGTCGTCAGGCACGTCGACGTCCTGGAGAGGCTCGGTGTCCAGCGGGTTCGGCACGCGATGACCGTTGAGCGCCGTGCTCATCGCGCGGCGCCAGCCGTCTTGCGGCGCCGGCGGATATCGCGGCGCTCTGCAGTGGTCGTGCCGCCCCAGATGCCGTGGTCGTGACCCTCGTCGAGCGCGTTCTGCAGGCAGTCCTCGACTCGCGAGCAGCCTCGGCACAGTCGCTTCGCCTTGGTGATCTGAGCGATGGACCGCGGTCCGTCCTCGCTGACCGGGAAGAACAGCTCCGGTTCAGCCTGGCAAGGGGTTGTGTGCTGCGGCCCCCAGGCGGGGGCGTGCAGAACCACGGATACGGTGGTCATGGGCGTCTGGCTTCCTCTCTGGCGGGAGGCGGGCTTGTTCGCTCACCGGGCCTCGGCGGTTGCACCCGCCGGGGCCCTTCTATGGATCAAGACTAGTCATGCCTAGTCAAACTGTCCAGACCTAGTCTGACTAATCACGGACAGCGCTCTTGGGTCGCTCTTGGCAGTGGCGTTCTAGCTCTGACGCGATCGCAGATCGGCGGCCAGCGCGTCAAGAAGAGCACGCAGGTCGGTACCGTGGACGGCTCGTTCCTGCTGGTCGCGAAGGAACTGCTCGTAGCGCGCGACGTCGACCGGACCTGCGACTGTCTGCTCTGCGGTGAGAGTCTCGATCTCGACGAGGCCGGCACCGTCCGGGTACCGGCTGATGACGAAGGAGTGCAGCAGCGGCGCCGTTTCCTGCGCTTCGCGCGTCACGATGCCGATCGAGACGTTCGGGAGCTGAGCGAGTGTGGCGAGTCGGTCGAGCTGCGCGAGCGTCGTGGCGATGCTGCCGGGCCGCCAGCGCGCCGCCTGCTCTGTGATGACGATGTCGAAGGTCTTGGTGTCGTCGAACAAGATCGCTTGGCGGCTGAGCCGTGCAGCGACCATCGCAGGGATGTCGGCAGCCGGCACCTGGCTGTGGACTTCGAGCATTCGGCGCGTGTACTCGGGAACCTGGAGCAGACCAGGAACGACCTCGGACTGGTAGATCCCGAGTCCGGTGGTCTCGGCGTCGCGAGCCGCCCGTACTCGTTGCTGGTCGGCTGGCCCTGCGCGATGGAGCTGACGCCAGGTCTGAACGCGAGTCGTTAGCTCCCGCGCAGCGTCGAGCAGCTCGACGCGGAGCTCGTCATCGGCGCGGCACTGGTCGAGCCATGAGCGGACAGCGTCGACCGAGGGAGGTGTCCGGCCGTTCTCGATCTTCGACGTCTTGCTCTGCGACCAGCCCAGCCGAGATCCGAGCTTCTCAGCCGAGAGCCCAGCGTCGAGCCGCAGCTGCTTGAGACGCGCTGCTAGCCATCGCTGTTGCTGGCTGAGGGTCGGATCACGGTCACTGGTCAAGGGCCCCGACCCGGCTTTGCTGGTCGTGCCACCCTTGCCGCTGGGCGGGGACGAACTGGAAGTCCTCGAAGGCCACTGCCAGCGCGAGGGCGCGCCGCTTGATCGCGACATACGGGCTCGCGTCGCGGGCCTGTTCCACTCCGAGGAACCGGCCGGCGTCGTCGTAGTGCTGCAGGACGGCAATGCGGTCGTCGAAGAGCCAGAAGTCCTGGTGGGTCCAGGCATCGTTGCTGGCCTCGAGACGCTGCCGGTCCAGAATCCACACCTGCTCGCCCGCCGCGATGTTCTCCGGGTAGCTGGCGAGCTCGAAACGGGTGTAATCCGTGACGGGGCGCCCGAGCAGCCGGACCCGCCCGAAGTGCTTGCCAGCAGCTACCTGGGTCGCGATGTTCGCGAGCCAGTCGCTGTTGTCGACAGTGCGGGGAGCCACTGGGCGCCCGGCCAGGAAGTCGTCGAAGTCGGGGTCCTCGCCAGGGATCGCGTAGGTGTCACGGCACTCGAGGCGGAAAGCCGTGCGCTCGAAGCTTCGGTACAGCTCGCTCAGGTCCTCGGGGGTCATGCCACTGCCTCCTCTCGGGTGGCTGGGAGCCGGGTGAGGGCGACGGCGGGCAGTTCAACCACCGCTTCACCGTCGGGTGCGCTACACGCCTCGGCGTCGGGTGTGTCGCCGTGTCCGGTCACCAGGAAGTCGTCCCCGGCGGGCTCGATGGTCCACTCCGACAGCGGGCCGGCCTGGCTCGGAATCATCGGCGGAGTCCCGCACAGCATCGACGCTGCGGCCCCGTCGAGGATCGGTCCCGGGACCCGAACAGTGATGGCGTGCGCGCGCCGCGGCCGCTCGACGTAGCCCTGCACGAGGACCGTGTCACGGTCGGTCGCCCAGACCGTCGGGCAGTTGCCGTCCCGGCAGTCCGACGCCGCCAGCAGTCGAGTGATCATCCCGGTCCCCGTCTCAGTAGTCGCCGAATCCTAGAGGTCGAGACTAGGCGTGACTAATCCGGGTTGGCAACACATGTGGCCGACCCGGGCGGAGGCCTCGATGGACCCAGCCCCACGCGTTGGATGTCAGCGGGAAATTTCACTGCCTCGCGCGCGCGTACACGCATCGCGTTGAGGGAGCCAGGGGCGGCGGCCCTGATCGTCGGAAAGGAAATTTCCTCGTGCGCCACACCGGGTTGAAGTCTGCCCCGCCGCGCACCCGTCCCACGCTCCGCGTGATCGCTCGTCACGGGCGATCCGCGGTCGGAAACCCGGGCGGAGGAGGCCCGAAACTCGGATCGGCGCACCGCTCCCCTAGCTCGGGCCGGAAGTCTTCTCGCCCACACGCCCAGCAGTGTTTGGTGCGGTGGCCACCGCAGCGGCACGGGTGCCAACCGTGCGTGGCGTCGCGGGCGCCGCACGGACACGGTTCACGTCGCCAGTCCGCGTCAGCCTCAACGTCAGCGGCGATGGCGGCAAGCCGCTCAGGGGTCAGCGGGGTGCGGCGGTACGGGGTCACTCGAGGATCGTCGTATCGTCGAGTCAATCGAACAAGTGTTCGATACCTTAGCGTCTCACGCCCTGGCTGCACGCAAGCGAGGGCAGGGCGTCCAAGCCCGTCCCTCCCGGGTTTCCCTGTGCGACCAGTGTGGGTGTCCGCCGAGCATTGGGCTGCCCACCCGCCGTCCGACCACGCGGCCGCGGTCGGCGCTGAGCTGATCAGGGCGACCGGACGACCCTGGCCTCACCAAGGTCTCCGGCGCCGGACCGCGGGACGACGCCGGCCCGCGCCGGACGACGCCGGGCCCGGCCGCCGGAGCACGGCGACCGGGCCGAACCGTCAGCCGACGGTCGTCGCGCTGAACCGCGACCTGGCAGCGTCGTACTCGACCACGCGCAACCGCACCGTCGCGCCGACCGTGGCGTTGGCGTTACGGACGAGTCCGGTCAGCCCGCCGTCGGCCTCGACCAGGAGCCCGAACGGCTTCGCCATCGTGACCACGGCATCGATCTCGTCGCCGGCCCTGAGGAGGTTTCCCGTCATGCGGCTCACCCCCCTTCTGCTCTCGGGGCGAGTCGGGACGGCGGGCCTCGCGCATCCCGAAGGCTCCCTCCGTAAGCAGGATGCGCCGACTCCGGGGTCCGCCCGACGTCGACCGGATGTTAGGGCGCCGCCCCCCCCCTCCTGCGAGGTAGGCGGCCCGCCACATCAGGCGCCCACTCCTGCCGTTGGTCCTACGAGGCAGCGGTCGCCGCCGTCCCTGCTCACCTGGTCCCTGACCATCTCGTCCCTGACCACTCGGCACCGGGCGGCTCGCCCTCTCGGCGCGGTGGCGTTGTAGAGCTGGCCGATGATGCGCAGCGCCTCGCGCCGGACCAGGTCGACGACGGCGGCGAGGACGTCCGGGGCGCCGGGCCATCCCCCGTGTCACCGTGGAAACCCGGTTTCCAAGCCTCGTGACTTCGAATCCGACCTGGACACCGCAGCTCGGGCAGAGTGCCCTGTCGCCCGCGTCAGAATTAATCTGACGGGGTGGCCACTCCCCCACCTGTGACCGCGGCCGAGGCCGACGCCGCGATCCAGCGAATCATCGACCGCCACCGGGCCGTCGACGATCCTGATCTCTGGCAACTCGACCGCGACCCGGCGAACGTGCTGGTCTACCTACAGCGGCACCGAGGCGGGCTCCCACGGTCGGTGATCGAAGCCGACCTGCTCGATGGGTTCGTCCTGCGTGTCCGCCTCTGGTGGCTTGGTGAAGAAGCGGAGCTGTGGCTGCTCGAGCGCGCGCACCGGCTCCAGGTCCCACCTCGGCGGATCGGCAAGCTGCTCGGCGTCCGCAGCCGGCAGGGTGTCCACGACCGACTCCGATTGGCACGCGCAAAGATCGCCCGCCTCCGCGGAGAAGCACCGATGGCGACGCTCAAGGGTCCCGACCAGGACAAACATGCGCGCGAGGCTCGCTGGATAGACCGCCACCGCTCCGAAGTGCTTGCTGTTGCCCAGGCCCTTGTGACACACCGCGATCTGCTCGACGTCGAGACAGCAGAGTGGGTTATTGAGATCGCCCGTGACCTGCGTGACGACGTCGTCACGCCAGGATCTGTTCAGCTGATTCGCTTCGCACTGGCGGATCTCACAAGCAGCTCCGTGTTCAACGAGCTCGCGATCGACCATGACCTCCGTTCTGCCAATACCTCCTGGTCAGCGCTGTACCCCTCCTACCCTGGCGAGGTCGAGTAGCACGGGCCCGCGGCGGCCTCCGCGGGCGGCCGAATCATCTTGCCGCGCTGTGTAGTCATCCCGGCGTTCTGTATCTACGCAGCGTGTTGGCACAACCCGGCTTCCGCCCTCTACGTCTCACGTTTCCGCTGGTCGCGGCGGGTACAGCAAGCACACGACAGGATGTGTCGCCCTTTTACCTAGTACCGTTCTCGTTAATGGGGCCGAGGACGGTTGAGGGAGGTCCGGATGAGAGAGAGCGCCCTGGTCGCGCGCCGGGACGACTACGGCCGCGAGGTTCTTGTGGTGCACAAACCCGTGACCTTCACCCTCGACGAAGCAGCCCGTGCAATGCACGCCATCGTCGACTCTCATCTAGGGCGACTCGGCGCTCGGAATCGCGTCGGGCGGTCACGGGTTCGCGAGGTCCTTCGGTCGATCGTCCTTGATGGGTGGCCCGAGGACTTTCAGCCCGATCCCGCACGGGTCCAGTACTGGCGGGCTTGGCTGGTCAGAGAGGGTGTGTTCGGGGGTGGAGGCGCCGCCAGCGGTCCCGCAGAGCCTTGTTGACCGGACTGCGGTTGCGTGTTTGGCCCCGTTGAGGCTTCGTGTAAACCGGGTTTCCAAAGTCCCTTCAGCGGAATGTCACTGCTGGTCCGGCCTGGGAGACAGGACAGGATACGAGCGTGGCGCGACGCTGCCACGGTCCCGGCCGCGGCCCAGCCCCCTCGAACGCTCCCCCGGTCCGTGATTTTCCTGCTGGCGCTCGCAGCCGTCGACGAGGCGCACTGCAGGAAGGAAGTCCGTCCTTGGCGAACGGCGGTCCAGCACGCCCCGCTACTTGGGCGTGATCGTCCAGTTCCCATCCGACTTCACCTGCACCAGCTGAATCTTGTCCGGCCCGGCTACGGGAAACATGACCGTGCCGTCGTATGAGCCGCCGACCTCGTTCACCGCCAGCTCCGGGCTCGACGTCCCATCGGTCATTACCCAGACGGTGAAGTTGCTGTACTGGCCGCCCTTGTTTGTGATCGCGGCGGCGCCAGCCGGCGTCGTCAGTCTTAGGACCTCGTCGCCCTTCCCGGTGATCGGGTTCTTGCCGTCGACCACGCGGATGAGATCGAGCCCGCCGACGGTCACCGTCCAGGACCCCTTGGTGTTGACCTGTATCCGGGTGACCGTGTCCCCTCGCATACCCAGCCAGGATGTGCCCACGTACGGCGCCTCGTGCCCGTAGAACACGATGTTCGGGTCATACTCCGCGTCGGTCTTCACCTCGACTGTGCCCGTGCATTTCGAGCAGTCGACCTTGAGGATGCCGACCTCAACGGGGGTGTCGAGCGTGACGACGTCCGTTCCTTGGCCGGACTTCGTCTGCGTCGTCGCTGCGGGTGGCGCCGACGGGGTGGCGGCAGCAGCCGGCTGAGTCGTGCTCGACGGACCGCCAGGGTTGGCTGCCGGCGCGTTGGGGGAGCTGCTGCATGCGGCTAGGTTCGCGGCAGCGATGGCGGCAATGGTCATGATCAGGGCGCGGCGCACGGGTGACGATTCGGTCGCGGACGGTAGGTCGTTACGCCGTCCGGAACCCAGACGGACGGGTCTGGGGGAGTGCAGACGCGTGCCGCGCTGTAAACCGGGTTTCCATGCCCCAGCCGCGTGTAAGCGCGGAGCTCCGCTGGCCTCTGCGCATGACTGCCGAGTCGCCACTGCGGCCTCTATGGCTTCGCTGTCGCGACAGTTCGGTCGTTCGGGCCAGGCGTGTCAACCAACCCGATCGCGCCCTTGTGGGTACCGTTCCTGGGACTGTTCTGGAGGACGGCTAATGCGTGAGAGTGCCCTCGTCGCGCGTCGCGACGAGAACGGTACGGAGGTGCTGGTCGCGCACCGTCAGATCACCTTTACCCTCGACCAGACGGCCCGGGCGATGCACGCGGTCGTCGATCCGCAGCTCGCCCGGCTGAACTCCCGGTCCAGGATCGGGCGCAGCCGTGTGCGCGACGCTCTCCGCCACATCGTCACGGACGGGTGGCCAACCGGCTTCGTCGCCGACCCTGCGAGAGTCGCGTACTGGCGGCAGTGGCTCATCGACCAGGACGTTTTCACCGACAACCCGAAGCGGTAGGTCTACGTGGCAACCCGGTTTACATCCTCGGCTCATGCCGCCGTCTCGCTGCCCCTCGTCACCGCCTTCCTCAACCAGAAGGGGGGAGTGGGCAAGACCGGCGTCACGGTTGGAGCGGGAGGCGCACTCGCGGAGATGGGGCGCAGAGTCCTCATGATCGACCTGGACCCCCAGGGACATCTGACGTGTGAGGCGCTCCGCCTGCCTGAGGCTGACCAGGATGGGCCGAATCTCGCTAGGGCGCTGACCGGGGAGTACGAAGGACCGATCCAGGATTTGATCATCTCCCGACCGCCATACGCCGGTGGCGGTCAGCTAGACGTCATCCCGACAACGCTCGCGATGTTCCTGGTCGTACGCGACCTTTACAGCCGGCGTGCCCCAGAGACGAAGCTGGCTCGGCTGCTCGAGCAGCTGCCGTCCGATGCCTACGACCACATCCTCATCGACTGCCCGCCCTCGCTCGACATCCTTACCGACACTGCTCTGGTCGCCGCCGATGGCGTCGTCATTCCAGTTCAGCCCAGCAACACCTCTCTGCGAGCGCTGCGCCTGCTGATCGATCAGATCGCAGCGATCGAGAACGACCTGCGGCTGCCTCGGCGGGAGCTGTACGGCATGGTCCCGGGGCTTTACCGGCGTCCACTGTCCGGCATCCAGCGCTTCAAGATGGCCGAGCTCGAGCGCTACACGCTCCCCGACCCGGACGGACTCGTCGAGCCGCTGCCGATCTTGGCTCATTTGCCGCTCGCGACGATCGTCGAGGAGGCGTGGCTCTCCGGAGAGCCAGTTACCGACTATCGGCCATCTGCCCCGATCGCCGACGCGTATCGGAAGGTCGCCCTTCGCCTCGACATCGCGGCCGGCCTGAGCCCGGCGGAGGCCTGGGAACCGGAGCCGTTCCTCGAGTTCGACCCTGACGGGCCACACCATGAAGAGCTCTACGTCACTGACTCAACTGAGGACGCTGTGATCGACGGCGTCCGCGCGCATGCAGAAGGAGCGTGACGGACGTGGTCGCGAAGAAAGACTTCGCTGCGATGGAGCAGCGGGCAGCGGCGCGAGCGGGGACTGCGATCCAGGCGCGGGAGGCAATGCGCTCAAGGGCAGCTCGTCCGACCGCTCTGCGTCTCACTGAGGTCCAACCGAACCCTCAGAATCCACGCTATCCGGACGACGACCCCGAAGTCGTCGAGCTCGCCAACAGCATGAAGCAAGTTGGTCAGTTGCAGCCTGCTCTCGTGATCTCGCGCTCGGACTTCGTCACTCTGTATCCGGACTGCGAGGCACAGCTGGGGCCGGCTCCCTGGGTGGTCTACGTCGGCAACCGGCGCCTCGCCGCGGCTCTGCTCGCAGGGCTCGACACCTTCGACGTTCGTGTCGAAAGCGAGGTTCAAAGCCTGGATGATCTCGAGGACCGGGTGCTGATCGAGAACATCCACCGCAAGGACTTGCCCCCCTTGCTCGAAGCCGCTCACCTGCAGCGGCGTCTGAACCGAGCTGGGCAGACCCTGCGGTCTGTGGCCGAGGCAATCGGGAAGAGCCACACATATGTTTCGCAGCGCGTGGCGCTGCTCCAACTGATTCCGGAGTTCCAAGACCAGCTTCGTGCCGGAACTCTGTCCATCAAGGACGCCCGCCGGCTCGGGGGCATGCCTGCGGACGAACAGCGGACTGTTCTTGCGGCCGGGCCGCCGTTCGTCGAGCAGCGCCCCGGTGCTCCGGCGGCCGAGGTCGCCGAAAGCACTGAGGTAACGCCCTCAAATCCCGCAGTAGGGGAGGAGGGTCCCCTCCATCTCGTGCCCCCGCTTGTAAACCAGGTTTCCAGCGATAGCGAGCCCGCCGCTGCTTCGGCGGACACCTCAGGTGCCGCGGCTGAAGCTGCGACCTCACCCCGCGAGGCCCTGGCCGACGCGACGGACCCGGACCTCAGGCGCCGCACTGCGGCATCGGCGGTCATTCAGCACCTCGACAACGCGCTGGCGGAGGCTGACCGTGTCCTATCTGATGGGGGTGACGGTGACTTCGCGCAGGCCTTCGCCGATGCCACCCGGCATATGCAGAAGGCCCAGAACCGACTTCGCAAGCAGCTCGCAGAGTAAGCAGAGTAAGCAGCGGGCGGCAGCACGCAGCTTGGCAAGCATTGACGCAGATAATCTGACAACCAACCAACAACGGCCCGCAGGGTCTTGGCCCTAGCGCAGCGGCCCTAAACACCCGAACAGCGCTAGGTCCCGATGTGGATTGGCGGCTCTAGGCTGGCATCCCGCGCGTCCTTCCCGCTTCCCCGCGTGCTTGCTCCGGCTCCACCAGTGACTCCCCGGCGAGGTGACTCGCCAGGTGGTGGCTTGCGTCGGGGGGAGTGGTGTCTCGGACTGGGCTGGGATGGAATCCCAGGAGCCGGTTGCTCGTCGAGCCCAGTCGGCGTGCGGTAGGCCGCGCCAGCAGTGCGTGCCGGGTGCGACTGCGAGGACACCGCTTTGTCGCGAGCTACAAGCCGATCCAGCAGCACGCGCAGCGGTGCGTTGTCGCCGCAACCGGTTTCTGACCTCGTCGGTCAAACGGTAGGCGCCGTGTGGCGGAGGACCGAGCGCCTGAGGTGGCCCGGACGACATCGATCGTGGTGCCAGTGGATCGCGGGGTCAGTGCTGGGTGGAGCCGCTCGCGGCGGCCGTGCCGTGGGGGTCGCCGGCCTGGCCGAGCTGGACGCGGAGCTCGGCGAGCTGCTCGTCGTGGCGGGCACGGGCATCCGCGAGGCGCTGGTCGGCGTGCGCGGCGGCGGTGGCCGCCGCGTCGCGCAGGGCCTCGATCTGCGCGGTCGCCGCGGCGAGTTCGGCGCGGGCGGTGGCGGCACGTTCGTGCTGGTCGCGCGCCTCCTCGCGGGCCGCAGTGTGCTGTTCGGTCAGTGAGGCGATGGTCAGTTCGTCGCGGGCGATGCGCTGTTCGGCCAGCTCGGTGCGGCGGCGTTGTTCACCCAGTTCGCGGCGCTCGGCCGCCAACGCGGCGCGGGCCTCGTCGCGGGCCTCGGTGAGGTCGCGTACCTCCTGCCTCGCGCCGGCGAGTTCGATCCGGACCTCGTCGCGTGCGGCCTCGGCGGCCAGGAGTCGCGCGGTGAGGCGGTCGATCTCGCGTCGAGCCTCAGCCAGCGCCTCGGCGCTGGTCGCGCCGTCGTTCACGGCGGTCGCGAGGGCGGCGCGGACCTCGTCCAGGTCGCTGGCGAGCGACGCGGCCGCGCGTTCGTGCCGGTCGCGCTGCTCGCGCGCGTCATCGCGCTCGGTCAGGGCCTGGTTGGCGACCTCCTCGGCGTCGGCCTGGGCGAGCCGGGCGGTGTCGGCCGCGCGCTCGGCCACCTCGGCGCGGGCGAGCGCGTCCTCGGCCGCGGCCTCGGCGGTATCGATGCGGGTGCGGGCCTCCCGCTGCACGGCGTCGACCTCCGCCGTGGTGGACGCGGGGTCGGCGGCGACGTGCAGCGCCTCGACGAGCTGGCTGATCAGCGGCTGCAGCTGACGGTCGACCAGGTTGCCGAGCTGCTCGTGCAGCTTCGCGGCGGTGGCGCGGGCCTGGCTCACCGGCCGCGGGGGAGTGGCGCGCTCGGTCGCCGAGGGCGGCTGACTGCCCGGCTCGGGGACGGTGACCGATCCGGTGGCGACGCGGTGCGCGGTGTAGGCGACGTGCCGGAGGCCGCCGACGACCTGCTGGCAGTACTTCGGCTTGCGGCCGACGCCCGCGTACTCCATGACGTTCGGACAGCCGCCCGGCATCGGAAACTCGCACGCGATCACCTGAGGCCCCGCGGCGTCCACCGCGCTGTACTCGGTCACGCGCCGAAACTAGCAAATACGTAGCATAGCGTCAAATTTTATTTCATAGCATTTTATTTTTTTGCTATGCAATGCAATATATAGTCCACAAGATAATGCCGCTTATCATGTGACTCTGGGGTCTGGCGATGGCCCAAGCCCAAGGTGGTCGGTGGTCGGCAATCCTGGCGAGTTCGTCGAGACGGCGCCTACGGGGGGCGTCTCTATGGGGTTGTCAAGCGGCTGCGGCCACTGGCGGCAGCGTCGGGACGCTCGGTGGCGCG
>NZ_BPRG01000011.1:0-10477 GCF_036984265.1 Pseudonocardia sp. D17 | reverse complement strand
AGCCGCCCGCCGACTAGCAGAAGACCTCAAAGACTGACCACCGAGGTTCTACAACACTCTCTCAACCCCAGCGCCGCCGGGCGGGGGGCGCGCGACGGCTGCACGGCGCCGCCGGAAGGCGGGCACGCGGCTCCGGCAGAGCACCGGCGGGCGCACGGAGGCGTCGTGAGTGCCGAAGGTCGCCATGGCGACTGTCAGGGCGACCATCGCCACTCACAGGCCCGGGCGGGCCAACCGTGGCCCGATCGAGGAGTCGTGCCGCGGGCACCTCGTCGGCCACACTGCCCGGCAGTCGACGGGGAGGAGTCGCGTCGTGGCGGCCTTCGAGAACGAGGACGAGGTCTACCGCTTCCTGGGTGGGGTGTTCCGGATCGGCATGCAGGATCCGGACCTCGTCGCCAAGCTGAAGCCGTCGGGCGTCGTGCTGCGGGTGACCTACACCGATCCGGACGCGGTGATCACCGTCGACATGCCGAACGCCGAGCTGTACACCGGCGCGGGCCAGGGGCCGGATCCCAACGTCGAGCTGTTCATGTCGGCCGACACCGGCAACCGCTTCTGGCTGGGCAAGGTCGTGCTGCCGGTCGCGCTGGCCAAGGGGCAGGTGCGGGCGAAGGGGCCCGTCGCGAAGCTGCTCACGGTTCTGCCGCTGGCCAAGGGCCTGTTCGGGCCCTACCGCCAGAGCCTGCAGGACGCGGGCCGGGCGGACCTGCTCGACGCCTGACGGATCGGTCCCCGCCGGGGGACGCGCGCCACCCGTTCCGGTGATCCAGCGCGCGAGCGCCTCCGCCGTGCCGATACTCGGCGGCGGAGGCGATCATGGACGTGGTCTGGCTGGACGTGCAGATGTGGACACCGTTGCGCGGCCACCTGCACCCCTTCACCGACATCGAGTGCGACGTGCCCGACCCGTTGCCCACACAGACCCTGGTGTGGGAGCAGTGGGCGCACGACCACCTGGCGGCCGTCGCGGTGCACGACCGCTGGCAGCCGGGTCGCTACCACTTCACCGCCGAGCGCCGTGACCGCGCCGGTCACGCCGTCGAGGTCTTCGCCCGCGGGTACTGGGACTGGACGCCCTGACTCCTGTCGACGTCGTTCCGGGCGCCCCGGACGAGCGCCCGCTCGTCGGGGGTGCGCTGGGGCCGGGTCGCGGCCCGGGCGATGCGCGCGCCGATCGCGGCCAGGTCGTCGCGGAGGAAGTGCCGCCGTCGAGGTATTCGTTCACCCGTGAGGCTCGACGTCCGGCCGTCGCCGTCGCGGCTGTCCGCGCCGTAGCGGGTGGCCGCCGCGCTCAGTACCGCCATGACCAGAACAAGGACCAGTAGTGTCGTCATGCCACCATGATGCGTAGAATTGGCCTGGTCTTGTAAAGCCAATTACCAGAGAGTGGCCTTCATGCCCGCAGACGACCTCGAACGGCGCATCGGCGCGCACAGCTTCGCGCGGTTGCTCGGCCAGTGGCGCCCGCCCGACGGCCGGGCCCTGGCCGCCGCGCTCGCCGACCAGGTCCGGCTCCTCGTCCTCGACGGTCGCCTCGCCCTGGGCACCCGCGTCCCCGCGGAGCGCGAGCTCGCCGCCGCTCTCGACGTGAGTCGCACGACCGTCGCGCATGCGTACGAGTCGTTGCGCGAGAACGGGTTCCTGCACAGCCGTCGCGGTTCCGGGAGCTGGACGCGGCTCCCCGACGCCCGGCCGGGCCAGCCGTCGACGCTCGGCGCGTTCACCCCGATCAACGACGACTCGATCCACGACCTGGCCTTCGCCGCGCTGCCCGCGCCCCTCGACGTCGTGCGGGCCGCTGCGGCCGCCGCCGTCAACGACCTCGACGTCCACCTGACCAGCCACGGCTACGAGGTCACCGGGCTGCCCGTGCTGCGCGACGCCATCGCCCGCCGGTACACCGAGCGCGGCCTGCCGACCACCGCCGACCAGATCCTCGTGACCTCCGGCGCCCAGAACGCGATCGCGCTCGTCCTCAACGCACTGGTCAACGCGGGCGACCGGGTACTCGTCGAGCACCCGACGTACCCCAACGCGCTCGATGCGATCCGCGTACGCGGCGGCCGGCCGGTGCCCGTCCAGCTCGCCGCCGACGGCTGGGACCTCGACCAGCTCACCGCCGGGGTCCGCGACGCCGCGCCCCGGCTGGCCTACCTGATCCCCGACTTCCAGAACCCGACGGGTCATCTCATGTCCGGCGACGACCGCGAGGCCGTGATCGCGCTCGCCCGCCGGACGGGTACGACGCTCGTCGTCGACGAGACGCTCAGCGAGCTGCCACTGTCGGTCCCGCAGCCGCTGCCCTTCGCCGTCCACGGCGGTGCGGCGGAGTCGTCGCTGGTCATCAGTATCGGCTCGGCGAGCAAGATCTTCTGGGGTGGGCTGCGGGTCGGCTGGATCCGGGCGTCGGCCACGACGATCCGCAGGCTCGCCTCGGTCCGCCCGGCGATCGACCTGGGCGGCTCCGTCATCAGCCACCTGCTCGCGGCCCGGCTGATCGACGACATCGCCGCGGTCGCCGCGACCCGGCGCACCGAACTGCTCGCCGCCCGCGACCATCTCCGGGGCCGCCTCGCCGAGCTGTTCCCCACGTGGACCGCGACACGCCCCGGCGGCGGCCTCAGCCTGTGGATCGACCTGGGCACCCCCGCGTCGAGCAGGCTCGCCTCGGCGGCCCGCCGGCACGGGGTGCTCCTCGCCGCCGGTCCCCGCTTCGGCGTGGACGGCGCCTTCGAGCGGAACCTGCGGCTGCCCTTCACGCTGCGCCGGGACCGGATGGACGCCGCGCTCGACGGCCTCGTGCACGCTTGGCAGGGCCTCGACGGCATCCCCGTCGTCGGCGACGCCGACCCGATCGCCGTCGCGTGACGTGGTCCCGTCCACACCCGCCGGTGCCGGGCCGTGAGCTGATCTAGGGTCAGGGCCGGCGGTGTCGACGGAGACGAGGGAGTCGGGCGTGGGGAACGGGCCACTGGCAGGGCTGCGGGTCGTCGAGCTGGCCGGGATCGGACCCGGGCCGCACGCCGCGATGATCCTCGCCGACCTCGGCGCCGACGTCGTGCGCATCGACCGCCCCGGCGGCCTGCAGATCGGCGACAGCGACGCCGACGTCGTGCAGCGCGGGCGGCGTCGCGTCGTCGCCGACCTCAAGGACCCGGCGGGCCGCGAGACGGTGTTGCGTCTGGTCGAGCACGCCGACCTGCTCATCGAGGGCTACCGGCCCGGGGTGACGGAGCGGCTCGGCGTCGGCCCCGACGTCTGCCTGCAGCGCAACCCGCGGCTGGTGTACGGCCGGGTGACGGGCTGGGGCCAGGAGGGCCCGCTGGCCGACCGGGCCGGCCACGACATCAACTACATCTCGCTGACGGGTGCCCTGCACGCGATCGGCCGCGAGGGTGAGCGTCCCGTTCCCCCGCTCAACCTCGTGGGCGACTTCGGCGGCGGCTCGATGCTGCTGCTCGTCGGCGTGCTCGCGGCGCTGTGGGAGGCGAAGGGCTCCGGGAAGGGGCAGGTCGTCGACGCAGCGATGGTCGACGGCGCGAGCATCCTCGTGCAGATGGTGTGGTCGCTGCTGGGTCAGCGGCTCTGGCTCGACCGGCCCTCCTCGAACATGCTCGACGGGCACGCTCCGTTCTACGACACCTACACCTGTGCCGACGGTCGCCACGTGGCCGTCGGGGCGATCGAGCCGCAGTTCTACGCCGCGCTGCTCGACGGCCTCGGTCTCACCGCCGACGAGCTGCCCCCGCAGCTCGACCGCGACAGCTGGCCCGCGGTGCACGCCCGCTTCGCCGAGATCTTCGCGACCCGCACCCGCGACGAGTGGGCCGACGTCTTCGCCGCCACCGACGCCTGCGTCACCCCGGTGCTGACCTTCGCCGAGGCCGCGCAGCACCCGCACGTCACCGCGCGGGAGACGATCATCGAGCGCAACGGTGTCCCGCAGGCCGCGGCGGCCCCGCGGTTCTCCCGGACCCCGGGCGAGGCAGGTGCGACGGGCGGCGCGACCGTCGATGTCGACGCGGTGCTCGCCGACTGGGCCTGACCCTGCCCGGCGCCGTGCCCCCGGTGCCGCGCGCAACCCCACTGCTGCCGATTCCGCGGCCGGGAGCACTCAGGTTGCGGCCGCCCACCCCCGCGCAACCTCACCGTCGAAATCCGGCCGCGGCACGACCGTGAGGTTGCGCTCGACGCGGGCACGGCGACGCCCCCGCCGCGGCGGGCCCGAACACGGCGACGCCCCCGCCGCGGGAGGCGGCGGGGGCGTCGGCGAGCAGGTTCGCGTCAGGCGCTGGGCGCCTCGTCCACGAGGAGGTTGCGGGTGCGGTTCGGGTCGACCGGGATGCCCGGGCCCGAGGTGGTGGAGACGGTGATCTTCTTGATGTACCGGCCCTTGGCGGCCGACGGCTTGGCGCGCAGGATCTCGTCGAGCGCGGCGCCGTAGTTCTCCACCAGCTTGGCGGCGTCGAACGACGCCTTGCCGATGACCAGGTGCAGGTTGGCCTGCTTGTCGACCCGGAAGTTGATCTTGCCGCCCTTGATGTCGTTGACGGCCTTGGCGACGTCCGGGGTGACGGTGCCGGTCTTCGGGTTGGGCATCAGGCCGCGCGGGCCGAGGATGCGCGCGATGCGGCCGACCTTGGCCATCTGGTCGGGCGCGGCGATGGCGGCGTCGAAGTCGAGCCACCCGCCCTGGATGCGCTCGATCAGGTCCTCGGCGCCGACGACGTCGGCACCCGCGGCCTCGGCCTCGGCGGCCTTGTCGCCGGAGGCGAAGACGATGACCCGGGCGGTCTTGCCCGTACCGTGCGGCAGGTTCACGGTGCCACGGACCATCTGGTCGGCCTTGCGGGGGTCGACGCCCAGGCGCATCGCGACCTCCACGGTGGGGTCCTGCTTGGACTCCGCGGAGGTCTCCTTGGCCAGGTTCGCCGCCTCGAGCGGGCTGTAGAGCCGGTCGCGGTCGATCAGCTCGGCGGCCTTGCGGTAGTTCTTGCTGCGCTTCATGTCTGTCCTTCGGTTCTGGTCAGATCGTGGTGCGAGCCGCGCAGGCTCTCCCACAACTGCGGAGGCGGCCGTCTCAGCCGTTGACGGTGATGCCCATCGAGCGCGCGGTGCCGGCGATGATCTTGGCGGCGGCGTCGATGTCGTTGGCGTTGAGGTCGCGCATCTTGGTCTGCGCGATCTCCCGCACCTGGTCCATGGTCACCGAGGCGACCTTCTTGGTGTGCGGCTCGCCCGAGCCCTTCTCGACGCCCGCGGCCTTGAGCAGCAGCTTCGCCGCCGGCGGGGTCTTCAGCTCGAACGAGAACGACCGGTCCTCGTAGACCGAGATCTCGACGGGCACCACGTTGCCGCGCTGCGACTCGGTGGCGGCGTTGTACGCCTTGCAGAACTCCATGATGTTGACGCCGTGCTGACCCAGCGCGGGGCCGACCGGCGGCGCGGGCGTGGCCGCGCCGGCCTGGATCTGCAACTTGATGATCGCGGAGAGCTTCCGCTTCTTGGGAGGCATTTCTTCTTTTCCTCTTCGATCCCTGCTCGGGGTGCGCCGCGGACCTGCCTGCCGGGGCGCGAGTTCAGTGGGTGCCGGGCCTGCCTCAGATCTTCGAGACCTGGCCGAAGCCCAACTCGACGGGCGTCTCGCGACCGAAGATCGAGACGAGCACCTTCAGCTTCTGGGCGTCGACGTTGACCTCGTTGATCGTCGCCGGCAGCGTCGCGAACGGCCCGTCCATGACGGTGACCGACTCACCGACCTCGAAGTCGACCTCGACCGCGGCCTTGCCGGGCGTCGCGGCGGCGCCGGGCTTGGCGGCGTCCTTCTTCGCGGGCTCGGTCTTGGGCAGCAGGAACTTCAGCACGTCGTCGATCGACAGCGGCGAGGGCCGCGACGTCGCGCCGACGAACCCGGTGACGCCCGGCGTGTTGCGCACGGCGCCCCACGACTGGTCGTTGAGCTCCATGCGGACCAGGATGTAGCCGGGCAGCACCTTGCGCTGCACCTGCTTGCGCTGCCCGTTCTTGATCTCGGTGACCTCTTCGGTGGGCACCTCGACCTGGTAGATGAAGTCCTCGACGTCGAGGGTCTGCACCCGCGTCTCGAGGTTCGACTTCACCTTGTTCTCGTAGCCGGCGTAGGAGTGCACGACGTACCAGTCGCCGGGGGCGCGGCGCAGTGCCTCGCGCAGCTCCTCGGCGGGGTCGGTGTCCTCGTCACCGCCCTCGGCCACGACGGCGCCGTCCTCGTCGGGGACCGTCTCGTCCTCGTCGGAGCGGGCTGCGTCGGCGGCGAGCTCGTCGACGTCGGCCTCGTCGGCGACCGACTCGTCGTCGGCGTCGTCAGCGTCGTCGTCGGCATCGGACTCGTCGTCAGCGTCGTCGTCGGACTCGTCGGCGTCGGCCTCGTCGGTGTCGGCCTCGTCGGTGTCGGCGAGCTCGGCGTCGACCTCCTGGACGCTCGCCGACTCGGCCTCGACGTCCACGTCGGTCTCGTCGGACACGGCGTCGATCACCGCCTCGTCCGCCGCGATCTCGTCGGCGGTGAGGTCGGTGTCGGCCGCGCCCGGGCTGCCGTCTGGGGAGGTCACGTACGTCTCGCTTCCTTGGTCTGCGTGGCCCGCGGGGATGTGGTGGTCCGCGGGCCGGTGTGGTCGACCGCTGCGGTCACGGTCCGAAGACCGCCCCGATCGCCTGCCCGAACACGAAGTCGAGCCCGGCCACCAGCGCGACCATGAACGACACGAAGACGAGCACGACGATCGTGTAGGTGACCATCTGGTTCCGCGTCGGCCAGATGACCTTGCGGAGCTCCGCGACGACCTCGCGGAGGAACCGGGCGAGCCGGTTCGGGGCGGAGACCTTGGTCTGCCGGCCGTCACGCACCGGGGTGGCGCGCCCCTTGCCCGGCGTCCCGGTGGACCCCGCGGACGACGCGGCGGCACGCCGACCACGACGGTCGGCCGCGGTGCTCGGACGCTCGCGCCCGGACCGCTGCTGCTCCTCGCTCACGCCCGCTTCCTCCACCCGTACCGGGCGGAGCGCCCGGCGCTGTCACAACCGTACGTACTGGACTCCGTGCATGTCGCGATGGCAGGGGTGACAGGACTTGAACCTGCAACCTGCGGTTTTGGAGACCGCTGCTCTGCCAGTTGAGCTACACCCCTAAGCCTGCCCCGGCGGGCGGCGGACCACCACGGGGCTGGCGATGTCGCCACGGCGGACGCACCATGGCAACCACCCGGAGGTGATCTCCACGCACGATCCACCGGCACGACGTACCCGGCCAGACGAGTGTACGGCACCCTCCGGAGCGGCCCGAAACCGCACACCTCCACGGCTCCGAAACCCGGGCGCGGCAGGCCGGGCGACGTGGGGGAGTATGGCGGCATGGCCACCGCTTCGACCACGTCACGCAACCGCATCTCCGCACGGATCGGCGGCATCGCCGAGTCCGCCACGCTTGCCGTCGACGCCAAGGCCAAGGCGCTCAAGGCGGCCGGCCGGCCGGTCATCGGCTTCGGCGCGGGCGAGCCGGACTTCCCGACGCCGCCCGCGATCGTCGCCGCGGCCCAGGCTGCGTGCCTCGACCCGAAGAACCACCGCTACACCCCCGCCGCCGGGCTGCCCGAGCTCCGCGAGGCGATCGCGGTCAAGACCAAGCGCGACAGCGGCTTCGACGTCGCCGCGAGCCAGGTGCTCGTCACCAACGGCGGGAAGCAGGCCGTCTACCAGGCGTTCGCGACGATCATCGACCCGGGCGACGAGGTCATCCTGCCCGCGCCCTACTGGACGACCTACCCCGAGGCGATCGCGCTCGCGGGCGGGGTCCCGGTCGAGGTCGTGACGGGCCCCGATGCCGACTACCTGCCGTCGGTCGAGCAGCTCGAGGCCGCACGCACGCCGAGGACCAAGGCGCTGCTGTGGTGCTCGCCGTCGAACCCGACGGGCGCGGTCGCCTCCCGCGAGCTCACCGAGGCCGTCGGCCGCTGGGCCGCGGAGAACGACGTCTGGGTCATCACCGACGAGATCTACGAGCACCTCGTCTACGACGGCGCCGAGGCCGCGTCGGTGCCGGTCGTGGTGCCCGAGATCGCCGACCGCACGATCGTGCTCAACGGCGTCGCCAAGACCTACGCGATGACCGGCTGGCGGGTCGGCTGGATGATCGGCCCGGCCGACGTCATCAAGGCCGCGGGCAACCTGCAGTCCCACCTGTCGTCCAACGTCGCCAACGTGTCGCAGCGCGCGGCCCTCGAGGCCGTCTCCGGCCCGCTCGACGCGGTCGCCGAGATGCGCGCGGCGTTCGACCGCAGGCGGCGCACCATCGTCGAGCTGCTCTCGGCGATCCCGGGGGTGCAGTGCCCGACCCCGCGCGGCGCCTTCTACGCGTACCCGGCCGTGGGCGAGCTGCTCGGCAAGGAGATCCGCGGGACGGTCGCGCACACCAGCGTCGACCTCGCCGCGGCGATCCTCGAGCACGCGGAGGTCGCCGTCGTCCCGGGCGAGGCGTTCGGCACGCCGGGCTTCTTCCGGCTGTCCTACGCGCTCGGCGACGAGGACCTGCGCACCGGCGTGACCCGGATGGGCGAGCTGCTGGCCGAGGCCAAGTAAGCACCGCACACGCGACGAGGGGCGGACGCCGTGCGGCGTCCGCCCCTCGTCGTCGGTGGGGCTACTTGTCGGTGTCGGCCAGCGCGGCGAGTGCCGCCGCGCGCTTCGCGTACTTCCAGTTCGCGAGGTCCTGGATCGTCTTGATGCCGAGGGCGGCGAGCTGTTCGTCGTGCTTCTCGGTGAGGCCCTCGAGTGCCGACGGCGGAGCGGCGAGGATCTCCGCGGCCGACTTCTCCTCCCAGGCCTTGTCCACGAGCTTGCCGAACTTCACGGTCGTGCTCCCTCCGCTGGGGCGGTCACTGCTCGGACACGGATCCGGAGATCCGTTGACCTGCGCAGCATCGACCCACGGGAGGGTCAGGGCAAGCCGACCGGCCGATGTCAACCAGGTAGGGCGACCTCGGCGGCCGCGCGGCCGAGCACGGTGCGGCCGTCGAACTTCGCCGTGACGTCGACCTTCGCGATCCGGGAACCGTCCTCGCCCTCGACGACGTCGCGGACCTTGCCGGAGAGCTCGAGCGTGGCGCCCTCGTCGTCGTCGGGGACGACGACCGGGCGGGTGAACCGCACACCGTACGAGCGCAGCGCCGCGGGATCGCCGACCCAGCCGGTGACGAGCCGGCCGGCGAGCGCCATCGTCAGCATGCCGTGCGCGATGACGCCCGGCAGACCGACCGCGGCGGCCGTGCGGTCGTTCCAGTGGATGGGGTTGAAGTCGCCCGACGCGCCCGCGTACCGGACGAGATCGGCCCGGGTGACCTGCAGGATCAGCGGAGGCAGCTCGTCGCCCTTGGCGACGGCGGAGAAGTCGGTCACGACGCGGCCTGCGTGACGAGCATGGCCTTCGTCGTCGCGACCGCGGCCCCGTCGACGTCGGCGATCTCGCAACGCAACGTCAGCATGTGGCTGCCGGCGCGGGTCGTGAGGTCGTCGACGTGGACGACGGTGACCAGCTCGTCGCCACCCCGGATCGGGCGGTGCAGGACGATCGACTGGTCACCGTGCACCATGCGCGAGTAGTCCCAGCCGAAGGCGGGATCGCGCAGGAAGGACTCCATGAGCGGCATGGTGATCGTCGCGGCGAACGTCGGCGGTGCGACGACGTCGGGGTGGCCCGCGGCGCGCGCGGCGGCCACCTCATGACAGATCCGCGAGTGCTCACCGACAGCGATGGCGAACTCGCGGATCTTCTCGCGGCTGACCTGGTACGGCTCGCTCGGCTCGAGCGACCGGCCGACCCAGCTCTCGTCGGGCACGCTCAGCGGGTCTCGCGGTGCTCCCGGTGCGTCCCGCAGTTCGGGCAGAACTTCTTGATGGCGAGCCGGTCGGGGTCGTTGCGCCGGTTCTTCTTGGTGATGTAGTTCCGGTGCTTGCACTCTTCGCAGGCCAGCGTGATCTTCGGCCGTACGTCCGTGGCCTTGGCCATCGCGGGTGCCTCCTGCTAGTGAATCTGAGATGGTCTGTCTGGTAGCGGTGGCCGGACTTGAACCGGCGACACAGCGATTATGAGCCGCTTGCTCTACCGACTGAGCTACACCGCTTCGCGAGGCTGATCATACTCTCGACGCAGCCTTGCTCGAGCCCCTTTACGGAATCGAACCGTAGACCTTCTCCTTACCATGGAGACGCTCTGCCGACTGAGCTAAAGGGGCGGCACGGTCTCCCGGGGCGGATCGAGCACTGCCCCGGTGGACCTGCAGAACTCTACACAACCCCGCCGCGGCGCCCCGCACGCGGGGTCGGCATGCGCACCTAGCTGTCGCCGCGGCAGAGGTTGTTGACGCGGTGGGCGGGGGGGGGTGGCCGCCGAGCGCGGTGTGGGGCCGGTGATGGTTGTAGCCGTGTAGCCAGGCCGGTAGCG
>NZ_BPRG01000010.1:0-80080 GCF_036984265.1 Pseudonocardia sp. D17 | reverse complement strand
CAACCGCAACCGAGCCCTCGGACGAGCAGCCTGACCCGAAGGTTGACAGAGGATGTCTCATCGGAGGCTCCTCGGGAGACCGGGGCTCATCAGACCGCCGAGCCCCCGATCAGCACGAACGCCACCTGGCACGGTGCGCCCGACCGGTTCGACCAGCGGTGGCGCGTACCCCGCTGCACCAGCACGTCGCCCTCGGTGAGCTCGCGCTCGTCGGCGTCCAGCACCGACCAGATCGACCCGCGGAGCACGATCGCGTAGTCCAGCGACGCCGTGCTGTGGAACATCCGGGCGCGGCGCTCGCCGCCGTCGGTGTCCCAGTGCTCGTCGGGCGGGAACTCGACGATCCGCAGCACCGAGCCCTTGGCGGGCGGGGAGATCTCCGCGGGGCCCCCGAGCCCGTCGTCGGCGGTGCCGGCGTTGTCGACGGGCACCTTCTCGTGGCGCCAGAAGTCGGTCATCGCGAACGTCGGCGCGTCGGCGACGACCTGGACGTGCGGGCACGGCGCGTCGGACACGACGGTCGAGCGTCCGTCGGCGTCGAGGCCGGTGACGACGCGACGCCAGCGGCGCACCGACGGTGCGACCGCGACGTCGCGTCCGGACAGCGGGATGTTCTCGGGCACGGTCGAGCCTCCTTGAGGAGCGTGTCTGACGGATCGCCGTCGATGGGCTCGGTGATCCGGCGGTTCGTGGCCGGGCGGAGCCGGGTCGCCTACCGGGCGGGTTCGGGCCCGGCGCGAACGCGGCCGCAGGTCGGCCGACGCGCCGCGCCCGCCTCCTCACGGCAACAGGGACAGGCCGCCGTCGGCGACGACGACCTGCCCCGTCACGTAGGTGGCGCGGACGAGTCCGACGACGAGCTCCGCGACCTCCTCCGGGGTTCCGGTGCGGCGCAGGGGCGCTGCCTGCGAGATCTGCTCACGGAAGTCGTTCCAGTCCGCGGTCCAGCGGGTCTCGATGAACCCGGGGGCGACGGCGTTGACCCGGATCTCGGGGCCGAGTGCCCCGCCGAGCAGCTTGCACATGTGGTGCACCGCGGCCTTGCTGACGGCGTACGGGATGCTGCTGCCGCCGACGTCGACCCCGGCGAGCGCGCCCACGACGACGACGTTCCCGTTGCCGCTCTTGCGCAGCAGCGGCTCGGCGGCCTGGATCATGTGCCACGGTCCCAGCAGGTTGAGCCGCAGGATGGGTTCCCACACGTCGTCGGTGACGGCGTGGATGTCGGGGTGGGGAATCCGCGCGGTCCGCCCGGCCGCGTAGACGACGGTGTCGAGCCGCCCGTGGACGGCCTCGACGTGCGCCACGATGTCGGCGGGGGCACCGGGATCGCCGAGGTCGGCCCGCAGGAACTCGCCCTCGTCGAGCCCGTCGGCGACCGCCGTGCCCTCGTCGACGCTCGTCGAGCCGACGACGACGACCCGGTGGCCCTCGGCGTCGAGCCTGCGGCACACCGCCGCGCCGATACCGGTGGACCCGCCCGCGACGACGGCGACCGGACGCTCGCCGGTCACGCCCGGGCCGCCGGGACGAGGCGGGTCGGCAGCGAGGAGAAGTTGCGGACGACGCGGCTCACGCCGCGCACCGGTTCGCCCGCCTGCTCGAACCGCTCGACGTTGTCGGCGAGGTGGGCGAGCAGCTCGGCCGCCTCCAGCCGCGCCACCGGTGCCCCGAGGCACAGGTGGATCGACGCGCCGAACGCGACGTGCGCGGTGGGCCGTCGCAGCGTGATGTCGAACTCGTCGGCCCGCTCGAACACCTCCGGGTCGCGGTTGGCCGACGGGAACAGCGCGCAGACGTCGGCGTCGGCGGGGATGGTGACGCCCTGGAACTCCACCTCGTCCACCGTCCGGCGCATGAACACCCGCACGGGGCTGTCCCAGCGCAGGGCCTCCTCGACGGCGGCGGGGATGAGGGATCGGTCCTCGCGCAGCAGCTGCCACTGTTCGGGGAACAACGTGAAGGCGCGGATCATGTTGGAGATCAGGCTGTTCGTCGTGTCGACGCCGGCGACCCAGATCGAGGCGAGCGCGAACAGCCGTTCGCTGCCCTCGGCGGCGAGCAGTCCGTCGTCGCCACCCTGCTCCATCATCAGCCGGCCGAGGCAGTGCGCGGGCATCGCCGGCAGGCCCTCGGTGCTGAGCCACTCCAGGCTCTCCATGATCAACGCGACGTACTCGGGGTCGGGCTCGGGCCCGACGACGTGGAACGCGGCGTCGGCCCAGCCGGCCATCGTCCGTGCGTCCGGCGCCGGGATGCCGGTGACGTGCCGGATGGTCAGGTTCGGGATCGTTCTCGAGAACGCCTCCACCACGTCGACGGTCCCGGCGGCCAGTGCCGGCGCGGCGAGCCGCTCGATGTCGGCGCGGACCTTCGGCCGGAGCTCGGCCATGGGGCCCTTGCCGAAGTGGCGTTGGACCGACCGGCGGATCCGCGTGTGCTCCGGCGGGTCGTTGTCGATGAAGGGGAAGCGGAACCCGCTCTCGGACACGCGGTGGTACGACGAGCCGAGGCCGGAGACGAACTCGCGGTAGTTGCGCAGCACCTGGGACACCGACGCGTACGTCGAGACGAACCAGGTGTCGCGTCCGGGCAGGTGCGCGACGGGGCCGCAGGCCCGCAGCCGTTCGTAGAACGGGTAGGGGTCGGCGAGGTTCTCCGGGCGGAACGGGTCCATCGCCGCGGGCAGTTCGAGTGCGCTGGCGGTTGTCATGTGCTCTCCCAGTCCGGATGCGGCCGTCCTGGGCCGCGTTGTCGGAGTCTGGTGGCCCGGCTCACAGGTGACTATGTTCAGGAGACAGAGAAGCTCTGTTCTGCTTGTTCGTCTCACAAGGGAGCGTTCGGTGGCGCGCCACCTCGACTGGGAGGCGGCCCGCGGCCGCGGTCTCCATTCGGACTCCCTGCACGACCTGGCCGGCCTGGCCTTCGAGGTCGCCGAGGATGCCCCGCTGCAGCGGGTGCTCTCGCACGTCGCGCGCAACGTCACCGATCTGCCCGGCGTGCTCTACGGCGGGGTCTATCTCCTGGGCGACGACGCGACGACCCTGCAGCTGGAGGGGTGGCACGGGCTGACCGCCGAGTACCTGAAGGTGATGCGCGAGATGCCGCTCGACCTTGCGTCGGGGACGGCGGCGACGGGGCCGCCCAACGTCCGGGCGGTACTGACGGCGACGACCATCCTCGTGCCGGACGTGTTCGCCGAGACCGAGCTCGGGCCGTGGCTGCCGCTGTTCCGGCCGCAGGGTTTCCGGGGTATCGCCGCGGTTCCGATGACCGCCCCGGACGGGGCCGTGATCGGGTCGGTCACCGCCTACCTGGCGAAGGGCGCCGCGCCCGGGCCCGCGGACCTGCCCGTGCTCGAGGAGCTGGGCAGGCTGGCCACCGCGGTCACGCTGCTCGTCCGGCGCCGCGAAGCCGACCGGGCCGCGGTCGAGGGGCTGCGGGCCGACGTGGACCGTGCGGCCGCGCGGATGGCCGAGCAGCGCAGGTTGGGCGCGGTCGAGCGCGCCGCGTTGCGCCTGTCCGCGGACGGAGCCGGGCTGGCGCCGGTCGTCCGGACCCTCACCGACGGGCTCGGCGTCGCCCTGACGGTGCTCGGGCCGACGGGGGAGGTGCTCGCCGGGGATCCGCGGGGCGACGGCCGCGTCTCCGCGTCGATGCACGTCAACGACGACCAGACGATGACGCTTCAGGCCGCGGTGCCGCCGCAGACCCCGCCCGACGAGCCGGTCCCGTGGTCGCTGGACGGGGCGGCGCTGATCGTCGAGCTGGAGCTCCGCCGGCTGGACCGCGACGCCGACATCGAGTCCAGGCTCACCAAGGACCTGGTCGCGGATCTGCTCTCACCGGCCGCCATGCGGCACCGGGACGCGGTGTTCGGGCGGGCGGTCGCACTCGGTCACCGGCCGCAGCACGCCCACGACGTCGTCATGGTGGCGCTGCCCGAGGTCGAGTCCGGCGGTGATCCGACGGCCGGTGTGGCACGGGCGCACCGCCGCGTCGTGGCGCTGACCGGCACGGTGCGACCGCGGCCCGTGGTCGGCTCCGTCGGCTCGCACGTCGTGGTGCTCAACCCGGTCCCCACCGACGACCGGCCGCCCGGGGCCGAGGGGACGACCAGGGCGCTCGCGGCGCGGCTCGCAGCAGCGATCGCCGGAGCGCGCGTCCTCATCGGGCCGCGGGCCCGGACGCTCGCCGACGCCCCCCACGCGTTCGACGTCGCCTCACGCGCGGTCCAGCTGCTCACCCGCCGGTCCGCCGGAGTGATCGACATGACCGACCTCGGTGTGCCTGGGCTGCTCCTGCAGTCGGCGCAGCCCGAGGCCCTCCGCGAGCTGGCGGAGCGGACCCTGGCCCCGCTCGTGCGCAACGACGCGGAGCGCGGCGGCCGGCTGTTGGCCACCCTGCGGGCGTGGCTCGCCGCGGGCATGTCGACCCCGGAGACGGCGCGGACGATGGTCGTCCACGTCAACACCGTCAACTACCGGCTGCGCCGGATCGGCGAGCTGACGGGTCTGCAGCCGTCCCGGCCGGCGGACCTGATCCAGCTGCAGCTGGCCCTGACGGTCGCCGAGATCTCCGGGTCGATCCCGCCGGGCGCACTCCGAAACTGAGCCCGGACGTTCAGGTCAGGGCACGCAGGGCGGCGGCCGCCTCGGCGATGCAGTCGGCGAGGTCGTCGGGAGCGTCCGCGTCGCCCACCCAGCGTCCGAACGCGACGTGGAAGACCGAGACGGCGGTGTGCGCGGCGAGGGACGCGGTCGGTTCGGGGACCCCGCGGGCGCGCAGGGCTTCGGCCACTCCCTCGGTCAGCCTCGCCAGCTTCAGCAGCTCACGCTCCCGGAGCGCGGGGTTGGCGGCGATGATCTCGGCCCGTTGCCGGGAGTAGTCGCGGCGGCCGGTCAGCAGGGCGCCGCCCGCGACCATGCCGGCGAGGGCGGTGTCCAGCGGGGCGAGGTCGTCGGGGGCCGCGAGGATGGCCTCACGGGCGTTGCGCCCCATGGTGTCCGAGCTGTCGAAGAGGATCTCGCGCTTGTCGCGGAAGTGCCGGAAGAAGGTCCGCTCGGTGACGCCGGCGGCGCCGGCGATGTCGCCCGCGGTGGTCTGTTCGTAGCCGCGCTCGGTGAAGAGCTCGATCGCGGCGCGCATCATGCGCCCGCGCGCGTCCGGCTCCCAGCGCCCCATCCCTCGAGTCTAAGCGATGACAGGTGCTGACATCGCGTGCTAGCGTCGATGTCATGAACTGACATCGGTCAGTGACTCCCATCGCGGAAGGGAACGAACATGCTCGTCTTCGTCACCGGCGCCTCGGGCTGGATCGGCTCGGCCGTCACCGACGAACTGCTCGCCGAGGGCCACGAGGTGGCCGGGCTCGCCCGGTCCGACGCCTCGGCCGCTGCCCTGGAGGCCAAGGGCGCCCGGGTCGTCCGCGGTGACCTCGGTGATCCGGATGGTCTCGCGAAGGCCGCGGCCGAGTCCGACGGGGTCGTCCACCTCGCCTTCAACCACGACTTCACCGACTACGCCGGCGCCGGTCGGACCGAGCGTGCAGCCGTCTCGGCGATGCTCGACGCGCTGGCCGGCAGCGGCCGGCCGTTCCTGCTCGCTTCCGGACTGGCCGGGACCGGGGCCGGGCCGCTCACCGAGGACGACCCGTCGCCCCATGTCGGTGCCGACGCGATGCGCGGCGGCAGCGAGAACCTCGCGCTCGACCACGCCGACCGCGGTGTGCGGCCGGTCGCCGTGCGGTTCTCCGCGACGGTGCACGGCATGGGCGACCACGGGTTCGTCGCCCGTCTCACCCAGATCGCCCGCGACCGCGGGGTCTCCGGCTATATCGACGACGGCTCGACGCGGTGGCCCGCGGTCCACCGTTCCGACGCGGCGCGGCTCGTCCGGCTCGCGCTGGAGATGGCGCCCGCGGGCTCCCGGGTGCACGCCGTGGCCGAGAACGGCATCCCGTCGCGCGACATCGCCGCGGCGATCGGCGATCAGCTGGGGGTGCCGACGGCGTCGATCCCGCGGGCGGACGCGCAGGCCCACTTCGGGTGGCTCGGCGCCTTCTGGGGCGTCGACGTCAGCGCGTCCAGCGAGCGCACCCGCGAACTGCTCGGCTGGACGCCGACCGGCCCGACGCTGTTCGAGGACATCGCGGCGGGGGCCTACGCGCTCCCCGCCTGACGGCCGGGATCGCGACGGCCGGGATCGAGGACGAACACCCCGCCGTCGCGAAGGCCGTGCCGCGGCGGGGCGGCGTCGTCGGTCTCGTCGCGCAGCATGATCTCGGCCCGGCGCTGGTCGAGCTCGTAGTGCTTGGTCGCGTAGAAGAGCGCGGTCACCTGGTCGAGCCCGGTGGACAGGACGAGCTGCGTGGTCCGGTGCCGGCGCCACGGCAGCCTGCTGTGCCCGGAGGAGGAGACGCTCACCCTGTCGACGACCACCAGCGCCATCAGCAGGAGTACGACGCCCGCCACCGCGAGCACCCAGATCTGGCCCACGCCCGCAGGCTAACCGAGCCGTGAGGTCTGGAACGTCAGCGTGATGTTCGGGCGGCCGTCGCGCGGCGCGAGGCCGTTGTCGTTCCCGCCCGCGGCGACCTTCTCGATGACGGCGAGCGTCTCGTTCGACGCCCGGCCGATGACGGAGAACCGAGGCGTGATCGCGGCGTCGCCGTAGGTCACGAAGAACTGGCTGCCGGCCGAGTTCGGCGCCGTCGACCCGGCCATGGCGATGACGCCGCGCGGATAGGTGACGGCGTCGGCGTAGCCGGTGGCGGGCGGGTAGTCGCGCGGGAACTCGTCCTTGACGGTGGAGCCGGGGCCGCCGGTGCCGGTCCCGGTCGGGTCGCCGCACTGGATGATCGGCAGCCCCGCGGTCGTCGAGAGGCGGTGGCAGATGGTGCCGTCGAAGGAGTCGGCGCCGGCCAGGTCGACGAAGTTCTGCACGTTGCAGGGCGCGATCGACCGGTCGAGGTCGACGCGCAGGTCCCCCTGGTTCGTCGTGAACCGCACGATCGGGTTCCCGCTCGCCCGCCGCGGCCCCTCGGTCTCGGGCGGGAAGCCGCGGGGCAGGTCGGTCACGGGGGCCGGCGTGTCGAGCGTGACGCAGCCGTTGTTCGACGTGGTGACGGTGCCCGTGCGCGGGGTGGGGCCGCCCGGCGCGCCGACCGCGACCACCCCGAACGTGACCCATCCCGGCGAACGTGCCGACATGCCGCCCCCGCGTCACCGTGATCGACTCGGGTCGAGGCTAACCCGAGATCGGGTCGACGCCGAACGGAGGCGTTACCGTGTGCCGCGTGGGTGACGCCCTGATCGTCACGGCCCTGCTCGACGACGAGACGCAGCAGCGGTTCGACCGCCTGCGCCGCAAGCATTTCCCGCCCGAACGCAACCATCTCGACGCGCACCTGACGCTGTTCCACCACCTGCCGGGCGACCGGGCGGCCGCGATCGCGGAGGATCTGGCGGCCGTCGCGGGCCGGGCCACCGGCCCGTTACCGGTGCGGATCTCGGGACTGCGCTTCACCGGCCGCGGGGTCGGCTACGTCCTGTCGTCGCCCGGGCTGGTCGGCCTGCGTGCGGCGCTGGCCGCGCGGTGGGACCCGTGGCTGACCCCGCAGGACCGCGCGAAGGGCTCCGACCTGCACGTGACCGTGCAGAACAAGGTCGAGCCCGACGTCGCGCGGGCGCTGCACGACGAGCTGCGTGCCGAGTTCGTGCCGTCGACGGCCACCGCGGTCGGCCTGGCGTGGTGGCGCTATCTCGATGGGCCGTGGGAGGCGGTGGGGCGCCACGTGTTCGGCGCCGGCGAGGAGATCAGCGGTCCCAGAGCGGATGCGGGTCCCGCCCCGCGGACATCAGGAACCGGTCGCGCCAGGAGACGTCGTCGGGAACAGGGGTGAGCGGCGGCCCGAACAGCCCGACCGCACGCCAGTGCTCGGCCCGCGGCTCGGTCAGCTCCCACATCTCGCGGGAGAACGCCTCGGTGAGCGGGCAGACCGATCCGATGAACACTGCCACCTCGTGCGCCGTGACCGCCCGCACGACGGCCTGGCGCAGCAGGTAGTCACTCGTCGGGACGTCGCCGTACGGCGCGTGCACGACGGCGTCGGGGTCGCTGATCTTGCACGCGGCCGCGGTCGACGCCTCGGCGAGCCGGGTGAGGACGGCGTCGCGCTCGGCGTCGCCCGGTGCGATCTCCAGCGGGTCGACGGTGCCCGCCTCGCCACCCGCGAGCAGGTCGGGCACGCACGCGTCGTCGCGGGCGTGCTCGCGCAGCACCGTGGCGATCGGGACCGGCGCGTCGGCGGGCAGCCCGAAGGGCGGCGGAACGGTGATCATCCGATGTTCGCGGCCGACGCGGACGAGCGTCCGCACGGCCACCTCCTCGGCCGTCACGAACAGCTCGGCCTCGCGGATCATGCGGCCTCCTCGTCGACACCGGTGATCGGCGATCATGACGCCGATCACACGTCACCATGCACGACGAGGTGTCCGTGTGGTGTCTCAAATTGGTCCGTCCGGTGTCGCGGGCGCCTACTTCCGGCCCTCGCGCAGCATCTCGACGGCCTTGGCGATGCGCCGGGCCCGTGTCTCGGGGGTCTTGGCGTCGTCGATCGCCAGGACGTGGCGACGCTGGTGGCTGTAGGCCAGCGCCTCGAACGCGGCCTTCGCGGCGGCGTCGCCGTCGAGGGCGGCGGCGAGGTCCTGGGGGACGGTGACCTCGCGCGGCGCGGTGTCCAGCTCGACCTCGACGTCCACGTCGTCGCCTCCGGCGAGGCCGGTGATGCGCCGGACCTCCGCGCTGACGCCGATCAGGAACCGCCCGCCCATCGACGCGATGCTGGTGCGCCACGTGTGGCCCGCGGCGGTCACCGACACGGCCGGCCTGCGGCCCCCGCCGAGCTCCTCGACGACCCGCTCGGGGACGACGATTCCCGTCGTGTTCTTCCCGGTCGCCTCGATCGTCGTCCGGAACTGCACGGCCCCTCCGATCATCCGCCGGAGGCGATCATGCCGGGCCGTTGCGCCACCGGACAATGCCGGACGCGAGGTTTGGGGGCGGCAGCGAGGGGCTCCCCTCCGGTCTCGCCACCACCACTTCGATCAACGACATCCGTGAGAGCGGGGAACGGTCCATTCGCTCGAATGAGTGCATTCGCCCTGACGGTCGTGAGTGGCCCTACCGACCATGGCCGGTAATGCCACTCACGAGCGTTCATCTGCGAGGAATTCGGTTGCCGTCGCAATGAGATGTGCGGGGTCCTCGACGCCGCACAGTTCGCGCGCGGAGTGCATCGACAGCACCGGGATGCCGACGTCGACGGTCCGGATGCCGAGCCGGGTGGCGATGATCGGCCCGACCGTCGAGCCGCACGGCACCGTGTTCCTGCCGACGAAGAACTGCGAGCCGACACCCGCGGCGCGGCACGCCCGCTGCCACGCCGCGGCCCCGGGGGCGTCGGTGGCGTAACGCTGATTGGCGTTGACCTTGAGCGACGGCCCCTGGTTGGGCAGCGCGCGGTGCCCGGGGTCGTGCAGGTGCAGGTAGTTGGGGTGCGCGGCGTGGGTGACGTCGACCGACAGCGCCCGCGACGCCGCGAAGGTCCGCGACCGGGCGTCGAAGCCGCCGGCGAGGTGCGTGAGGAGGGTCTCGAGCAGCGGGCCGGCGGCGCCGGTCGCGCTGGCGCTGCCGATCTCCTCGTGGTCGAAGCCGACGAACACCGGTGTCGTCGACGGGTCGCGCTCGGCCGCGGCCGTCAGGGCGGTGATGCCTGCGTGCACCGACGACAGGTTGTCCAGCCGTGGCGCGGCCAGCAGTTCGCCGTGCTCGCCGAGCCGGGCGGGCGGCGTCAGATCGTGGACGACGAGATCGTGCGCGGCGACGTCGGCCGCGTCGACGCCCGCCTCCCCGGCGAGGAAGGCGATCAGCCCCCCCGGGGACGGGTCGCCGAGCCCCCAGACCGGCAGCAGGTGCTGCTGGGCGTCGAGCGTCAGGCCCTGGTTGACCGAGCGGTCGAGGTGGATCGCCAGCTGCGGGACGCGCAGCAGCGGACGGGTGACGTTCACCAGCACCGACGAGCCGTCGTAGAGCGCGAGCCTGCCGGCGAGCCCGAGGTCGCGGTCGAGCCAGGAGTTCCACAGCGCACCGCCGTAGACCTCGACGGCGACCTGGCGCCAGCCGCCGGCCCCGGTGTCGGGCAACGGCTTGACCTTCAGCGTGGGCGAGTCCGTGTGCGCGGCGAAGATTCGCAGCGGCGCGCCGCCGCCGCGCTGCCACCACGCCAGCACGGTCCCGTCCCGCACGAGGTACCGGCCGCCGGGTGTGGTGTCCCAGTCGGCCGTCTCGGCCTGTTCGGTGAACCCGGCCGCGGTCAGCCGGGCCACGGCCTCGGCCACCGCGTGGTACGGGGTCGGGCTCGCGGAGATGAAGTCGGCGAGGTCCAGCGCGAGGTCGGCCACGTGATGCATCCTGCCCTCGTGGCCGGTGAACGGTTCGACGTGGTCGTCGTCGGGGGTGGCAGCGCGGGCTGCGTGCTGGCCGCCCGGCTGGCGGAGAAGCCGGGCCGCCGGGTGCTGCTGCTCGAGGCCGGCCCCCTCACGGGGACCGACGACACGCGCGACGTCACCTCGTTGGCCGCCACCGTGCCTGGGCATCCGCTGAACTGGGGTTACACCACCGAGCTCGTCTCCGGGATCGACGCGGTGCTGCCCCGGGGACGGCTGCTCGGCGGGTCGAGCGCGATCAACGGCGGCTACTTCGTCCGTGCCACCCGCGACGACCTCGACGGCTGGGGTGTACCCGGCTTCGGCTACGACGAGGTCCTGCCGTTCTACGTGCGCAGCGAGCGCGACCTCGACCTCGGCGACGCGCCCGGTCACGGCGACGCCGGGCCGATCCCGGTGCGCCGGCCCGCGGGCTCGCTGCTCGCGCCGACGACCGGACCGTTCCTGGCCGCCGCGGCCGCGCTCGGCTTCCCCGAGGAGCCCGACAAGAACGCCGGGGGCCCGCCCGGGGCGGGACCGGTCCCGTCGAACGCCGTCGACGGTGTCCGGGTGAGCGCCGCCGACGCGTACCTGGGGGAGCGGCCGTCGAACCTGGTCGTGCGGGGCGACACGCCGGTGCTCGGCATCGAGCTCGACCGGCTGCGCGCCGTCGGCGTCCGGACCGGGCAGGGGCTGATCGAGGCGGGGGAGGTCGTCCTCGCGGCGGGGGCGCTCGCGACGCCGGTCCTGCTCGCGCGTGCCGGCATCGGGCCCGGCGACGACCTGCGCGCGGCCGGCATCCGGGTCCGGCACGACCTCCCTGTCGGCCGCGGGTTCTCCGACCACCCCGCGGTCTTCCTGCCGTTCCGTCCGCACGACGACACGCCGCCGCACCCGCACGCCGTCACCGCGCAGGTCGCGCTGCACGTCGACTCCGGCGCCGATCCCGCGGGCGACCTGGAGCTGCTGCTGTTCTCGCGGCCGTTCACGCCGGGCGGCCCGCTGCACGTGATGTGCGCGCTGCAGCGCCCGGACCGCAGCGGGGTGCTGTCGGTCGACGGCTCGGCGCCAGCGGTCCGGCACCGGTACCTGCGCACCGAGGCCGATCGCCGACGGCTGCGGCACGCCGTCCGGATCGCCGCGGACCTGCTGCGCGCGGGTCTGGGCACCCGCCTCGAGCCCGAGGGGTTCGTCCTGGGCAACGACGCCCGCGTCGACGGCTGGATCCGCGACCACCTGACGACGTCGTCGCACCTGTGCGGCACGGCGGCGATCGGCCCGGTGTGCGATCCGCAGCTGCGGGTGCGCGGCACGCAGGGCCTGCGCGTCGTCGACACGTCGGTGTTCCCGGCCGTCCCCCGGAGGGGGCCCGCGGCCAGCGCGATCATGCTGGGGGAGCGGGCCGCGGCACTACCGTGGGACTCATGAGCGAGTCCGACAACCCGTTCCTGCACGCGAGCGACCTGCCCTACGAGTTGCCGGACTTCCGCCGGATCGCCGACGAGCACTTCGGCCCGGCCTTCGAGGTCGGCATGGCCGAGCACCGCGCCGAGGTCGAGGCGATCCTGTCGAACCCCGAGCCTCCGACGTTCGAGAACACCGTCGTCGCGCTCGAACGGTCCGGCCGCGTCCTCGACCGTGTCTCGACGGTGTTCTTCAGCCGGGTCAGCGCCCACACCAACCCGGCGGTCGAGGAGCTGCAGGCCCGGATCGCGCCGCAGCTCGCCGCGCACCGCGACGCCGTCGCACTGGACCCGCGGCTCTACGCCCGGCTGCGCGACCTGCACGGACGCCGCCATGATCTCGGGCTCGACCCGGAGTCGCTGCGGCTGCTGGAGCGGATGACCGACGACGCCGTCCGCAACGGCGCGGAGCTCGACGACGCGGGCAAGGCCCGGCTGCGCGAGCTGAACGCGGCACTCTCGTCGCTCTCGACGGCCTTCGGCCGCCACCTGCTCGCCGACGCCAACGCCTCGGCCGTCCACGTCGACGACCCGGCCCGGCTCGACGGCCTGTCCTCCGGCGCGATCTCCGCGGCGGCCGCGGCCGCCGCGGCCCGGGGCCTGTCCGGGCACCTGCTCACGCTGGTGCTGCCGACGGGGCAGCCCGCGCTCGCGTCGCTGACCGACCGGGCACTGCGCGAGGAGCTGTTCCGGGCCTCGGTCGAGCGCGGCGCCCGCGGCGGTGAGCACGACACCCGTGCTCTCGTCTCCGAGCTCGCGAGGCTGCGCGCCGAGCGGGCGCGGCTCCTCGGGTTCCGGGACCACGCGTCCTACGTCGCGGCCGACAGCACGGCCGGCTCGGTCGAGGCCGTCGCGGGGCTGCTGGCCGACCTCGTGCCGCCCGCGGTCGCCAACGCGAAGGCCGAGGCCGTGGAGCTGCAGGCCGTCGCGGGGGAGGAGACGCTCGAGCCGTGGGACTGGGCGTTCCACGCCGAACGGGTGCGCAGGCAGCGGTTCTCCGTGGACACCGCGACCCTGCGGCCGTACCTGGAGCTCGACCGGGTGCTGCACGACGGCGTCTTCTTCGCGGCCGGGCAGCTCTACGGGTTGCGGTTCGTCGAGCGCGACGACCTCGTCATGTACCACGAGGACGTCCGCGTCTGGGAGGTCTTCGACGACGCCGGACCGGTCGGCCTCTACGGTGCCGACTTCTACGCGCGCGACTCCAAGCGCGGCGGGGCGTGGATGAACTCGCTGGTGACGCAGTCGCGGCTGCTGGGGCAGCGACCCGTCGTGATGAACACGCTCAACATCCCGAAACCCGCCGGCGACGAGCCGACGCTGCTCACGTTCTCCGAGGTCACGACGCTGTTCCACGAGTTCGGGCACGCGCTGCACGGGCTCCTGTCCGACGTGACGTACCCGCGGTTCTCCGGGACCAGCGTTCCGCGCGACTTCGTCGAGTTCCCGTCGCAGGTCAACGAGATGTGGTCGCTGTGGCCGGAGGTGCTCACCCGGTACGCGCGCCATCACGAGACGGGCGAGCCGCTGCCGGCCGACCTGGTCGAGAAGCTGCGTGCGGGCCGGGCGTACGGCGAGGGCTTCGCGACGACCGAGTACCTCGCCGCGGCCGTGCTCGACCAGGCGTGGCACACCCTCACCGACGAGGTCCCCGACGCCGAGCACGTGCAGGAGTTCGAGGCCCGGGCGCTGGCCGACGCGGGGATCGCGCTGCCCGCCGTGCCGCCGCGCTATCGCAGCACCTACTTCAACCACGTCTTCGCCGGCGGGTACAGCGCCGGGTACTACTCCTACATCTGGTCCGAGGTCCTCGACGCCGACACCGTCGAGTGGTTCACCGAGAACGGCGGCCTGCGCCGGGAGAACGGCGACGCGTTCCGCGCCGCGGTGCTGTCGAGGGGCGGGGCCGTCGAGCCGATGGCGGCCTACCGCGCCTTCCGCGGCCGGGACCCGGAGATCGCGCCGCTGCTTGAGCGCCGGGGGCTCAACCGCTGAAACGGGCCGACCCCGGCCACCGCCCTGATCATGCCGGACGAGACGGGGCGCCGGGCGGGGACGAGGTCGTTTCCGCCCGTCCCCGCCCGTGGTGACCGCCTCGGTGACGACCGTCCGATGGGGAGCTTCGGAGGGGCGTCGCCCTGGCGGTGGGCGCCCGGTGGGACGAGCCCCCGGGCCCGGTTTGGGGCACCGGGGCCGGGGACGTCCGTCCGGTCGGACCGGTCACGGCCGGGGATGGGAGCCGCAGGCCGTGGTCGGTCCTCGCGGCCGGCGGTGAGGGGAGCGTGCCGGCCGCCTGCGCGGTGGGTCCGTCGCATGACGGGAGAACTTAGGAACCCCTGCCCTGCAAGGGTGCGATCCTGAGAGTCGAGGTTGCGCGTACGCGCCGACAGGTCCGTGAGACGCGCCGGGGAGCGCTCGACGTCGCATGTCCGCGCAGTGCCTTGCTCCGATCGGAGCAGAGGTCGTCTCAGGGGTGACCGTTTGACAGCTCGAGGCGACCGCTCGCCCCGTTAGCCGATCGTGACCTGCCGTTGGCGGGAGAGGCTTCTTCCGATGCTCCCTGTTGCTCCCCCGGAGGGCGCGTCGGCGTTCGTCCCGGCACAACGGTCGCACGGTCAGTGGCCCGCGTCGTCGGATCAGGTCCTGCTGGCGCTGCCGGCCACCGCGGCCACGGCCTCGGTGGTCCGCAGCCTGCGGGCCGACGGCCTCGACGTCGCGTCCGTCCACGATGGCATCGGCGTGCTCGACGCAGCGCGCGCCCGTGTCCCCGCCCTCGTCGTCGTCGACGTCGAGCTACCGGGCCCTGACGTCGTCACCGTCGTGGGCGCGCTGCAGGCCGAGGTGCCGTCGGCGCCCCTCGTCGCGGTGACGCCGCGTGAGCGGCGTGCGGCGCTGCTCGGGCTGCTGCGTGCCGATCGCGACGACTACGTCCTGCGCCCCTTCCCCGTCGACGAACTGTCCGCGCGGATCCGGCTGCGACTGCGGCAGGGGGGGCTGGTGGAGGAGAAGGTCGTCCGGATCGGCGACCTGGCCGTCGACCCCGACCTCGGCGAGGTGCAGGTCGACGGCAGGCCGGTGGCGTTGTCGCCGACGGAGTTCGCGCTGCTGATGGCGTTGCTCACCGACGCCGGGCAGACCGTCTCGCACGACGAGATCGCGCGCCGGGTCTGGGCCGAGCCGGCGTCCGCGAACCTCGTGCAGGTCTACATCTCCTACGTCCGTCGCAAGATCGGGGCCGAACGAATTCGCACGGTACGCGGGGCGGGCTACGTACTCGAGGGCTGACCACCCGTTCGAGTCGGTTCGGCGGCGCGAATGCGGCACAGCGTGACGGCTGGGTCGCCGAGCCGCTGCGCGCGCCCGGCCGGGCAGTGGACATCCGTCCGGCGGCTGCCGGATCAGGGCGAACGGGTGCGCCCGCGACGCCGATCGGCCCGAACCGGACGTCCGGGATGTCGACAGCCGCACAGGGAGATAACGCTTCGGTATTGTTCGGCCGCCCCGGCGGGCAGGAATTGCCGATCGATGTCAGTCTCGCCACACGGGAATTGCGCAGCCGTCGGGGCGGCGCCTCGACGACGGATCGGGGGAACACATGCTCGGCAGCATCATCGGCGCGATCATCATCGGTTTGGTGCTCGGCGTGCTCGCTCGGATCATTCTTCCGGGCGACCAGAAGATTCCGCTGTGGCTGACGATCATCGTCGGGATCGTGGCGGCCTACATCGGCACGTGGATCGCGCGCGCCTTCGGCGTGGCCGACACGAACGGGATCGACTGGATCGAGCACATCGTGCAGCTGATCGTCGCGATCATCGGTATCGGCCTCGTCGCGGGCCTGTGGGCCAAGCGGGGCGTGCGCAGCTGAGCCATCGAACACGTCGCTGAACAGAACGGCCCGGGGGCCTGCTCCCCGGGCCGTTCGCCTGTCCGGGCCCTCGGCGAGGGGGCGTCTAGCGCGGGAACGACGCCGCGGCCGCCAGCAGCAGGTCGTTCTCCTCGGGGGTGCTGACGGTGACGCGCACCCCGTCGCCCTGGAACGGCCGCACGACCACCTTGTGCTCCAGGCAGTGCGTCGCGAACTCCGCCGAGCGGTCGGCCAGCGGAAGCCACACGAAGTTCGCCTGCGTCGGCGGGACGGTGTGCCCCATGGCGACGAGCGCGTCGCGCACCCGCACCCGTTCGCGCCGGACGTCGGCACAGGAGGCCAGCAGCTCGTCACGGACGTCGAGCGCGGCCATCGCCCCGGCCTGGGCGACGACGCTCACGCTGAACGGCGAACACACCTTGCGCAGGGCCGTCGCGACCTCGGGTGCGGCGAACGCGTAGCCGACGCGCAGCCCCGCCAGCCGGTACGCCTTCGAGAACGTCCGCAGCACGACGAGGTTGGGGTACGCGTCGACGAGGTCGCGCCCGTCGACGGCCTCGGGGTCGTCGACGTACTCGTAGTACGCCTCGTCGAGCGCGACGATCACGTCCGGCCCGACGGCGGCGAGGAAGCGCTCCAGCTCCGCCCGGGTCACGACGGTGCCCGTCGGGTTGTTGGGCGAGCAGACGAAGACGAGCTTGGTCGCCGGGGTGACCGCGGCGGCCATCGCGTCGAGGTCGTGGCGGAAGTCGTCGGTCAGCGGGATCATCCGCGCCCGCGCCCCACCGATCTGCGTGACGATAGGGTACGCCTCGAACGAGCGCCACGCGAAGACGACCTCGTCGTCGGGGACGAGGCAGGTGATGTTGACGAGCTGCTGGCACAGGCTCACCGAGCCGCAGCCGACGGCGATGCGCTCGCTGGGCAGCTCGAGCAGGCCGGCCAACCGGTCGGTCAACGCGACGACGGCCAGGTCCGGGTAGCGGTTGCCGCCGGCTGCGGCCTCGGCGACGGCCGCGAGGACCGAGGCGGGCGGGGGCAGGGGCACCTCGTTGCTGGCGAGCTTCACGGCCCCGGGGACGGCCCGGCCCGGCACGTAGGCCGGCAGGGCGTCGAGGTCCGCGCGGATCAACGTCATGGGGGTCACCGTAGTCCGGGCCCGTGACCCGTTCGCCGACGTGACAGGCTTACGCCATGACCGAGATCCGGACGGAGACCGTCCCGCTCGTCGACGGCAGCCGACTGCGGCTCACCGTCGCCGAGCCCGACGGCTCGGTGCGCGGGGGGATCGTCGTGCTCCAGGAGGCGCGCGGCGTCACCGAGAGCGTCCGCAACATCGTCTCCGGCATGGCCGGCGACGGGTGGCTGGCCGTCGCACCGCACCTCTACCACCGCGACGGGGCCGACGAGCTCGACGCCGACTCACCGGACGAACACGTCCAGGAGCAGCTCGACAAACTCGACCGCGAAGAGATCATGGCCGACACCGACACGGCGTTCGGCTGGCTCGCCGAGCACGACGTGCCCCCCGACCGGATGGGCGTCGTCGGGTTCGACATCGGGGGCTCGGTGGCGCTGCTCGTCGCGGCCAAACGCGCCTTCGGTGCGGCGGTCACCGTCGGCGGCGGCGGGGTCACGACGACGACCTCCGAGGGCCTGGACGAGCTGCTCGACGCCGCGTCCGCGCTGACCTGTCCCTGGCTGGGGATCTACGGCAGCCCGGCCGACGGCGGCAGCCACGACGACGTCGACGCGTTGCGCGAGGCGGCCGACCGTGCCCGCGTCGCCACCGACCTCGTGACCTACCCGCTCTCGGGGCACCGCTTCGACGCCGATCCCGACGCCGCGGCCGAGGCGTGGCAGCGGATGCTCAATTGGTTCGGGTCACACCTGCGCTAGGTCACTGGCATCCGGGCACGGCGCCGGGAAAACTCCGCGGAATGGAATCCGGAACACCCGAGGTCGTGTGGTCCCCGTCGCCTGCAGCGGCGGCGTCGAGCGAGATCGCGCGGTTCGCGCGGCACCTGCGGGAGAACCGCGGCGTGGACCTGCCCGACGACACCGACTACGCGGCGCTGCACGCCTGGTCCGTGGCCGACGTCGGTGCGTTCTGGGACGCCGCGGCCGAGTTCTTCGGGGTCCGGTTCCACGACGCGCCCACTGCGCCGCTCGGCTCCGACGCCATGCCCGGTGCCGAGTGGTTCCCGGGCGCCACGCTCAACTACGCCGAGCACGCGCTCAGCGACGGCCCCGGACGCGCGCCGGAGGACACGGCGATCGTCTTCGTCCGCGAGGACGGCCTGGAGCGCACCGTCACCCACGCCGAGCTGCGCGACGCCGTGGGCCGCGCGCGGGCCGGGCTCGTCCGTGCCGGCGTCGGCCGCGGCGACCGGGTGGTCGCGCTCGCGCCCAACTCCGTCGAGACGCTCGTCGCCTTCCTGGCGACGGCGAGCCTCGGCGCGATCTGGTCGTCGTGCTCCCCGGACTTCGGCGCCCGCGCCGTGCACGACCGCTTCGCCCAGATCGAGCCCACGGTGCTCTTCGCCGTCGACGGCTACGTCTACGGCGGCAAGCGGTTCGACATCCGCGAGAACGTCGCGGCGCTGCGCGGCCAGCTCCCGACGGTGACCACCACCGTGCTCGTCGGCTACCTCGACGAGGAGGCCACCCTCGACGGCACGACGACCTGGGCCGAGTTCACCGCCGAGCCCGGCCCGCTCGAGTACGAGTCGGTCCCGTTCGGGCACCCCCTGTGGGTCCTCTACTCGTCGGGGACGACGGGCCTGCCCAAGGGCATCGTCCACGGCCACGGCGGCATCCTTCTCGAACACATGAAGGCCCTGCAGCTGCAGGGCGACCTGCGCCCGGGCGACCGCTTCTTCTGGTTCACCACGACCGGCTGGATGATGTGGAACTACCTGATCGCCGGGCTTCTCGTCGGTGTGACGGTGATCCTCTACGACGGCAACCCCGGTCACCCGGACCTCGGCGCGCTCTGGCGGTTGGCCGAGAAGCACCGCGTCAAGTACTTCGGGACATCGGCGCCGTTCATCCAGGCGTGCCTCAAGGCCGGCCTGCGGCCGCGCGACGAGGTCGACCTGTCGGCGCTGCGCACCGTCGGGTCCACCGGGGCGCCGCTGTCGCCGGAGGGATTCGCCTGGGTCGCCGACGCCGTGGGCGACGACCTGCAGATCGCCTCCGTGTCCGGCGGGACCGACCTCTGCGCCGCGTTCGTCGGCGCGGCCCCGACCGTCCCGGTGTGGCTGGGCGAGATCTCCTGCGCCGCGCTCGGGGCGGCCGTCGTCGCCTATGACGAGAAGGGCCAGGAGATCGAGGACGAGGTGGGGGAGCTCGTCGTCACGCGGCCGATGCCGTCGATGCCCGTGATGTTCTGGAACGACCCCGACGGGGCCAAGCTGCGGGCCGCCTACTTCGAGGACTACCCCGGCGTCTGGCGGCACGGCGACTGGGTGCGCCGTACCCCGCGTGGCTCCTACGTCATCTACGGCCGCTCGGACTCGACGCTCAACCGGGGCGGCGTCCGCATGGGCACGGCGGACTTCTACGCCGTCGTGGAGGGTTTCGACGGCGTCGCCGACTCGCTGGTGATCGACACCACAGAGCTGGGGGCGCGCGACGAGGGCGCCCTGCTGTGCTTCCTGGTGCTGACCGACGGGACCACGCTCGACGATGTCGAGGGCGACCTCCGCAAGGCACTGCGCTCGGAGCTCTCGCCCCGGCACGTGCCCGACCGGTTCATCGTCGTCGACGCGGTGCCGCGCACGCTGAACGGCAAGAAGTGCGAGGTCCCGGTGAAGAAGATCCTGGCGGGCGTGGCCCCCGACAAGGCCGTCAGCCGGGGGGCCCTGCAGAACCCCGACGCCCTCGCGCCGTTCCTGGAGATGGCCGCGTCCGGGTGATCGACGGGTGATCGTCACGGCGCCCCTCGGGGGGTGGGGGGTGTGCGAGGGGCGCCGGGGGGGTTGTGTAAGGTTGTCCGTGCTGAGGCCGAGAGGCCCCGGGAGGCTTCGCCTAGTCTGGTCTATGGCGCCGCACTGCTAATGCGGTTTGGGGTCACCCCCCATCCCGGGTTCAAATCCCGGAGCCTCCGCGCAGGCGTGGCCGACTCCCGGGTCGGTCGCGGCGACAACTGAAGAGCACGCGCCCGTAGCTCAACGGATAGAGCATCTGACTACGGATCAGAAGGTTAGGGGTTCGAATCCCTTCGGGCGCACCAGGAACATCGCCCCGGCCGGCAGGAACGGCCGGGGCGATGTCGTTTCGATTGCGCTGTCGACTGCGCTTCGGGTGTGCTGGTCCGGAGCGTGGCGATCGGACGTGGCTCGTCGCCGTGGTCGAGATGTCAGATCGGCTCCGCCTCGGACAGGCAGGTCGTGAAGGCCTCGGTCACGCCCGCGTGTCGAGCCAGGCCCTGAAGCCGGTGAGGTCGGGGATCGTGGCACGGCAGGTCTGCAGCTCGGCCGCCGGACGGTCGGGGTCCCACATGCGGGCGATCGCGGCGGCACGTCGCGGATCTTGTGTGCGGACCTCGTCCAGCGGGATGCGCTCGTAGCGCACTGCCCGGCCGGTCGCTGCCGCGATGGCGGACGCGATCTCGGGTGCCGTCAGTTCGTCCGCGGCGATGTCCATGGCGCGACCGATCCAGTCGTCCGGCGCGGTGAAGGCGCGCGTCGCGATCGAGCCGATGTCGGCGACGCTGATGAGCTGTTCGACGACGTCCGGCGGGGCGGTGGAGGCGAGCCGGCCATCGGGGCGCAAGCCTCGGAACGGCCCGAGGTGGTTCTCCATGAATCCGACCGGCCGCAGGACGGTGGCCGGAACCTGCGTGGAGCGCAGGTAGTCCTCGAGCTCGGTCTTGGGGCGTGACAACGGGCTGAAGTCGGGCCGGTCCGCGCCCAGTCCGGAGGAGTAGACGATGTGCCCGACTCCGGCCCGCACGGCGGCGTCGATGATCGCCCGCCCGCGACGCAGTTCGTCGTCCGGACCGATGCCCGGCGTCACCTGCGGTGAGACGAAGCCGGGCTGGTAGAGGAACAGGCCGGCGGCGCCCTGCAACGCCCGGACGATGGCGTCGGCGTCGTCGAGCGATCCGGGGACGATCTCGGCTCCGGCGTCGGCGAGGCGGCGCGCGTCGTCCCGGCTCGGGTCGCGCACCACCGCGCGGGACCGGGCTCCCGGCCGCGAGCGAGGCGCGTACCACCGCACTGCCCTGGCGCCCTGTAGCGGCGAGGACGGTGATCAGTTCGGACATGTCAGCTCTCCCGAGCGTCATCACGATAGGATCCGGGTTGCGGAACCCGTTTCGAACGATACGGAATCTGAAACCCGCTTAGCAAGGGGGAATGAAATGTCCTCGGCCCGGGCGCCACGTGCCGACGCCGCGCGCAATCGCCAGCGCGTGCTCGACACGGCGAAGGAGGTTTTCGCCACGGAGGGCAGGAGCGCCGGCCTGCTGGACATCGCAGCCCGGGCCGGCGTCGGCGCGGGCACGGTCTATCGGCACTTCCCGACGAAGGAGGCTCTTTATGCAGCCGTCGTGTCCGCTCGCCTGACCGAGCTCCTCGACCGCGTGCCAAGCCTCCCCGACGACCCGCCGGGTCAGCGGTGTGTCGAGTTCTGGCGGCTGGCGGTCAGGCACGCGTGCGAGAACGCGGCGCTGTGCGACCTCATCACAGCGGGTGATCAGAAGCTGAACATCGATCCGGACGTGCGGCAGCGCTATGAGTCCGTGCTGGACGAGCTCGTCGGTCGGGCGCGCGACGCGGGCCGCCTCCGCGACAACCTGACGACGGCGGACGTCACCTCGCTGCTGGCTGCCGCCGTCACCGCTGAATCACGTCACCACGACGCGCCGCCGGGTCACCTGGCCGGTCTGATTTCGGCATCCGTCTTCACCTAGCCGTGCGGTCGTCGGTCCTCTCACGCGGGTTCCCGGTCCGGCCGGTCCTCCGGGTGGTGGCGACCGCCGAGGTCTCGCAGCCGGATCCGCGGCCGGCTCGAAGGGGCCTGCTCGGGGGCATTCGCCAACGTCGCGGCGTATGCCCCGTACCGGGTGGCGAACGGCGAGGCCGACAGGCCGTGCAGCAGAACGGAGAGCAGGATCGTCCAGGCGGCGGTCTGCAGGAGCAGCCCCCCACCGGCCGCGTGCTCGAGCTCCTGCCACGCGAGGAGCGTGAAGACGACCGACGCGAGTCCTCGCGGACCGAACCAGCCCATGAATCCCACGGTGACCGGTCTGAGCCGGGTCCCGATCAGGGAGAGCGCGACCGGCACCATCCTGATGACGGTGACGCTCAGGATCGCGTACACGACGGGGCGTGCCGAGAGCCCGTGGGTGAACAGCTCGCCGAGGAAGAGCGCACCGAACACCGCCCACACGAGGAACGTGGCCGCCAGCCCGAGTGTCTCGGTGAAGCGGCCGGGCTCGGCGAAGCCGCGTTTCGTCACCGCGCCGAACAGCATCCCGCCGGCGAACGCCGCGACGAACCCGTTCCCGCCGATCGCGACGGAGCCCTCGTAGGCGAGCAGCGCGAGCGCGAGGATGGCGATCTGCTCCGACACGGGCGAGGTCCAGGCGCGGTCCTTGGCGAATGCGAGCAGCTTCCCGCCGAGGTATCCGACGACCACCGCCGCGACGAGCGCCAGGCCGATCTCCTTGAGGGCCTCGAGCCCCCACGCGCGGTCGCCGGCCCCTTCCTCCGCGGCGAGGACCGCGATGAACAGCGTGACGAAGGGAGTGGCGATCCCGTCGTTGAGGCCGCTCTCGACGTTGAGCGCCCGCCGGATCCGGGTCGGAACCAGCCTGTTGGTGACGACCGCCAGGCCGAGCGCGGTGTCGGTGGGCGCCAGGATGGTCGCGATCAACGCTGCCGCCGCCCAGGGGATCTCCGGGAACACGAGGTGAGCGACGAGTGCGCCCGCCACGATCGTCAGCGGCAGGCCGACGAACAGCAGTCGCGAGGGCAGGCCGGCATCGCCCTCGACCTCGCGCAGCCGCACCGTCGAGGCGTCGGAGAACAGCAGCAGGGCCAGCGTCAGTTCGGTGACGGTCAGAACCACCTCGTCGGTGACCGCCAGCGGGAGGACGTTCAGCACGGCGGGCCCGAGGATCGTGCCTGCCGCGACGAACACCATCGGGCCGGAGATCCACCAGCGATCCAGCTTCGACGACACGACGGTGTAGGCCACGACGACGACGGCGAGAGCGGTCAGGCCACCCATCGGCTCCCCCTTGCCGCGGCGTTCGACAGCACGACGACAGGCGGCGCGCCGCAGTACCCCGGGCCGGCGGCTTCCGAGCGGGCACCGCGGCCATCATCCGGTGCGCACCCGCCCCGGCCGTCACGCGGAAAGTGTGAAGCCGACCCTCGTACGCCCTCGGCGCGTTGCCGCGGGCGGCGCTACGCGCGGGCCGCGTCCGGTTGGAGCGTCGCGTAGTGGGAGGTGATGCGGCGCACCGTCCGGCCGTCGTGCAGGAACAGCTGGGTGAGGGCGGGCGGGCAGTGCAGCGGCTGGTCGGAGGGGTTGTGCAGCCGCAGATCGACGACCGTGAGCCCGGCGCCCGCGGTGACGCCCAGTGGTTCGGCGCGGACGCCGTCGTCGAACTCCGAGGCGAGTGCCGCGGCGAACCGCGCACGGTCGCGGCGGCGGACGCCGTCGAACAACTGGTACTCGACGTCGACGGCCAGGTGGTCGTTGAGCGCGCGGGTGTCGCCGGTGCGTTGGAACGCGGTCATCGCCGCGCCGAGCTCCTCGGCGTAGCGGCGGGCGCGGGCCCGGTCGGGGTGCGCCTGTGCGGCGGTGGCCAGCAGGGCGTCGGCGAGCCGGCGGTGGCCCGCGTGCAGGCGGCTGCGCACGGTGCCGACGGGCACCCCGCACGACGCCGTCGACCTCCGGCAGGCGACCCTGCAGGACGACCGGGCCGGCGTCGAACCGGACCGTCCGCGCCGGCGGGGTCCCCGCCGCGCGGAGGCGTTCGAGCAGCCCCCACCGGTGCAGCCGGGCACCGCCCGGACCTGCACCTGGTGCGTGGAGACCGTGTCGCTGGGGAACCGCGCACGGTCCAGGGCGAGCACCGACAGCCCGCGGCGCGCCAGCAACAGTGCCGTCGAGGCACCGGCGACCCTGGTGCCGACCACGATGACATCCACCATGACGAGGAGATGCCGCGGGGCGCCGGAAAGTTCGCCGATGCCGACGGTTCACGCGGACGGATCAGTAGCTGAAGGTCGTGGCGCCCTCGTCACCGATCCACCGCCACATGGGCACGGTGCCGCCGACCTCGGCGCCGTCGATGAACCCGGTGCCGTCGAGGCCCTTGGCGTCGACGCAGATCGGGCACGCGAGGTAGGTCCCGCCCGCGGCGCGATAGCGCTTCATCAGCGTCTCCAGGGGAGGACAGCCGGTGCACGCCGTGCCGGTCGCCGTCCCGGGCACCACGAGGCGCACGGCCTCCTTGGTGAGGAACATGAGCGTGGGGCGGCCCTCCTCGGCCGCGCCGACCGCGACGAGGAACGCCACGGTGACCCGCTCGGGGTCGTCCAGGCCGGTGGTGAGGCTGATGACCGCCTTGCCCGTCATCGCGCACCCCCGTGCATCCAGCCGGAGCAGAGCAGGTCGACGGCGTCGAGCCGCCCGTCGCCGCTGACGAACAGATGCTGCTCGACGAGCCGGGACGCACCGGTCGGGGTGGTCAGCCGCAGCCGCCACCGCAGGCAGGCCTTGCCGGCGATCGTGCTGATCGCGGCGTCGACCACCTCGAGCTCGTCGGGTTCGCCGAACCAGCCGCGGAACCGGTCGGTGGCCGCTTCGGGACCGGTGGTCTCGACGGGCCCCCGGGGCAGCAGCGCCCGGAACCGCACGGCGTCGGTGAAGCAGTCGTGGACAGCGGGAAAGTCCTGCGCGGCAACGGCTTCGACGAGCCGTCCCGCGGTGGTGAGTGGTGGGCCGAGGGTCTGCACGGGATCTCCTCCGATCGATGACGAGTGATGGAGGTAGCGTCGCCGGACCGGGGCGGGGTCGCCTCGGGTGTTCACCCGAAGTTTCGGCGCGCCGCCCTCAGCCCTGGACCGGGTCGCCGACGAGGCCGTGGCGCATCGCGAACATCGCCGCCGCACCCCGTGTCGAGACCCCGATCTTGGTGTAGACGTGCTCGACGTGGCTGCCGACGGTGCGGGGCGCGAGGCTCAGTTCGGCGGCGATGGCCCGGTTGGAGAGCCCGCGCGCCACGAGTCCCAGTACCTGCGCCTCGCGCGGGCTCAGGCCCGCGGGCAACGCGGGGCGCCGCCGGACGCGGTGGCCCGCGGCGGCCAGCACCGCGTTGACGGCCTCGCCGTCCAGACGTCCGGCGGCGGCATCGGCACGCAGCAGCGTCTGCGCCGCGGCCGGTTCGGCGGCCGGGCGGTGCGGCCTCGGCTCGACCGCCGTCCGGTAGCGGACGGCGGCGGCGAGGACCCGCGCGGTGATCGGCATGGCGTCGGCCCGCAGCCCCCGCGGGTAGCCCGAGCCGTCGAGCCGCTCGTGGTGCAGCGCGGCGAGCGTCCCCAGCTCCGCCAGCTGCGGTACCCGCGCCAGCGTCCGTTCGGTCAGGTAGGGGTGCATCCGGACGCGCTCCCACTCGCCCGCGCTCAGCGGCCCCGGCTTGTCCCACACCCCGCTCGACACCCCGTGCACCCCGAGGTCGTGCACCAGCGCTGCCCGCTCGACGAGCGTCACGTCGGCGTCGGGGAGACCCATCCTGCCGGCGGCGTCGGCCGCGAGTGCCGCGACGGCGGCGGAGTGGCCGAGGAAGCAGGGCGCCTTGAGGTCGGCGTAGTCGCCGAAGACGCGCAGGGCGTCGGTCAGCTCGTCCTCGGTCAGCGCGGGGGACTCGGCGGGCGACCCGTCGTCGAGGACGGACTGCCACGCCGGCACCGCGTCGAGACCGTCGAACACCTCGTCGGCGTGCGCGCAGACGAGGTCGACGAGGTCGGGGTCGAACTCGGTGCCCCGGCGTGACCGCAGCATCGCGGTGGCGGCGCCGACGCCCCCGGCCCGGTGGTGCTGCTCGGTGTCGTCGGCGACGTGGACGACGCGGATCACCGGGTCGATCGCCGCGGCGCGCAGCCGTCCGGGCACACCGCGGCCGTCCCAGCGCTCGAAGGCCTGACCCAGGGCCCTCCCGATGTCGTCGGGCAGGCCGAGCCGCTCGGCGATGTCCGCCGTGGTCCGGCAGTGGGTGATCATCGAGCCCATCGCCTCGCCGACGCCGCCCGCGACGAGGAAGCGCCCGATCGCCGTCAGCCGCCGCGCCGGCCCGGCGTCCCGTCCGACCTGCTCGACGAGGAAGCGCAGCATCGGCAGGCCCGCCTTGTCGACGGCGTAGCTCTCGGCGCGCAGCCGGCGGTCGTCGCCGAACCAGTGGGCCATCTCGTGCGAGTCGGCGACGCAGCCGACCCAGGCGAGCAGCGAGGTGTAGAAGACGGCGTCCTGCTGGGCGGCCGACAGACCGGCGAGGCGGGCCAGCCGCCGGGCGATGACGGTCTGGCGCAGGACGTGTTCCTCCGGCAGGCCGAGCCCGAGATCGGTCGCCAACGACAGCGCCGCCACGAGTTCGGCCTTGCGCACCCCCGACGGCAGGCCGCCCGTCGTCATGAGCGTCGAGCGTAGCGGCGGCGGCCGGGCGGCGGATCCACGAACACACGCGGGCCGTCGACGATGCTCGGGTGGGCTCCGGGCCGCCCGACGCGGCAGACTGCGGTGTGCCGACCGGCACGTGCACCCGCGCGGGCCGCTGGTCGACCGGATCGGAGGACGCCATGACGTTGCCGGCCGACGGCAGCCACCAGGCGACGGCGGGGGGCGGTGCGCCGCTGATGCCGGCCGCGTTCTTCGGCCACGGCAACCCGATGAACGCGCTGTCGGACAACAGGTACACCGCCGCGTGGCGCGCGTTCGGGATGGCCGTGCCCCGCCCGCGTGCGATCCTCGTGGTCAGCGCGCACTGGTACATCAACGCCACCGCCGTCACCGCGATGCCGCGGCCCCGCACGATCCACGACTTCTACGGCTTCCCGCAGGAGCTGTTCGAGGTGGAGTACCCCGCTCCGGGGATGCCGGAGCTGGCCGCCGAGATCGCCGACGTCGTCGAACCCACCTGGGTCGGGGCCGACGTCGACAGCTGGGGCATCGACCACGGCACCTGGTCGGTGCTCGTGCACGCGTTCCCCGACGCGTCGATCCCCGTCGTGCAGCTGAGCATCAACGCCGACAAGCCGCTCGACCACCACCTCGAGCTGGGCGCGAAGCTCCACGCACTGCGCACCCGCGGGGTGCTGGTCGTGACCAGTGGGAACGTCGTCCACAACCTTCGCGGGATGGACTGGAAGCTCACCGACGAGGGCTTCGACTGGGCGCGCCGCTTCGACGAGGCGGCCAGGGAGCGCATGCTGGGTGACCCGACGCGCTTCGCCGCCCTCGACGCGCACGCCGACTACCGGCACGCCGTCCCCACCCCCGACCACTTCATCCCGGCGCTGTACCTCGCGGGCCTCGCCGATGCGGCCGGCGAGGCGAGCGACACCAGGGTGCTGGTCGACGGGTACGCCTACGGCTCGTTGTCGATGACCGCCTACACGTTGGGCCTGTCCTGCCCGGCGTCGGCGTCGGTGGGCGGGTCTCCGCGGCCGCCCGACGACGTCCCGCCCGACGGCTCCAACATCTGAGCTCCGGGCGGCGCGTTCCGCGGGTCGCCCGCCGCGCGAGCGGGCACTCTCGGCGCGGCGGGCGGGTCGTGCCTGGTCAGAACGCTCGTACCTCGCGCACGTCGAGGTCGCGGAAGACCGGGTCCCCGTCGCAGAGCGCGCGCAGCTGCTCGGCGATCCGGCTGGTCGCGGGGTGCTTCGAGTTGACGGCCGCCTGCTCGGCGTCCGGGAACCCGACCACCTGGACGAAACGCCTCGGGTCGGACCGGTCCGCCCCGACGATGCCCCAGACGGCCGTCCGGTCGGTGCCGATCGCCTCCAGCCACTCCTGCTCGATGTCGGCGATCGCGTCGATCCGGTCGGTGGTGAACTCGATGAGCTGTACGAACGCGCCCGGCTCCACGTCGATCGCGGCGGCCTCGGTCAGCGCGGTGCGCAGCCCCTGCCGCAGCTCGTCGTCGTCGACGTGTCCGTGCACGTCGACCGCGTGGGCGGCCGCCGCCCGCAGCACCTCGTCGGGCTCGCCGCTGATGGTCAGCGAGCAGTTCGACTCGCTGGGGATCGACCGGCAGTCGAGAGTCACCCTGGCCACGTTCCCACCTCCACACTCGGGCCGAACCCCGGCGCGAGGGCACCGGGACACCGACCCAAGCCCTCTCGTCCGGTCGTGTCGATAGGCGGATCCGGTCTCCCCGTACGGCGGAGGCACGGCGCACCCGTCGGGTGTCACACCCGGGCGCGCCGGTGCCCGTAGGTGAGCAGCCACATCAGGTAGGGGGCGCCGAGCGCCGCGGTGACGGTCCCGACGGGGAGCTCGGTCGGGAGCACCGTCCGGGCGACGACGTCGGAACCCAGCAGCAGGAGCGCACCGAACACCGCCGACGTCAGCAGCGGTGGCCGGGCGGACGCGACGAGCCGCATCGCCACCTGCGGGACGACGAGTGCGACGAAGTCGATCGGCCCGGCGCTCGCGGTGGCGACCGCCGCCGCCGTGACGGCGACGAGCAGCGCGAGCGTCCGCTGCCGGTCGACGCGCATCCCGAGGCCGCCCGCGGTGTCGTCGCCGAGCTGCATCGCGCCCAGCCCGAAGGAGAGCGCGAGCGCGACCGGGAGCAGGACCGCGACCGTGGCCGCCACGGGCCAGACCTGCGCCCAGTCCCGGCCGTTGAGGCTGCCGGTGAGCCAGATGGTCGCCTTCGACGCGTCGTTGAGGTCGGCGATGACCAGCAACCACGAGGTGAGCGCCGCGGCGACGGCCCCGACACCGACGCCGACGAGGATCAGCCGGTTGCCCTCCACCCCCTTGCGCCAGGCGAGCGCATAGATCACGAGCGCGGTGAGCAGCCCGCCCACGAGTGCCGCGAACGGCAGGCTGCCCGTGCCCCAGAGCCAGGTCGCGAGCGGGAAGCTGCCGCCGAGCACGATGACGGCGACGGCGGTCGTCGAGGCGCCCGTCGTGATGCCGAGGACGTCGGGGCTCGCGAGCGCGTTGCGGGTGACGGTCTGCGTGATCGCCCCGGACAGCCCGAGCGCGGCGCCGACGAACACCGCGGTCAGCGAGCGCGGGAGGCGGAGGTCGAGTACGACGAACTGCTGGCCGGGGTCGCCGCCGCCGAGGAGCACGCGCAGCACGTCGAGGACCCCGATGCGGTACTCCCCGAGGCCGACGTTGACGGCCAGCATGAGCAGCGTCGCGGCCAGGCCCAGCAGGGTGACCAGCACGATCCGGGGCCGCCACACGCCGGAGAACCTGCGGTAGCGCACGGGGGTGCGGCCGGGGATCAGCACGTCGTCGGCCTCGAGCAGCTTCACAGCGACGCCAGCTTCCGACGGCGCACCAGCAGCACGAAGAACGGCGCGCCGACGACCGCGAGCACGATCCCGACCTGCAGCTCTCCCGGCCGGGCGACGAGGCGGCCGACGACGTCCGCGCCGAGGAGCAGCACGGCCCCCGCCAGCCCGGACGTCGGGACGAGCCAGCGGTGGTCGGGCCCGGTGAAGAACCGGCAGACGTGCGGCACGACGAGCCCGACGAACCCGATGGGCCCGCAGGCGGCCGTCGCGCCCCCGGCCAGCAGGGTGATCGCCACGAGGCCGATGACGCGGATCATCCCGACGTTGGCCCCGAGGCCGCGGGCGACGTCCTCGCCGAGGTTGAGCAGGTTGAGCCCGGGTGCGTTGGCCAGCGCCAGGACGACCCCGGCGACGAGGAACGGCGCGATCTGCGCGGCGATGTCCCCGCCGCGACCGGCGAGGGCCCCGACCGACCAGAACCGGAAGACGTCGAGCGTCTGGCGGTCGCCGAGCACCAGTGCGGTCGTCATGGCGCCCAGGAACGCGCTGACGGCCACGCCCGCGAGCGCCAGCGTCACCGGTGTCGGGCCGTCGGGGCTGAGGGTGCCGAGCATGAACACCAGCACGCTCGCGCCGAACGCGCCGACGAAGGCGAACCAGACGTAGCCGTAGAGGCTGGTGATCCCGAGTGCGTAGACGCTGACCACGACGAGCAGGGCCGCACCCGCACTGACGCCGAGCAGACCGGGGTCGGCGAGCGGGTTGCGGGTGTGTCCCTGCATGAGTGCGCCGCTGATGCCGAGCGCGACGCCCACGGCGATCCCGAGGATCGTCCGGGGCACCCGCAGCGACAGGACGATGAAGTCGAGGTCGCTGCCGGTGGGGTCGGTCAGTGCCGACCAGACGGCCGCGGGCGGCAGCGAGCGCGACCCGAGGAGGAGGCCGGCCGCCGCGACGACGACGAGCAGCGCGAGTAGTACGACGATGATGCCGATCCGGCGGGCACGGGTGCCGCGACCGCGTTCGACCGACGCGGTGGTGGTCTGGGCCACCGGGCCTCCGGGTGGTGTGGTGGGTGTCGGTGCGTCAGGGGTGCCCGGCGTGTCCGGGCGTGGCCGCCGCCGGGGGGACGTCCCGGCGGCGGCCGGTGCCGCACCCGCGCCGCGCGGGGCACGGGTAGATCAGGCGGGTAGATCAGGCATTGGACAGGTCCGCGACGGGCTTGCCGCCCACCGCGTTGGCGAGCTGCGGCACGACCTTGTCGATCGCGTACAGCAGCGCGCTCGGGCCGCTGTAGGACAGCGCACCGCCGAGCGGGGAGTCGAACGTCGTGTACAGCGTCCGGTCCTCCTGGACGACCTTGAGCCGGTCGAAGCCCGGCGAGCCCGCCATCTGTGCCTTCGTGGCGCCGGCGACGAACAGCACGTCGCGGTCGAGCAGGTTCAGGTTCTCCTGGCTGACGTCGCCCTTGGCGTCCTGTGCGGCGAAGCCGAGCGCGTCGAACAGCGCGCGCCGCGGGTCGCCCTTGGGGATGAGGTAGTGCCCGCCGTCCTCGGGGCCGTAGTCGACGACGAGCACCTTGCCGGCGAACCCGGGGTTGTCCGCCTTGGCCTTGTCGATCGCGCCCTTCACCTTGGTGACGAGGGCCTGCGCCTCCTGGTCCTTGCCGAGCACCTTGCCCGTGAGCAGCAGCTGGGCGTCCCAGGGCGTCTCCTCGTCGGGGAACTGGCTGGGCTGCAGGACGGTCGGCGCGATCTTGGAGAGCCGCTCGTACGTCGGCTGGTCGAGGGTCTCGTAGATCGCCAGGATGACGTCGGGCTGGGCGGCGGCGAGCGCCTCGTAGTCGATCTCGCCGTCCTTCATCTCGGTCACGCCCTTGCCGTCGGTCTCCTGCTCGACCCACGGCAGCGTGTTGTAGCTGTCGAACCAGCCGCGGGTGAGAACCGGCTGGACGCCCAGTGCGAGCACGAAGTCCTGGTCGTTGTAGCCGACCGTCGCGACCTTCGTCGGGTTCGCCGGCACGGTGACCGCCCCGTACTTCTGCTCGATCGTGACCGGTGCCGCCGCCGCGGTGCTCGGGGGCGGTGCATCGTCGCCTGCCGTCGATCCGCAGGCCGACAGACCGACCGTGAGCAGCAGTGCGGCGACCATTCCCAGGGACCGTGCACCGCTGCGGCGGACGCGGCCGCGGCGCACGTCAGAGGGAACCAGGAACCTCGGTCTCATAGCCTCTCCTTCGCAAAGTTAGCTGAGGCTAGCATTAGGAACTCGCCCGACAACACGATCGATCACGGCGTTCGGGGGCCCCTTCCGGCCGGGCATGTCCCCTCGCGGCCCGGGGACCTCGTGCAGAGCTTGGGAATCCGACGTGCTCTGTGTCACGCTTGCCCGGTTCACGGAGTCTCAGGTTAGGCTTACCTGAAATTCAGGAAGGTGGTCATGGCGCTCGTCATTTCCGGCGGCTCGATGCCGCCCGAGGTCACTCGACCGCACGCAGGGGGTTCGGAGCCCTTGGACCTCGTCGGGATCGGGTTCGGACCCTCGAACCTGGGGCTCGCGATCGCGATCGAGGAGCACGTCGCAGACGGTGGGCACCCCGTTCGTGCCGAGTTCGTAGAGGCCCAGGAACGCTTCGGCTGGCACACCGGGATGCTCCTGCCCGGGACGACGATGCAGATTTCCTTCCTCAAGGATCTGGCCACGCAGCGCAATGCGCGCAGCAGGTACAGCTTCGTGAACTACCTCTCCGAACGCGGTCGACTCACCGATTTCATCAATCTCCAGAACTTCTTCCCGACACGGGTGGAATTCCACGACTACCTGACCTGGGCCGCCGAGTCGGTGTCGGCGCGGGTGCGGTACGGGACGCGCGCGGTCGCCGTCCACGACGTCGACGGCGCGCTCGAGGTCGTCGCGGACGGCCCGGACGGCCGAATCTCCCTGCGCACTCGCAACGTCGTCCTCGCCGGGGGGCTCACGCCCCGCTTGCCCAGCGGGGTGCGGCCCAGCGCCCGGCAGTTCCACAACCACCGCCTGCTGGCCCGACTCGCGGAGCTGCCCGAGCCGACGCACCGGCGCTTCGTCGTGGTCGGATCCGGACAGAGCGCCGCGGAGGTCACCGAGCACCTCCTGGACCGCTTCGAGTCGGCCGAGGTGCACGGCGTGTTCAACCGGTACGGGTACAGCCCCGCCGACGACAGCCCCTTCGCGAACCGGGTCTTCGACCCCGCCGCCGTCGACGACTTCTACGTCGCCGAACCGGCCGTGCGCCGCCAGCTGCTCGAGTACCACCGCGGCACCAACTACTCCTGCGTCGACCTCGACCTCATCGAGAGCCTCTACCGCCGCGAGTACTCCGAGCGGGTCGGGGGGACGCGACGGCTGTTCCTGCGCGGCGCCAGCCGGATCCGCAGCGCGGTGGAGACCGCCGACGGCGTGCGGGTCCAGATCGAGCACAACCCGACGCGCACGGTCGACACGCTCGACTGCGACGCGGTCGTGTACGCCACCGGCTTCGACCCGATGCCGCTGCGCGACCTGCTGTCCGGGGTGTGCGACCCGCAGGCCCTCGCGGGCGAGCCCGCGGTGAGCCGGGACTACCGGCTGCTGACCCGGACGGAGCTGTCCGGGAACATCTACCTGCAGGGCGGCACCGAGCACACGCACGGGCTGTCGTCGTCGCTGCTGTCGAACATCGCCGTGCGGTCGGCCGAGATCCTCCAGTCGATCACGACGGCACTGGCGTCGACCGGGGACCGCGCGTAGATGCCCGAGATGACCGGTTCGCGAGTGCTCCTGACGGGGATCTCCCGCAACCGCCGTTGGCTGACCCTCGGGTCGGCGATGTACGGCGGGCACCAGATCTGCGAGGCGCTGGTCCCCGTCGTCATCGGTGTGATCATCGACCGGGCGGTCGCGACGGGTGACGTCGCGCAGCTGGTCGTCTGGGTGGCCGTGCTGGCGGTGCTGTTCCTCGTGCTGTCGCTGATGTGGCGGTTCGGCGCGCGGCTGCTCACCTACGCCGAGGCCGGCGAGGGCGCCAACCTGCGGATCGAGGTCGCCGGCACGATCCTGCGGCCCCGCGGCGTCCGCACCGACCTGCGGTCGGGCGAGCTGCTGACCATCTCCTCCAGCGACGCGGACAACGCCTCCTACTTCCTGGACTACATCCCGCGGATCGTCGCCTCGCTCACCGCCGTCACGGTCTGCGCCGTGACGCTGCTGCTCATCGACGTGCCGCTCGGTCTCGGCGTCGTGCTGGGCACACCGCTCGTGCTGGTGGTGCTGCAGCTGTCCGAGCCGCTGATCACCCGCCGCATCCAGCACCAGCAGGAGACGGCCGGCCGCGCCGCCGCGGTGGCGACCGACCTGGTCGCCGGGCTGCGGCCGTTGCGGGGCATCGGGGCGCACGAGCCGGCGAGCCGCCGCTACCGGGAGGTCAGCAGGCGGTCGCTGCGGGCGACGCTGCACGCCGCGCGCACCCAGCGCGGCTTCGAGGGGATCTCGGCGACGCTGTCCAACCTGCTGGCCGCGGGCATCGCGATCGCGGCGGGCTGGCTGGCGCTCGACGGCGCGATCACCATCGGCCAGTTCGTCACCGTGATCGGGCTCGCGCAGTTCCTCGTCGAGCCGCTGGCCCAGCTCACCGTGGTGCCGAGCTGGATCGCCGAGGCGAGGGCGTCGGCCAACCGGGTCGCGATGGTGCTCTCGGCGCCCCCGCTCGTGCCCGACGACACCGCGGAGCTGCCCGCGCCGCCGCACGGCCTCGACGTCACCGGCCTGCACTACGGGAGCCTGCAGGGACTCGAGCTGTCGGTCGCCCCGGGTGAGCTCGTCGGGGTCGTCGCACCGCGGGCGGCCGACGCCGAGGCGCTGGTGACCGTGCTGGCCGGACAGCTCGCCCCGGAGGACTACCGCGGCACGGTCGCGGTCGCCGGGGTCGACGTCGCCGTCGCGGGGCACCGCGCGGCGCGGGCGGCGCTGCTCGTCGAGCCGCACACCACCGACGTCTTCACCGGCACGCTGCGCTCCAACATCGTCGTCGGGGACGACGAGGGCAGCCGGCCCGACGACCCGGACCTCCTCGACGCCGTGCTGCGCGCCTCGGCCGCCGACGACGTCGTCGAGGTCCACGCCGACGGGCTGGACACGCCCGTCTCCGAACGCGGCGCCAGCCTGTCGGGCGGCCAGCGGCAGCGGGTCGCGCTGGCCCGGGCGCTGCACACCCGGCCGCCGGTCCTGGTGCTGCACGACCCGACCACGGCGGTCGACCCCGTCACCGAACAGACGATCGCGCGGGGCCTGCGCGCGCTGCGCCACGGACCGGGCCGGCGCGGCACGACGCTGCTGGTGACCTCCAGCCCCATCCTGCTCGCGACCGTGGACCGGGTCGTGGTCGTCGACGACGGCGTCGTGCGCACCTCCGGGACCCACGACGAGCTGGTCGACCGCGACGACGACTACCGCAGGGCGGTGTTGCGCTGATGACCGCCGTGACGGAGACCGTCGCCACCCCCGACCGGCGGACCCTGCTGCCGGTCGCCGGTGCCCGCGAGTCGTGGTCGTGGCTCGCGGGCGAGCTGCGCCACCACCGGGCGCTGGCCGCGCTCACGCTGTTCGTCGGGATCGTCGCCGCCGCGGCGGCCGTGCTGCCGTCCTACGTCTTCGCCGCGCTCGTCGACGGCGTGCGCGACCGGGGGCCGACGTCGACGATCGTGATGATCTCGGTCGTCCTCGTCGTCGCCGCCGTGGTCGGCGGCGTGCTCAGCGGCGTCGCGGCCTACCTGACCAGCAAGCTCGGCGAGTCGGTGCTGGCGACGATGCGCGAGCGCGTCGTCGCCAGGGCGCTGACGCTGCCCACGCCCGTGCTGGAGAAGGCCGGCAAGGGCGATCTGCTCTCCCGCATCGGCGACGACGTCAACACCATCGGCCGCGCGGTCACCGACGTCCTGCCGAAGGTCATCTCGTCGCTGCTGATCGCCGTGCTCGGGTTGGTGGCGATGGCCGGGCTGGACTGGCGGCTCGGCCTGGCCGGGCTCGTCGCGGTGCCGTTCTACCTGGTGGCGCTGCGCTGGTACCTGAGGCGGTCGGCGCCGCTGTACGCGCAGGAGCGCAAGGCCGTCGGTGCCCGGTCCCAGGCGCTGATGGAGAGCATGATCGGCGCCCGGACGGTGCACGCGTACCGGCTGGAGCGTCCGCACCTGGCCGAGATCGACGCCGCCGCGATCCGCGCGCGCGACCTGAGCATCGGGATCGTCACGCTGTTCACCCGCTTCGTCGGGCGCACCAACCGGGCCGAGTTCGTCGGCCTGTCGGTCGTGCTCGTCATCGGGTTCGTGCTGGTCCGGGCCGACGTCGCGACGGTCGGCGCCGCGACGGCCGCCGCCCTGCTGTTCCACCGGCTCTTCGATCCGGTGGGCACCGCGCTGCACAGCTTCGACGAGGTGCAGTCGGCCGGGGCCTGCCTCGCGCGCCTCGTGGGCGTCGTGCGGATCCCGGACGACACGCGCGCGGGCGCGCAGCCCGGCGGGACGCCCGCCGACGCGTCGCTCGAGCTGGTCGACATCGCCTTCGGCTACGAGCCCGGCGCCCCCGTCCTGCACGGTGTGACGCTGCGGATCGAGCCGGGGGAACGGCTGGCCCTCGTCGGGTCGACAGGCGCGGGCAAGACGACGCTCGCCGCGATCGCCGCCGGTCAGCTCGTGCCCGACCGGGGCGTCGTCCGGCTCGGGGGGATCGACCTGGCCGCGCTCACCCCGGAGCAGGTGCGCGCGCAGGTGGCGATCGTCAGCCAGGAGGTGCACGTGTTCGCGGGCCCGCTGGCCGACGACGTCCGGCTCGCCCGGCCGGACGCGACGGACGAGGAGGTGCGCGACGCGCTCGCCCGGGTCGGCGCGCTCGAGTGGGTCGACGCGCTGCCCGACGGGATCGCCACGGAGGTCGGGGAGGGCGGCCGCGAGCTGACCGCGGCGCAGGCCCAGCAGCTGGCACTGGCCCGGCTCGTGATCTGCGACCCGCCGGTCGCGATCCTCGACGAGGCCACCGCCGAGGCGGGCAGCCTCGGCGCCCGCGGGCTCGAACAGGCCGCCGCGGCGGCGACCGCCGGCCGCACGACGATCGTCGTCGCGCACCGGCTCACGCAGGCCGCCACCGCCGACCGGATCGTCGTCATGGAGGACGGGCGCGTGGTGGAGAGCGGCACGCACTGCGACCTGCTCGCCCACGACGGCCGGTACGCGCAGCTGTGGACGGCGTGGCGGTCGCAGGCCGTCGACGTCGTCCCGGCCGCGCCCGGCACGGCCCACGTGCCCGACGCCTGACGCCGCGTCGCCACCGATCTCGTTCTGCCGCAACGAACCTCGATCGTCTGAGGTACCTGGGGAGAGTCATGTCCATCGAGTCCGCCGAACGTCTCCTGCCGCTCGCCGAGTGGAACGACCCCGAGCAGCCGGCGCACACCACGACGGTCGTGGAGCTCTTCGCCGGGGCGGCCGCCGCCCACCCCGGGGTCACCGCGCTCGTCGCCAGGGGACGGCGTCCGGTCCGGCTCACCTACGCCGAGCTGGCCCGGCACGTCCACCAGCTCGCACACCACCTGCTGGCCGGCGGCCTGACGGCCGAGCAGGTCGTCGCCGTGCACCTGCCGCGGTCACCGGAGATGGTGATCTCGGTGCTGGCGATCATGGCAGCGGGCGGGGCGTTCGTGCCGGTCGACCCCGAGTGGCCGGAGCAGCGTCGCCGTCAGGTGCTCGCGGACGCGGGCGCGGTCCACATGGTCACCACGGCCGACGACGGCGACCCCCTCGTCCCGGCGTCCGTCGTCGACCTCGGGGCCTGGCGCTACGCCGACCGGCAGGCGGACCGGCCGGACGTCCGGATCGAGCCCGAGCGGCTCGCCTACGTGATGTTCACGTCCGGCTCGACGGGCACGCCGAAGGGCGCGATGATCCGGCACGCGGCGATCGCGAACCGGTTGGAGTGGCAGGTCCACACGGTGCTGGGCTTCGGCCCCGGCGACGCGTCGCTGTTCAAGGCCCCGCTGTCGTTCGACATCTCCGTCAACGAGATCCTGCTGCCGCTCGTGTCGGGCGGGCACGTCGTCGTCGCCGACCCGGGCGGCGACCGCGACCCGCACCACCTGTTCGACCTGATCGCCACCGAGGGCGTCACGTTCGTCTACCTCGTCCCGTCGATGCTCGACGCGCTGCTGGAGATGGCCCGCGGCACGGCCGGGGGCGGCCTCGACGGGCTGCGGCACGTCTGGTGCGGAGGCGAGGCGCTGACGCCGGAGCTGTTCCGTCGCTTCCGCGCCCGGCTGACGACGACCATGTACCACGGGTACGGCCCGGCCGAGGCGACGATCGGCGTCACGCACGCGATCTACCGGCCGGGTGCGGAGCGGTCGGACACCTCGATCGGCCGGCCCAACCCGTACACCCAGATCCACGTGCTCGACGAGCGCCTGCGGCCCGTACCGGTCGGCGTCGGCGGCGAGCTGTACGCGGCCGGGTTCCTGCTCGGCCGCGGCTACGTCAACGCGCCGGGCGTCACCGCGGCCAGGTTCGTCGCCAACCCCTTCGACCCGACGGGCGCGCGCCTCTACCGCACCGGCGACCTCGCCCGCTGGCACCCGGACGGGACGCTGGAGTTCCTCGGCCGCGTCGACAACCAGGTCAAGATCCGCGGGATGCGGCTGGAGCCGGAGGAGGTCGAGGCCGCGCTGGCGGCGCACCCGGCCGTCCGCCAGGCCGTCGTCGCCGCCCGCTCGAACTCCGCGGGAGCGAAGTACCTCGCCGCGTACGTCCTGCTGCTCGACCCGGTCACCGAGGACGAGCTGCGCGGCTGGTGCGCCGACCGGCTGCCCGAGTACATGGTGCCGACCACCGTCACGGTCCTGGACACGTTCCCCCTGACCCCCAACGGGAAGGTCGACCGCCGTGCCCTCCCGGAGCCGCAGCGGCCGGCGCGCGAGCCCGGCCGGGCGCCGCGGACCCCACACGAGGCGACGCTGTGCGCGGTCGTCGCGGAGGTCCTCGGGCTGCCCGAGGTCGGGGCCGACGACGACTTCTTCACCCTCGGCGGCGACAGCATCGTCGCGATCGGGCTGGTCAGTCGCGCCCGCCGGGAGGGCCTGGAGATCCGGCCGAGCGAGGTGTTCGAGCTGCGCACGCCCGCGGCGCTGGCGCTCGCGGCCCGCGACGCCGCGGGCGCCGAGCCGAGCACCGTCGCGCCGGTCGGTGAGCTGCCGGCGACGCCGGTCGTCGAGTGGCTCCACGCCACCGGTCCGTCGGAGGGCTTCTACCAGTCGATCACACTGCACGCCCCGGCCGCGCTGACGACCGAGCGGCTCGCCGAGCTGACGACGGGACTGCTCGCCCGGCACGACGTGCTGCGCGCCCGGGTCCGGACGGGCGCCGACGGCAGGCCGCGGGTCGACGTCCCGGCCGGGCCGGCGGCGCCTTCGGTCACGCACGTCCGCCTCGACCCGGACGAGCCCGTCGCCGACCGGGTCCGGCAGGAGACCGTCGCCGCGGCGGCCCGGCTCGACGCGAGCGCGGGCCGGATGCTCGAGGTCGTCCGGCTCGACCGCGGGCCCGACGCCCAGGGCCGGGTGCTGCTCGTGGTCCACCACGTGGTGGTCGACGGCGTGTCGCTGCGGGTCCTCGCCGAAGACCTGGGCCGGGCCTGGGCGGGCGCCGACCCGCAGCCCGCGACCACGTCGTTCCGGGAATGGGCGCTGCGCCTCGACGAGGCCACCCGCGCGGGCACGTTCGACGACGACCTCCCGTTCTGGCGCGCGGCCGCGGCCGCGCCGAACCCGGTGCTCGGGAACCGTCCGCTCGATCCCGCGACCGACACCGTCGCGACCGAGCGGGCGCTGACCGTCACGGTGCCGAGCGCGCTGACCGGTCCGCTGCTCGGCTCGGTGCCCGCGGCGATCCACGGTGGCGTCAACGACGCGCTGGTCGCGGCGCTCGGGCTCGCCGTGCGGGCCTGCCGCGGGCACGACCGGATCCTCGTCGAGATGGAGGGGCACGGCCGCGAGGCGGAGCTGCTGCCCGGGCACCCGCTCGACCTGTCCCGCACGGTCGGCTGGTTCACCACGCTCTACCCGGTGCCGCTGGAGATCACCGACGGCTCGCTCGCGGAGGTGGTGCGCTCGGTCAAGGAGCAGCTGCGCGCGGTGCCCCGGCACGGGCTCGGTTACGGCGCGCTGCGCTTCCTGGGTGGGCACGAGGAGCTGTCGGTGGCGCCGTCGCTGCTGTTCAACTACCTCGGCCGGTTCCCGGCCGGCTCGGGTGCGGACTGGTCGACGGCCGACGACGCGGCGGCCGGGGACGAGCGGGTGCTCGGCGAGGACCGCGACCCCCGGATGCCGCTGCCGCGGGCGCTGGAGGTCAACGCCATCACCGTCGACACGGCCGACGGTCCGGTGCTCTCGGCCCGCTTCAGCTGGCCCGCCGCGGTCCTCGACGCCGCCGACGTCCGGGCGCTCGCCGACGAGTGGGTGCGGCTGCTCGGCGCGATCGCCACCGACGACACGGTCGCCGGGCACACCCCGTCGGACTTCCCGCTCGTGCCGCTCACCGCCGCCGACGTCGCGGAGCTGGAGCGGGAGGTGCCCGCGCTGCAGGACGTGCTGCCGCTGCTGCCGCTGCAGCAGGGCATGTACTTCCACGCCACGTTCGGGGACGGGTCCGTCGACCCGTACCGGATCCAGCAGGTCGCCGAGCTGACCGGGCCGCTCGACCCGGAGGTGCTGCGCGCCGCCGTGGCGACGATGGTCGACCGGCACCCGGCGCTGCGGGCCGGGTTCCGCGGGCTCGCCGACGGCCGGATCGTGCAGGTCGTCAGCGGGCACGTCGAGTTCGAGTGGCGGGTCGTGGACCTCACCGGGTCGGCCGACCCGGCGGCCGGGCTGGCGGAGGTCACCGCCGCCGAGCGCGCACGGCCGTTCGACCTCGCGCGCCCGCCGCTGGTGCGCTGGGCCGTGGTCTCGCTGACCCCGACCGAGCACCGGCTCGTCCAGACGCTGCATCACATCGTCGCCGACGGCTGGTCGTACCCGTTGATGTTCAACGACGTCGTCGACGCCTACCGCGGCACGCTGCGCGGGGTGCCCGCCGTCGCGCTGGGCAGGCACGTCGCGGCCGTCGCCGGGGCCGACGCGGAGCGGGACGCGCAGGTGTGGGCCGAGGCCCTCGCCGAGGTCGAGGAACCGACGCTGCTCGTCGACGCCGACCCGGGCGCCGCCGTCGGAGAGCACCGGATCGCCGCCGAGGAGCTGTCCGTCGACCGCTCCGCGGCGCTCACCGGGCTCGCCCGTGACCTCGGCGTCACCCTGTCCACGGTGCTGCACGCGGCATGGGGGCTGGTGCTGGGTCGCACGCTGGGCGAGGACACCGTCGTCTTCGGGTCGACGGTGTCGGGCCGGGCCGGGCAGACCGTCCCGGGGGTCGAGTCCGTCGTCGGACTGTTGATCAACACGGTGCCGGTGGCGATGTCGTGGACGAAGGCCGACCCGGTCGACGACGTCGTCCGGCGGCTGCAGGACCGGCAGACCGCGGTGCTGGAGCACCAGCACGTCGGCCTGGCCGAGCTCGCCCGGTCGCGCGGGCTGCGCACGCTCTTCGACACGCTCGTGATCGTCGAGAACTTCCCCGAGGTCTACGGCCCGCAGGACGACGGGCCGGCCGTCCGCGGCTTCACGTCCACGACCTTCTCCCACTATCCTGTCTCGCTCGTCGCGTTCCCCGGCGAGCGGCTGACGTTGCAGCTCAAGTACGACGTCGACCTCGTCGCCGAGGACCGGGCCCGGGACCTGCTCGACCGCGTGCTGCGCGTGCTCGACCAGCTGGCCGCGGACCCGCGGACGCCGGTCGGCCGCTTGGAGCTGGTCGACGCCGCCGCCCGCACGACGGTCGTCGAGGACTTCAACGACACGGAGCTCGACCTCGGCGCGCCGACGCTGCGCAGCCGCTTCGAGCACTGGGTGCGCGAGACCCCCGACACCACGGCGGTGGTCTTCGAGGGCAGCTCGGTGAGCTACGCCGAGCTGGACCGCCGGGCGAACCTGCTGGCCCACGACCTGCTCGCGCGCGGTGTGTCGCGCGGGTCGGTCGTCGCGGTGCGGCTGGAACGGTCGATCGAGCTGATCGTCGCGCTGTACGCGGTGCACAAGGCGGGCGCGGCGTACCTGCCCGTCGATCCCGGCTACCCCGCCGAACGGATCGCGTTCGTGCTGGAGGACGCGCGTCCCGTCGTGGTGCTCGACGACCCGGCGGCCTTCCCGGTCGACGGCGACCCGGCGAACCCGGACACCGTCGTCACGCCGGCCGACCCGGCGTACGTCATCTACACCAGTGGCTCGACCGGCCGGCCCAAGGGCGTGGTGGTCCCGCACGGTGCCGCCGCCAACTTCCTGACCTGGATGCAGGAGCGCCACCGGCTCGAACCCGGCGAGCCGACCCTGCAGAAGACGCCGACCAGCTTCGACGCCTCGCTGCGGGAGCTGTTCTGGCCGTTGATGTCCGGCGCGACGATGGTGCTCGCGAAGCCCGAGGGCCACAAGGACGCCGCCTACCTCGCGGCGCTCATCGCCGAGCACGAGGTCACGACGGTGCAGTTCGTGCCGTCGATGTTCGCCGTGTTCCTGGAGGAGCCCGCGGTCCGCGAGCTGACCTCGCTGCGCCGGGTGATCTGTGGCGGCGAGGTCCTGCCCGCCGACGTGGTCCGGCGCTTCGCGGCGCTCTCCGACGCCGAGCTGCACAACGTCTACGGGCCGACCGAGGCCGCGATCGACGTCACCGCCTGGGACACCCGCGAGCGCCCGGTGGGGGCGTCGGTGCCGGTCGGGCGGCCGGTGGCGAACACCCGGCTCTACGTCCTCGACGGGGCGCTGCGTCCGGTGCCGCCCGGCGTCACGGGCGAGCTGTACCTCGCGGGCGTGCAGCTGGCGCACGGCTACCTGAACCGTCCGGGGCTCACCGCGGAGCGGTTCGTCGCGGACCCGTTCGTGCCGGGCGCGCGGATGTACCGCAGCGGCGACGTCGCGCGCTGGGACGAGACCGGCGTGCTGGAGGTGACGGGCCGCGTCGACCACCAGGTCCAGGTCCGCGGCTTCCGGATCGAACCCGGAGAGATCGAGTCCGCGCTGGTCGCGGCCGGGGCGACGCGGGCGGTGGTCGTCGTGCGCGACGGGCGGCTGGTCGGCTACGTGACCGGCCCGACCTCGTCGGACGCCCTGGTCGCCCGGGTGGCCGAGGTGCTGCCCGAGCACATGGTGCCCGCGATCGTGGTGGCGCTGGAGGCGTTCCCGTCGACGCCCAACGGCAAGCTCGACCGTGCGGCCCTGCCGGCGCCGGACTTCGCGGGGCTGGTGTCGGACCGGGCCCCGCGCACGCCGGTGGAGGAACGGCTCGCCGCGCTGTTCGCCGACGCCCTCGCCCTCGACCGGGTCGGGATCGACGACGACTTCTTCGCGCTCGGCGGTGACAGCATCACCTCGATCGCGGTGTCCGGCCGGGCCCGCCGCGCCGGTCTGCGCATCACTCCCCGCGACGTCTTCCGGCTGCGCACCGTCGCGGCGCTGGCCGGGGTCGTCGACGACGTCGTCACGGACACCGGGCCCGCCCGCGACGAGGGGATCGGCCCGGTCCCGCTCGTGCCGGTGATGGCGGAGGCCGCGCGCGACCGCATCCCGCTCGCGAACTTCTTCCAGTCCGCGCTCCTGCGCACCCCCGAGGGGCTGACCGGCGCGGACCTGGACCGGATCCTCGCCGCGGTGCTGGCGCGGCACGGGCTGCTCCGCGCGGTCGTCGAACCGGCGGGCGACGCCTGGACCGTCGAGGTGCCGGCGGGGACGACGCCGCCCACCGTCGTGGTCGAGCCGGGAGCGGTCTCGGCGCAGACCGTCGAGCGGGCGACCCGGGAGGCCGCGGCGGCACTCGACCCCGCCCGGGGCGCCCTGCTGCGGGCCGTCTGGTTCCGCGACGCGCGCGCCCTGCTGCTGGTGGCCCACCACCTCGTGGTCGACGGGGTCTCGTGGCGCATTATCGGCGGTGAGCTGGCCGCGGCGTGGGACGCCGTGCGGACGGGAACCGAGGAGCTGCTCGCGCCCGTCGAGACGTCGTACGCGACCTGGTCGCGGACGTTGCGCGAGGCCGCCGCGGCAGGCCGCTTCCGCGCCGAGCTGGAGCACTGGCGGGCCGTCCTCGCGACGCCCGACCCGGATCTCGGTGACCGGCCCCTCGACGCGGGCGTCGACGTGCAGGCCACGACCGACACCGTGACCGTCACGCTGCCGCCGTTCGCCGGGGCGGCGCAGGCGATCCACGGCCGCGGCGACGACGTCCTCGTGGCGACGTTCGCGATCGCGCTGCACCGGTGGCGCCGCGACCGCGGCGTGGACGCCGGGCCGACGACCGTGCTGCGGGTGAAGGGCCACGGCCGCGAGAGCGCGCTTCTCGGCGACCTCGACCTGTCCCGCACGGTCGGGTCGTTCACGTCGGTCTACCCGGTGCGCGTGGACCCCGGCGACGTGAGCGCCGCCGACGTCGACGAGGCCGGCGCGGCGCTGGCCCGCGCGGTCAAGGCCGTCAAGGAGCAGCTGCGGGTGCCGTCGGCGGGTGTCGGGTACGGCGTGCTGCGCCATCTCGACCCCTACGCCGACCTGCCCGACGTCCGTCCGCAGGTCGTGCTCAACTACCGCGGTCGCGGGCAGGCGACAGACGGCGACTGGGCGCCGCTGCCCGGCTTCGCCGCCGTCGGTTCGGGGCTCGACCCGGCCGCACCGGTGGACGCGCTCGAGATCAACGTGCTCGGCGAGGGCGACGCGGGGACGGCCACGCTGACCTGGCCCACCGGCATCCTCGGCGCCGCCGACGTCCGCGCCCTGGCCCGGCGCTGGACCGAGGTGCTCGACGCGGTCGCACGCTGCCCCGACCTGCGCGGGCACACCCCGTCGGACTTCCCGCTCGTGTCGCTGCGCCAGGACGAGGTGGCCGCGCTGGAGGCGGCGGGCCCCGTCGAGGACGTCTGGCCGCTCTCCCCGCTGCAGGCCGGGCTGTACTTCCAGGCGCGGTTCGCCGACACCTCGGCCGAGGGCGTCGACGTCTACCTCGCGCAGGACAGCATCGAGTTCGAGACCCGCCTCGACGTCGACGCGCTGACCCGCGCCGCCACGCTGCTGCTCGACCAGAACTCCGCGCTGCGGCTGGGCTTCACCGACGCCGGGCTCGACGCACCGGTCGCCGTCCTGCCCCCGCGGGTCGCGCCCGTCGTCACCGAGATCGACCTGTCCGGGCTCACCCCCGCCGAACGCGCGGAGCGCACCGCCGCGATCATGGCCGAGGACCGGCGGACGCCGTTCGACCTGGCCCGGCCCCCGCTGTTCCGGCTCGCCGTGCTGCGCGGCGACGGCCGCGACCACCTGCTGATGACGCGGCACCTGATCCTCTGGGACGGGTGGTCGCGGGAGCTGGTGCTGCGCCGGCTCTTCGGGGCCTACGAGGCCTATCGCCGGGGCGACGCGGCGGCGCTGCCCGCGCCGGCGACCGCCCGGTTCCCCGACTACCTCGGGTGGCTCGCGGAACAGGACGACGCGGCCGCGGCCGCGGCGTGGGCGCAGGCGTTCGCCGACGTCGAGTCGCCGACGATCATGTTCCCCGAGGCGGTCGGCAGCGACCCGGTGATCGCGACGCGGCTGTCGGTCGAGCTGTCCGAGGCCGACACCGCGCGGCTGTCCGCGCGGGCCCGCGAGCTCGGCGTCACCCTCAACTCGGTCGTGGCCACGGCGCTCGGTCTGGTGCTGGGGCACGCCGCGGGGACCGACGACGTCGTCTTCGGCATGACGGTCTCGGGCCGGCCCGCCGAGGTCGCCGGCGTCGAGTCCGTGGTCGGGGTCTTCCTCAACACGATCCCGGCGCGCGTCCGCCTCGACCCGGCCGACACCGTGGCCGACGCCGTGCGCGGCATGCACGAGCAGCGCGCCGCGATGATGCCGTTCGAGCACCTCGGGCTGGGCGAGGTCCAGCGCGCGGTGGGCCGCGGCCAGCTGTTCGACAACCTCTACGTGCTGCAGAACTTCGTCGACGACGAGGCGCTCACCGACTACCTGCGCGCCGACCACGGCATCGTCTCGGCCGACGGCGTCGACTCGACGCACTACCCGCTGACCTGGGTCGTCTACCCCGGCCCGCGGCTGTGGGTGAAGCTCGAGCACCGCAGCGACGTCGTCGCCCCGGAGCGGGCGGCCGGGCTGCTCGCGCGGCTGGAGCAGGTCCTGCTGCGACTCGCCGACGGGCTCGACGAGCGGGTCGCCGCGATCGACCTCACCACCCCGGCCGACCGCGCGGCGCGGATGGCCGAGTGGGCACGGGCCGAGCACGAGATCGGCACCGCGACCATCGCCGACCTGCTGGCCGAGCGCGCCGCCGCCGTGCCGGAGGAGACCGCGCTCGTCTTCGGCGACACGCGGGTCGGCTACGCGGACCTGGACGCCCGGATCAACCGGCTCGCACACCACCTGCTCGCCGCGGGGGCGGGCCCGGAGAAGGTCGTCGGGCTGGCGCTGCCGCGCTCGATCGAGATGGTCGTGGCGCTGTTCGCCGTGCTGCGCACGGGCGCGGCCTACCTGCCGCTGGAGCTGGAACAGCCCGACGACCGGCTGCACGGCATGATCGCCGACGCGCGCCCGTTGCTGGTGCTCTCGACGTCGGCGGTGTCGGCCCGGTTCCCGGGTGCCGTCGAGCTCGACCGCCTCGACCTGGCCGTGTACCCGGACACCGCGCCGACCGCCGAGCAGCTGGGGGCGTTCGCCCCCGGCCGGCCGGGACGGCTCGACCACCCGGCCTACGTGATCTTCACGTCGGGGTCGACGGGTAAGCCCAAGGGCGTCGTCACCCCGTACCGCGGGCTCACGAACATGCAGCTCAACCACCGGGCCGAGATCTTCGACCCGACGGTCGCCGCGGCCGGCGGGCGCCGGCTCACGATCGCGCACACCGTCTCGTTCTCCTTCGACATGTCGTGGGAGGAGCTGCTCTGGCTCGTCGAGGGCCACGAGGTGCACGTGTGCGACGAGGAGCTGCGCCGCGACGCCCGCGCGCTCGTCGACTACTGCCGCACGCACGGCGTCGACGTCGTGAACGTGACCCCGACCTACGCCCGCGTCCTGCTGGAGGAGGGCCTGGTCCGACGGCACCCGCTCGCGCTGATGCTGCTCGGCGGCGAGGCGGTGCCCGAAGCCCTGTGGACGGAGCTGCGCGAGACCACGCTCGGCTACAACCTGTACGGCCCCACCGAGTACACGATCAACACCCTCGGCGCGGGCACACGGGACAGCGCGACGTCGACGGTCGGGCGGCCCATCCACAACACCCGCGCGCACGTGCTCGACCAGTGGCTGCGCCCGGTCGACGACGGCGTCGTGGGCGAGCTCTACATCGCCGGTGCCGGGCTGGCCCGCGGCTACCTCGACCGGCGGGGCAACACCGCGGACCGGTTCGTCGCCGACCCGTGGAACCCGGGCGGGCGGATGTACCGCACCGGCGACCTCGTGCGCCGGCGGCCGGACGGGAACCTGGACTTCCTCGGCCGCTCCGACGACCAGGTCAAGATCCGCGGCTACCGTGTCGAGCCCGGCGAGATCGAGGCGGCGCTGGCCGCCCGGCCGGGGGTGCGCCGCGCCGCGGTCGTCGTGCGCACGGACGCCGACGTCAAGCGGCTCGCCGCGTACGTCGTGCCCGACGGGTCCGTCGAGCCCGCCGACCTCGCCGAGGCGGTGGCCAGGGTGCTGCCGGACTACATGGTCCCGACGCTCTGGGGCGTGGTCGACGACCTGCCGCTGACCGTCAACGGCAAGCTCGACGTCGCCGCCCTGCCCGCGCCGCGGCCCGTCGCCCGCCGGGGCGGCCGGGCTCCCCGTACCGGGGCGGAGCGGCTGCTCGTCGAGATCGTGGCGGCGGTCGTCGGGCTGGACGTGGCCGACGTCAGCCCCGAGGACGACTTCTTCACCCTCGGCGGTGACAGCATCTCGTCGATCACGCTGTGCAGCCGGGCGCGCAAGGCCGGGCTCGAGCTGGCCCCGCGCGACGTCTTCCGCCGCCGGACGGTCGAGGCGCTGGCCGCCGCCGCGGGTAGGGCGACCGGGGCTCCGGCGGTGCGCGACGACGGCGTCGGCGACGTGCCGAACACGCCGATCCTGGCGGCGTTCCAGGACATGCCGCTCGCGAACTTCTACCAGTCGTCGGTGCTGCGCACGCCGACCGGCATGACGCGCGACGAGCTGGAGACGGTGCTCGCCGCGGTGCTGGCGCGCCACGACCTGCTCCGGGCGCGCGTCGTCGGCTCCGCCGAGGGCGGCTGGCGCCTCACCGTGCCCGGACCCGGCGGTTCCGTGCCGCTGGAGGTGACCGACGGCAGGCCGAGCCGCGAGCAGATGGCGGCGGCCACCCGCGCCGCCGCCGCGGCACTCGACGCCCGCGCCGGGACCATGGTGCGCGCGCACTGGTTCCGTGCCGGGGACGGGCCGGGGAGCCTGCTGCTCGTCGTCCACCACCTGGTGGTCGACGGCGTGTCCTGGCGCATCCTCGGCGCCGACCTCGAGCAGGCGTGGGCGGCCGTGCGGGCCGGGCGCGCGCCGGAGCTGGAGGAGGTCGCGACGTCGTTCCGCACCTGGGCCACCCGGATGCGCACGGCCGCCGACGAGGGCCGGTTCCGCGGCGAGGCCGCGTACTGGCGCGACGTCCTCGCCACCCCGGACCCCGACCTGGGCTCGCGCCCGCTGGACCCGGCCGTCGACGTGGCCGCGACCACCGACGACGTCGTGCTTGAGCTGCCGTCCGACGTCACCGGGCCGCTGCTGTCGACGGTGCCCGCGGCGATCTTCGGCGGCGTCAACGACGTGCTGCTGGCCGGGTTCGCGCTGGCCGTCGGGCACTGGCGACGCGTCCGCGGCCGGGCCGAGGACGCCGCCGTGCTGCTCACCCTGGAGGGCCACGGCCGCGAGCCCGACCCGTTCGACGCCGCGGGCCCACTGGACCTCTCCCGCACCGTCGGCTGGTTCACCTCGCTGCACCCGGTCCGCCTCGACCCCGGAACCCCTGGATGGGACGCCGTGCGCGCCGGCGGGCCGGAGCTGGCCCGCGCGGTCAAGGCCGTCAAGGACCAGCTGCGGGTGCCCAACCGGGGCATCGGGCACGGCGTGCTCGCCGATCTCGACCCCGCGGCCGGCCTGCCGGTCGTCGAACCGCAGATCCTGTTCAACTACCTGGGTCGCTTCGCCACCGGCGCGGCGACGGACTGGGGGAGCGTCGAGGAGTACGCGGCACTCGGCGAGGGTGTCGACCCGTCGTCGGAGGTCCGCGCGCTGTCGGTCAACGCGATCACCCACGACACCGCCGCGGGTCCGGAGTTCTCCGCGACGCTGACGTTCCCCACCGGGATCCTGGCGCGGGCGGAGGTCGAGCAGCTGGCCGCCCTGTGGGGCGAGGCGCTGCGGACGATCGCCTCCGCCGAGGACCTGGCCGGGCACACGCCGGCGGACTTCCCGCTGGTCACGCTCACCGCCGACGACGTCGCGGAGCTGGAGACGACGGTCCCCGGCGGGCCGGTGGACGTCCTGCCGCTGCTGCCGTTGCAGCAGGGCATGTACTTCCACTCGGTCCAGGCCGAGGGCCGCGACCCGTACGTCATCCAGCACGTCCTGGAGCTGCGCGGCACGGTCGACCCCGACCTGCTGCGGCAGGCCGTCGCGGCGATGGTGGCCCGGCACGACGTCCTGCGCGCGGGCTTCCGCGAACTCTCCGACGGGAGCGTCGCCCAGGTGCTGGCCGCCGACGTGCCGCTCCCGTGGGAGACCTGCGACCTGCGCGAGCACCCCGAGCGGTTCGACGAGGTCGCCGCCGAACGGTTCCGCACCGTGTTCGACCTCGCCGCGCCGCCGCTGCTGCGCTACCTGCTCGTGAGGCTCGCCGACGACCGGTACCGCCTGGTGCAGACCATGCACCACCTGCTCGCCGACGGCTGGTCCTACCCGCTGATGTTCAACGACATCGCCGTCGCGTACGGGCAGCTCGTGCGGACGGGACAGGTGTCGCTCCCGGCGCCGTCGGTCACGTTCGCCGACCACGTCGCGGTGCTGGCCGGGCGCGCGCCCGAGGCCTCCCGGAAGGTCTGGGCGGACGTGCTCGCCCAGGTCGACGGCCCGACGCGGCTCGTCGACGCCGAGCCAGGGACCACCTCCGACGCCCCGCACGCCGCGGCCGAGCAGGTGCTCGACGCCGACGTCAGCGCGCGGCTGCTCGACCGCGTCCGGGCGGCCGGCGTCACGATCAGCACCGCCGTGCACGGCGCGTGGGGACTCCTGCTGGGCCGCACCCTCGGCCGCGAGCGCGTGGTGTTCGGCTCCACCGTCTCCGGCCGCGGCGACGACACGGCCGGCATCGAGGAGATCGTCGGCCCGATGATCAACACCGTGCCGGTCCCCCTCGCGTGGTCGCCCGGCGAACCGGTGTGCGACGTACTCGCCCGGCTGCAGGAACAGCAGCTCACCGTCCTGGAGCACCAGCATCTGGGCCTGACCGAGCTGGCCAGGGTCGCCGGGGTCGCGGGCGAGCTGTTCGACACGATCGTCGTGGTCGAGAACTTCCTGGTCACCGAGGCCGCCACCGACCCCACCGGGTCGGCCGGGCTCCCCGAGCTGGAGTGGATCGACGGCACCGACGCCGCGCACTACCCGGTCTCGCTGGTCGCTCACCCCGGGGACCGGCTGCGGCTCAAGGTCACCTACGACACCGGGCGCGTCGACGAGGCCACGGCCGAGCGGCTCGTCGGCCGGCTGGCCGGGTTCCTCGCCCAGCTCGCCGACGACCCGGACGTCACCGTGGCGGGGCTGTCGACGGGCGCCGAGGTCGCCTCGGCTCCGCAGCTCGTCCCGGCACCCGGCGCCACCCTGCCCGAACGGTTCCGCGTGGTCGCCCGCGCGCACGCCGACGCGGTGGCGGTCCGCGACGGCCGGGCCGAGCTGACCTACGCCGAGCTCGACGCGCGCTCCGACGCGCTGGCCGTCCGGCTCGCGGCGCACGGGGTGCGGGCCGGGACGCGCGTGGCGATCACGCTGCCCCGGTCGGCCGACGTCGTGGTCGCCGTCCTCGGCGTGCTCAAGGCCGGGGCGTGCTACGTGCCGATCGACCCCGGCTCGCCGCCGTCGCGCGTCGCGCACATCCTCGCGGACGCCCGGCCCGACTGCGTCCTGGCGGCCGAGGGGACGGCGGCGCTGCTGCCCGCCGACGGGCCCGCCGTGCTGACGCTCGACGGGCTCGACCCCGCCCGATTCCCGCGTCCTTCGCGGCCGCCGGCTCCGGCGGGGAGCGCGGAGGCGGACGCCTACGTGATCTACACGTCGGGGTCGACCGGGCTGCCGAAGGGTGTCGCGGTGCCGCACCGCGCCGTGACCACCCTGTTCGAGGGCACGTCCGGGTTCGGCTTCGGGCCCGACGACGTGTGGACCCTGTTCCACTCCTACGCGTTCGACTTCTCGGTGTGGGAGATCTGGGGGGCGCTGCTGCACGGCGGGCGGCTCGTCGTCGTGGACGACGACGTCGTGCGCGACCCGCAGCGGTTCCGCGCGCTGCTCTCCGACGAGCGCGTGACGGTGCTCAACCAGACGCCGTCGGCATTCCGGTCGCTGGTCGCGGCCGACCGTGACGACGACCGGCCGCTCGCGCTGCGCCACGTCGTGTTCGGCGGTGAGGCGCTCGACCTGCGGCGGCTCGCACCGTGGTACGCGCGGCACGCCGACACGGCGCCGCGGCTGACGAACATGTACGGCATCACCGAGACCTGCGTGCACGTCACCGTCCGGCCGCTCACCGCCGCCGACGCGACGCGGCCCGACAGCGTCATCGGCGTCGCGCTGCCGACGCTGGCCGTCCACGTCCTCGACCAGTACCTGCAGCCGGTCCCCGCGGGCGTCGTCGGCGAGGTGTACGTCGCCGGCAGCCAGCTGGCGCGCGGCTACCTCGATCGGCCCGGTCTGACGGCGGCCCGCTTCGTCGCGAGCCCCTTCGTGCCGGGGGAGCGGCTCTACCGCAGCGGCGACCTGGCCCGGTGGACCGACGACGGCGAGCTCGTCCACCTGGGCCGCTCCGACCACCAGGTGCAGCTGCGCGGGTACCGCATCGAGCCCGGCGAGGTCGAGGCGGCGCTGCTGCAGGTCGACGGCGTCGACGGCGCGGCCGTCGGCGTGCAGCACGACGCCCAGGGGCGCCCCCGGCTCGTCGCGCACCTCGTCGCGCCCGCGACGCTGGACACCGACGCCGTGCGCCGGCACGCGCAGACCGTCCTGCCCGCGCACATGGTCCCGGCGCTCTACGCCGTCGTCGACCGGCTCCCGCTGACCGTCAACGGCAAGCTCGACCGCGACGCGCTGCCCGCGATCGCCGCCCCGGCAGCACCCGCGGCGCCCGCCGCCGCGGGCCCACCCGCCCCGGGCGTCACCGCCGAGACGCTCGCGGCCCTGTTCGGCGAGATCCTCGACGTCCCCGTCGGCGTCGACGACGACTTCTTCGCCGCGGGCGGCGACAGCATCATCGCGTTGCAGCTGGTCAACCGGTGCAAGCGGCTGGGTCTGCGGATCGCCCCGCGCGACGTCTTCGCCCACCGCACACCCGCCGCGCTCGCGGCGCTGGCCGCGCCCGGCGGCGGCGCGGCACCGCCGTCGCACGACGACCGGCACGAGGACCGGCACGAGGACGACCCGGACGCGATCGGCCCCGTCATGCTGACGCCGATCGTGCACCGGCTGGCCGAGCTGGGCGGGCGCATCGACCGGTTCAACCAGTCGGAGCTGCTCGTCACCCCGGCGGGCGCGACACCGGAGCAGATCGGCGCCGTCGTCACCGCGCTGCTGCGCCGGCACGACGCGCTACGGCTGCGGCTGTCGCGGCCCGCGCCGATGCTGTGGGCGCTGGAGACCGTGCGTGACCTGCCCGCCCTCGACGACGTGCTCACCGTCGTCGACGGCCGCGGGCTCCACCTTCCCGAGCTGCTGGGCACGGTGTCCGACGCGGCCGCCGACCGGCTGGCGCCGGACGCGGGCCGGATGCTCGCCGCGGTGTTCGTCGACCGCGGCGACGAGCCGGGGCGGCTCCTGCTCGTCGTCCACCACCTGGCCGTCGACGGGGTGTCCTGGCGCATCCTCGACGAGGACGCCCGGACGGCGTGGGAGGCCGTCGCGCAGGGCCGGGTGCCCGTGCTCGAGCCGGTCGCGACGTCCCTGCGCACCCACGCCCGGCTGCTCAACGAGTCGTCGGCGCAGCAGGAGCGGCTCGCCGAGTTCCCGCACTGGACCGAGGTGCTGGCCGCCGGCGCCGAGCTCGACCCGCAGCAGCTGCTCGTCGGGCGGACGATCGGCGAGACCCGCGAGCACCGGTTCCGGCTGACCGCGGCGCAGACGCAGCCGCTGCTCACGACCGTCCCGGCCGCGGCCCGCGCGGACGTCACCGAGACGTTGCTGACGGGCCTGCGCGTCGGCCTGTCCCGGTGGCGCGCCGCGCAGGGCGTCGCCGACGGGGACGTCGCCGTCGACCTGGAACGGCACGGACGCGACGACCTGCCGGGCGCCGAGGTCGACCTCGCGCGCACCGTCGGCTGGTTCACCAGCATCGCGCCCGTCCGGCTGCCGGTGCCCGACGGCGAGCCGCTCGACCGGGTCGGTGCCGTCCGCGACCGGCTGCGCGCCGCGCCGGACGGGGGCCGCGGCTACGGGCTGCTGCGCTACTGCAACGCCCGCACCGCCGCCGCACTCGCCCGGCTCGGACAGCCGCAGGTGCTGTTCAACTACCTGGGCCGGTTCGCCGCGGCGGGCGACGTCGTCGCGTGGGGCGCCGCACCGGAGAGCGGGGCGCTGCGCGTCGGCCCGTCGCCGGACATGGGCACGCCGTACCTGCTGGAGGTCAACGCCTACTGCGAGGACGGCCCGGACGGGCCCGAGCTGGAGGTCGTGCTCACCTACCTCGACGGCGGGATCACCGCGCCCGACGAGCTGGGCGACGCGTTCGCCGATGCCCTGCGCGAGCTGGCGGCCGCCGCCGGCGGCACCGCCCGGCTGACCCCCGCCGACGTCCACCACCGTGGCCTCACGGCCGCCGAGGTGGACGCCGTGGCGGCCGGGACGTCGGTCGCGGTCACCGACGTCTGGCCGCTGTCCCCGTTGCAGGAGGGCCTGTTCGTCCAGGCCGAGCTGGCCGCCGACGCCGACGTCTATCTCGCGCAGAACGCGTTCGACTTCGACCGGCGCCTCGACGCGGGACGGATGGCCGCGGCGTTCGAGCACGTGCTGGCGGCCAACGCGGCGACCCGGCTCGGCTTCACGACCGTCGCGGACGGGCGGCCCGTCGCCTTCGTCGGCGACGGGCTCGGTGCCCGGCTGACCGAGATCGACCTCGACGGTCTCGATCCCGACACCGCCGCCCGGCGGGTCGACGAGCTCACCGCCGCGGACCGCACGGAAGCGTTCGACCTGCGCCAACCGCCGCTGGCCCGGCTCACCGTGCTGCACCTGCCCGGTGGCCGCGACCGGCTGCTGTTCACCTACCACCTGCTGCTGTGGGACGGGTGGTCGCGCGAGCTGGTGCTCACCCAGCTCTTCGACGCCTACCGAGGCGAGCCGGGCCCGGCGCCGCGGGGACGGTTCACCGACTACCTCGACTGGATCGGTGCCCGCGACGCGGCGGCCTCGGCGGGGTTCTGGCGGGAGTCCTTCGCCGACCTGCCCGCACCGACGCTGCTGCGCCCCGACGCGGCGGGCAGCGAACCCGTGCTCGCGCAGCGGCTCTCGGTGGAGGTCCCCGAGGACGTCACGGCCCGTCTGACGGCACAGGCCCGCGGCGTGGGCGTCACCCTGAACGCGCTGGTCAGCACGGCGCTCGCGCTGGTGCTCGGGCACGCGACCGGCAGCAGCGACGTCGTGCTCGGCACCACGGTCGCCGGTCGCCCCACCGAGCTCGACGACATCGACGACGTCGTCGGCGTCTTCCTCAACACCGTGCCCGCCCGGGTGCGGCTCGACCCGGCGGCGAGCGTCGCGGACACGATGCGGCAGGTCCAGCGCGACCGCGTCGACGCGATGGAGCACGAGTACCTCGGGCTCGGGGACATCCAGCGGGCCGTCGGCCGCGGCCAGCTCTTCGACAACCTCTACGTCCTGCAGAATTTCCTCGACGACGACACGTTCTCCGACCTGGAGACGCGCAACGGCATCGTCGGGGTCGCGAGCGTCGACGCCACGCACTACCCGTTGACGTGGGTCGTGATGCCGGGCAGGCGGCTGTGGGTGAAGCTCGAGCACCGTCCCGATCTCGTCGACGCCACCGAGGCCGCGGCACTGCTCGGCCGGCTGGAGTCGGTGCTGACGTACCTCGCCGACGCCGATCTCGCGGGCTCGCCCCTCGCCGCGGTCCCGATCCCGGCCGACGACGCGCCCGCGGGCGCCGAGCGGCCGCTCCCCGACCGCACCATCGCCGAGCTGCTGGCCGAGCAGGCCGCCGCCACCCCCGATGCCGAGGCTCTGACCTGCGGTGACACGACGCTGACCTACCGCGAGCTGGACGCCGCGGTGTCCCGCACCGCCCGGCTCCTGGTCGGGCACGGCGCCGGTCCGGAGCGCGTCGTCGCGCTCGCGCTGCCCCGCTCGACCGACATGGTCGTCGCGCTGTTCGCCGTGCTGCGCACGGGCGCCGCGTACCTGCCGCTGGAGCTCGACCACCCCGACGAGCGGCTGCGCGGCCTCGTGGCGGACGCGGCCCCGGTGCTGCTCCTCACCACGTCCGCCGTGGCGCCGCGGACCGCGGGATGGGGCGTTCCCGTCGTGGACCTCGCCGTGAGCGGCTCACGAGACGGGGACGCGCCCGACGGCCCCGACCCGCACGGGCCGGGGCACCTCGACCACCCGGCCTACGTGATCTACACGTCGGGCTCGACGGGCAGGCCCAAGGGGGTCGTCACGCCGTACCGCGGGCTGACCAACATGCTGCAGAACCACCAGGAGTCGATCTTCGCGCCGGTCGTCGCCGCGGCCGGTCGCCGCCTGCGCATCGCCCACACCGTCTCGTTCTCTTTCGACATGTCCTGGGAGGAGCTGCTCTGGCTCGTCGAGGGCCATCACGTGCACGTGGCCGACGAGGAGCTGCGCCGCGACGCGACCGCGCTCGTCGCGTACTGCGCGCGGCACCGCATCGACGTCGTCAACGTGACGCCGACCTACGCCGAGGCGCTGCTCGACGAGGGGCTGCTCGCCGGCGTGCACCGACCGCCGCTGGTGCTGCTCGGCGGCGAGAACGTCCCCGAGCGGCTCTGGGCCACGCTGCGCGACACCGACGGCGTGCTCGGCTACAACCTGTACGGGCCGACCGAGTACACGATCAACACGCTCGGCGCCGGCACCACGGAGAGCGCGACGTCGACCGTCGGACGCCCGATCCACAACACGACGGCGCACGTGCTCGACGCGTGGCTGCGGCCGGTGCCCGTCGGCGTGCCGGGGGAGCTCTACATCGCCGGTGTCGGGCTCGCGCGCGGCTACCTGAACCGTCCCGGGCTCACCGCCGAGCGGTTCGTCGCCGACCCCTTCGTGCCCGGTGGTCGCCTCTACCGGACCGGCGACCTCGTGCGGGTGCGCGCCGACGGCAACATCGACTTCCTCGGCCGGACCGACGACCAGATCAAGATCCGCGGCCACCGGATCGAGCTGGGCGAGGTGCAGGCCGCCGTCGCCGCCGCGCCCGGAGTACGGCAGGCGGCCGTGCTGGCCGAACCCGACGGCGTGGGCGGCAAGCGCCTCGCGGCCTACCTCGTCGGGGAGGAGGCGGCACTCGACCCCGCGACGGTGCAGCGCGCCGTCAAGCACGTGCTCCCCGGCCACATGGTGCCGACGGCCTGGGCCGTCACCGACGCGCTGCCGCTGACCGTCAACGGCAAGCTCGACACGTCCCGGCTGCCCGTGGCCGTGTCCGTGAGCAGCGGGGGACGCCCGCCGGCGACCGCCGCCGAACGCGCCCTGTGCGCCCTGTTCGGCGAGGTCCTCGACGTCCCGGTCGACGGCCCTGAGGCCTTCGGCGTCGAGGACGACTTCTTCGACCGCGGCGGCCACTCCCTGGTCGCGATCCGGCTGCTCGGCCGGATCCGCGCCGAGCTGGGCGCCGACCTCTCGCTGCGGGACCTGTTCGACGGCCGCACCCCCGAACGCGTCGCCGCCCGGATCGCCGGAACCGCCGCGGCAGGCCCCGCGCGCCCCGCGCTCGTCGCCACCGCGCCGGAGCCCGGCCGGGTCGAGGTCGCGCCGCGCTCGCCGTCGCAGGACCAGCTCTGGCTGCTGCACCGGCTCGACCCCGCCTCGACGGCGTACCAGTACCCGCTGGTCCTGCGGCTGGCCGGGCACCTGGACCGGGCCGTCCTGCAGGCCGCCGTCGCCGACGTGGTCGCGCGCCACGAGGCGCTGCGCACCCTCGTCGACGACGCGGGCCAGCACGTCCTCCCCGCCGCGGACGTGCCCGTCACCGACGACGTCGCCGACGCCCTGCACCGGCCCTTCGACCTGGCCGCGGAGGTGCCGATCCGCGTCGCCGTGGCCGAGGAGTCCGACGGACACACGGTGCTCGCGCTGGTCCTGCACCACATCGCGATGGACGAGTGGTCCGACGGGATCCTGCTGCGTGACCTGTCGACGGCCTACGCCGCCCGGCTCGCCGGCTCGGTGCCGCAGTGGGCGCCGCTGCCGGCGCGCTACGCCGACTACGCGCGCTGGCAGGCCGAGCTGCTCGGCGACCCCGACGACCCGGACAGCGGCCACGCCGCGGCCGTCCGGTTCTGGCGCGAGCAGCTGCGCGGGCTACCGACCGACATCGACCTGTCGGGCGTGCTGCCCGCGGACGCCGGTACCGCGACGGGCGGCGCCGTGGAGGCCGACCTGCCGGCCGACCTCGTCCGACCGCTGCGTGAGCTCGCGGCGGGCGAGTCCGCCAGCCTGTTCATGCTGCTGCACGCGGCGCTGTCGGTCCTCCTGCACCGGCTCGGCGCGGGCGACGACATCGCCATCGGCACCCCCACGTCCGGGCGCACCGAGCCGGAGCTCGCCGAGCTCGTCGGCTTCTTCGTCAACCCGGTGGTCCTGCGGGTGGGGCTCACCGCCGGCGAGACGTTCGTCGAGCTGCTGCGGCGGGTGCGCGCGGGTGACCTGGCCGCGTTCGAGCAGGCGACGCTGCCGTTCCCGCGGGTGGTCGAGGCGGTCAACCCGCCCCGCACCGCCGGCCGCAACCCGCTGTTCCACGTCATGCTGGGCTACCTCGCCCAACCCTGTGGTGAGCCGGCGGTGTGCGGGCTGCCCGCCCGGTGGGCGGCGCAGTCGCAGGTTGGGGCCAAGTTCGACCTCGACGTCACCGCACTCGACCACGGCGACGCTGGCGTCACGCTCGTCGTGGAGTGGGGGCCCGGCCTGGGCGACCGCGCCGCCGCCGACCGGCTCGTCGAGCGGTTCGTCGGGCTGTTGCGCGCGGTGGCGGCGGACCCCGACGTCGCCGTCGGCCGGATCGACGTCCGTACCGACGACGAGCGGGCGCAACCCGGCGTCCTCGTCGGGCCGGACCGGTCGGGCGGGGTGGCCGTCCCGCAGCTGCTCGAGGCCGTCGCCGCCGACCGGCCGGACGCCCCGGCGCTGGCGACGACGGCAGGCAGGTTGACGTTCGCGCAGCTCGCCGACCGGGTGGGCCGGATCGCGACGCTGCTGCGCGGCAGGGGTGTCGGGCCGGAGGTCGTCGTCGCGCTGGCGCTGCCGCGTGCCGAGACCGTGCCCGCGCTGCTGGGTGTCCTCGCCGCGGGCGGCACGGCGCTGCCCCTGGACGTCCGGCAGCCCGAGCAACGGACCCGCTTCGTGCTCGACGACGTGCGCCCGGCACTGGTGGTGACCACCGCGGAGTGGGCCGGGACCGTCCCGGACACCGGGGTGCCCAGGCTGCTGCTGGACCGCGAACCGCTGCCCGCCCCGACGGCGCCGCTGGCGCCGCATCCCGACTCGGCGGCGTACGTGATCTACACGTCCGGCTCGACCGGCCGGCCGAAGGGCGTGACCGGCCTGCACCGTGGGCTGGCCAACCTCTACGGGTCGCACCGCGCCGACCTCGTCGGGCCCGCCCAGGCCCGGCTCCGCCGCGACCGGCTGCGGGTCGCGCACGCCGCGTCGTTCACCTTCGACGGCGCCTGGGACCCGCTGATGTGGATGCTCGCCGGGCACGAGCTGCACGTGCTCGACGAGCAGCTGCTGCTCGACCCGCCTGCGCTGCGCGCCCACGTCGCCGAGCACGACGTCGACCTCCTCGACCTCACCCCTACCTACCTGCGCGAACTGGCGGCGCTCGGGTTCCTGGAGCCGGCGGCTCGGCGGCCGGGGGTGGTCGTCGTCGGCGGTGAGCAGCTGCCGGCCGTCCTGGCCGAGCAGCTGCGCGCGCTGCCGGACGTCGAGGTCCACGACCTCTACGGGCCCACCGAGTTCACCGTCGACGCCTACGGCTGGCACAGCGTGCCCGGCGACGGTCCCGGGACCGACACCCGGACCGAGACCGCAGGGCCGGTCGCCAACACCCGCGCCCTCGTCCTCGACGACGCGCTGCTGCCCTGCCCGGTCGGGGTGCCGGGCGAGCTGTACCTGGCCGGGGCCGGCCTGACCCGCGGCTACCTGCGCCGTCCCGGGCTCACCGCAGCCCGGTTCGTCGCCGCCCCTGACGGCAGCCGGATGTACCGGACCGGTGACCTCGTCCGGCGCGGACCGGACGGGCGTCTCACCTATCTCGGGCGCACCGACGACCAGGTCAAGCTGCGGGGGCTGCGCATCGAGCCGGGCGAGATCGAGGCCGCGCTGGCCACCCATCCGCAGGTCGCGCACGCCGCGGTGGTGGTGCGTGAGGACACTCCGGGCAGGCCGCTGCTCGTCGCGTACGTGGTGCCGGCAGGCGAGGAGGTGCTCGCCGCGGCGGCGCTGCGGGCCCACCTCGCGGCCCGGCTGCCGGAGCAGTGGCTGCCGACGGCCTACGTCCCGGTGCCCGAGCTGCCGCGCACGTCGTCCGGGAAGCTCGACCGGGCCGCGCTGCCCGCGCCGCTCGCGGCCGCGAGCGTCGGCAGGCCGGCGGCGACGCGGACCGAGCGGGCCCTGGCCGTGCTGGTCGGTGACCTGCTCGGGATCCCGGCGCCCGGCGCCGACGAGGACTTCTTCGCGCTCGGCGGGCACTCGTTGATGCTCGTCGGCCTGGCCGCGGCGATCCGCCGCGAGCTCGGCGTGGAGGTGACGATCGCGGAACTGTTCACCGCGCCGAGCGTGGCCGCGATGGCCCGGCTCGTCGACGGCGACCGGGGCGGTGCCGACGCACTCGCCCCCGTCCTGCCGCTGCGCGTCGGGGGCTCGGCGCCGCCGCTGTTCGTGCTCCCGCCCGCGTCGGGTCTGACGTGGCAGTTCGCCGCACTCAAGCGGCACCTGCCCGACGACGTCCCGCTCTACGGGTTGCAGGCGCCGCGGCTGTCACGGGCGACGGACCTGCCGACGACCCTCGCGGCGCTCGCCGACGAGCACGCGCGGCACGTCACCGAGATCGCGCCTACCGGCCCGGTCCGGTTGCTGGGCTGGTCGTTCGGCGGGTTCCTGGCGCACGAGCTGGCGTGCCGGCTGCGCGCCGCCGGTCGCGAGGTGACGTTCGTCGGCATGCTCGACGCGCACCGGTCCGGCGGCACGTCGTCGACGGACCTCGGCGGGCTGCTGCGCGAGCTGGGGCATGAACCGCCGGCCGGTGCCGAGCCGGGCCTCGACGACGCCGTGGCGCTGCTGCGGGCCGGTGGCGACGGTGTGGCCGCGGTGCTGACCGACGAGCAGGTCGCCGCCGTCGTCGCGAACTACCTGGACAGCGACCGGATGATCGACTCGGCGCGGCCCGGCGTGCTCGACGCCGACGTGTTCTTCGTCGACGCCACGGTGCCCGAGCAGGGGTTCTCGGGGTCGGCCTCCGCGGGCTGGCGCGACCACGTCCGCGGCGAGCTGCACGTCGAGCAGGTGGCCTGCGGACACTCCCAGCTGCTCGACCATGCGGTGCTGGCGCAACTGGCCCCGGCCCTCGCGGCGGCGCTCGCGACGTGAGCCGGCGGGCCGCGACACGAAACGGGAGGGGGCTCACGCCTCCTCCCGTATTCAACGTATAGCGCGTCGGGGGGCTTGCGGCAAGACCCCCGACGTGGTTCAGACTCGTCGCCCGACGTCGGGATATGCGCTGATCAGCAGCCATACCGGCGTCGCGGAACGGGGGATTCGTGATCGACGTGATCGTCGCGGGCGGCGGGCCGACCGGGATGATGCTGGCGGGTGAGCTGAGGCTGCACGGGGTGCGCGTGCTCGTCGTGGAGAAGGAGCCGCAGCCGCCGCTGATGGTGCGGTCGCTGGGCCTGCACGTGCGCAGTATCGAGATCATGGACCAGCGCGGGCTGCTGGAGGTGTTCCTGGAGCACGGCACGACCTACCCGCTCACCGGCTTCTTCGCCGCGATCCCGGCGCCGGAGCCGCCGCAGCTGGACACCGCGCACGGCTACGTCCTCGGCATCCCGCAGCCGACGACCGACCGGTTGCTGGCCGAGCACGCCGCCGGGGCCGGGGCCGAGATCCGGCGCGGCGTGGCGGTCGTCGGGCTGAGCCAGGACGACGAGGGGGTGACCGTCGAGCTCTCCGACGGGACACGGGAGCGGGCGCGCTGGCTCGTCGGGTGCGACGGCGGCCGCAGCACGGTGCGCGCGCTGCTCGGCGTCGCGTTCCCGGGGCAGCCGAGCACCGTCGAGACGCTGCTGGGCGAGATGGAGGTCGGCGTGCCGCCGGAGGAGGTGGTCGAGGTCGTGACGCAGGTGCGCAGGACGCAGCTGCGGTTCGGCCTCGGCCCGGTCCACGACGGGGTGTACCGCGTCGTCGTGCCGGCGGGCGAAATGGCGGCGGACCGCTCGGTGCCGCCGACGATGGACGACTTCCGCGCGCAGCTGCGGGCCGTCGCCGGTACCGACTTCGGGGTGCACTCGCCGCGCTGGCTCTCGCGCTTCGGCAACGGGACCCGGCAGGCGGAGCACTACCGCGACGGCCGCGTGTTGCTGGCGGGCGACGCCGCGCACACCCACCCGCCGACCGGCGGTCAGGGGCTCAACATGGGCCTGCAGGACGCGTTCAACCTGGGCTGGAAGCTCGCCGCCGCGGTCGCGGGCTGGGCGCCCGACGGGCTGCTGGACACCTACGAGTCCGAGCGGCACCCGGTCGCGGCCGCCGTGCTGGACAACACCCGGGCGCAGATGGAGCTGATGTCCACCGAGCCCGGCGCGCGGGCGGTGCGCAGGCTCGTCGAGGAGCTGATGCGGTTCGAGGAGGTCAACCGGTACCTGACCGAGAAGATCACCGCGCTCGACGTCCGATACGCCGTCGGGGAGGGGCACGATCTGCTGGGCCGACGCCTGCGCGACCTGCAGCTGAAGCGCGGGCGGCTCTACGAGCTGACCCGGGCGGGCCGGGGCCTGCTGCTCGACGGGACCGGCGCGCTCTCCGTCGACGGGTGGGCCGGTCGCGTGGACCACGTCGTCGACGGGAGCGAGGAGCTCGACGTGCCGGCCGTGCTGCTGCGCCCCGACGGCCACGTGGTCTGGGTGGGCGACGACCAACGGGACCTCGATGACCACCTGCCCACCTGGTTCGGTGCGCCGGCCGCCTGAGGCACCGCGGGGCGGTCGGGTCCGCTGCCGCAGGCCGCGGCGGCGGACCCGATCCGCCCGGGTCAGCCCGCCATCGCCGCGAACATCCCGGGTTCGTAGGACCCCGCGGGGGTGCGGGCGATGACGTTGATCCGGTTCGCGGCGTTGATCAGCGCGACGAGGCAGACCAGCGCCGCGGCCTGCTCGTCGTCGTAGTGCTTGCGCACCAGGGCCCATGTGTCGTCGGAGACGCCCGTGTGGGCGTCGGCGAGCCGGGTGCCCTCCTCGGCGAAGGCCAGCGCGGCACGCTCGGCGTCGTCGAACACCGTCGCCTCGCGCCACGCGGCGACCAGGTGCAGCCGCTGGGCGGTCTCGCCGGCGGCCGCGGCGTCCTTGGTGTGCATGTCGGTGCAGAAGCCGCAGCCGTTGATCTGGCTGGCGCGCAACGACACCAGCTCCTGGGTCGACTTCGGCAGCGAGGAGTTGGCGATCACCAGCGAGGCGTTGGCGAAGCGCTTGCCGAACGCGGCGGCGGTCCGGTCGGCGAAGAGATCGATCCGGGGTTCCATGGTGTGGCCTCTCTCGTTGTCGTTCCTGACGCACACCAGATGCCGGCCGGGCCGCCCGCGTGACAGGTGCCGGGGGTGACACGCGTCACGTCACACCAGGGTGGGGTCCGGTGTCTCCTGGGCGACAGTCCACTCCGACCGGAGGGGGAGCCACGTGGAGCCCGACGCTGCGACCGCCGCATTCGTCGCGCATCGCAACCTGCTGTTCACCGTCGCCTACGAGATGCTCGGGTCGGCCGCCGACGCCGAGGACGTCCTGCAGGAGACGTGGTTGCGCTGGGTCGAGGTCGACCTCGCGACCGTGCACGACCAGCGGGCCTACCTCGTGCGGGTCACGACCCGGCAGGCCCTGAACCGCCTGCGCACCATGGGCCGTCGCAAGGAGTCCTACGTCGGGCCGTGGCTGCCGGAGCCGCTGCTCACCGCCCCCGACGTGGCCGAGGACGTCGAGCTGGCCGAGAGCGTCTCGATGGCGATGCTGCTCGTCCTGGAGACGCTCGCCCCCACCGAGCGCGCGGTGTTCGTGCTCCGCGAGGTGTTCGGGCTGGAGTACGACGAGATCGCCGACGCCGTCGGGAGGACCCCGGCGACGACCCGCCAGATCGCCCACCGGGCGCGGGCCCACGTCGCGGCGCGGCGCCCCCGCAGCGTGGTCTCCGAGGCGGAGACCCGCGACGCACTCGAGGCGTTCCGGCGGGCCGTCGAGACCGGCGACCTCCAGGGGCTGCTCGACCTCCTCGCCCCGGACGTCGTCCTGCTCGGCGACGGGGGCGGGATCAAGCAGGCCGTGCCGCGGCCGATCGTCGGCGCCGACAAGGTGGCCAGGCTGCTCATCGGCGGGCTCGCCCGGGTGGCCGGGGGCATCACGATGGAGCCCGTGCAGGCCAACGGCCGTCCCGCGCTGGTGGTGCGGCTCGATGGTGAGCTCGACAGCGTCGTCGCGGTGCGTATCGACGACGGCCGCGTCACCGGCCTCTACGCCGTGCGCAACCCGGAGAAGCTGTCGCACATGGACCGCGAGACGGCCCTGCGGCGCTGAGGCCCCGGCGGGCCGCGGTGGAGGTCAGCCCAGGGTGGCCTCGTCGCCGACGCGGATCGTGCCGCCCCGGACCACCTCGGCGTAGCAGCCGGCGCACGGCAGCGTCCCGAACCCGGGGACGTCGACGCGGTTGGCCGCGAGCAGGGCGCGCACCGCCTGCGGGGACCGGCCGAGGTCGCCGTGTTCGAGGGTCGGCACCGAGCAGCGGGGCGTCGGTAGCACCAGCCGCAGGACGACGTCGTCGCCGATCCGCAGCTCGCGGCCGAGCCAGGAGTTCTCGACGAACGGCGGCGTCCCCGGCGGGGTCTGCAGCACGAGGTTGGGCCGGTACCGGACGTGCTCGACGCCGATCTCGTCGAGCGTCGCGCTGGAGATGAGGTGCACCGGCGCGTAGTCGACGAACGTCGCCGCGGGGGAGCCCTGCCCGATCTCCAGCGTCTCCGCGTGCACGGCCGCCTCGACGCCCTCGGCGAGGACGTCCTCCGGGTCCGGACGTTCCACGGTCGCGCCGTCGGGGCGCTCGGTCGCGACGCGCACCACGCGTCCCAGCTCGGCGGAGAGCTTCTCGTCGACCCCGGCGGCCGTCGCGTCGAGCGCCCACCCGGACGGCGAGGTGATCACGACGCCGTCCCCCCGGACCGACGCCGTGTACTTCAGCAGGTGCCGCCACAGCCGCGGGTGCTTGGCAGTGGCGACGAGGCCGGTGTCCTGATCGATGACGGCAACCCTGCGGTCGCGGGACACGCCCGCCTCGTCCAGCCGCGCCTCCGTGACCTGCTCGCCGAGCATCGACTTCACGGGATAGCGCCACATCGTGGTGACCTGCATCCGATCACCGTCGGTCACCGGGTGGCGACTTGTCAAACGTACGACCGCCCGTCGCGCGCGCCGAGTCCCGGTTCCGATGATCGCGTCGGCCCCGGGCGATACGGTCGGATCATGCCGGGTCGTCCCTTCTCGCCCGTCGGGCGGCGCGCGTCGTGACCACGATCGACTCCGGCGGCAGGCTGTCCTCACGCGCGCTCAACCGCGCCGCGCTCGCCCGCCAACTCCTGCTCGACCGCGCCGACATGCCGGTCCTCGACGCCGTCGCGCACCTCGGCGGCCTGCAGGCGCAGGAGCCGCAGGAGCCCTACATCGGGCTGTGGTCGCGGGTGCGTGCCTTCGACCCCGCGACGTTGTCCCGGCTGCTCCTGGACCGGCGCGTCGTGCGGACGACGCTGATGCGCCGCACCATCCACCTCGTCACCGCCGAGGACGCGCTGGGCTGGCGGGCGCGCCACGACGCGATGCTGCGCCAACGGATGCTCGGGGCATACCGGCGCGAGCTCGAGGGCATCGACCTCGACGAGCTCGCCGCGGCCGGCCGGGAGCTGACCGCCGACGGGCGGCCGCGGACGCAGTCGGAGATCGGCAGCGCGCTCGCGCGACGCCGGCCAGGGCCCGGCCCGCGCGTCCTGGGCGAGGCCGTCGCGTCGGTGCTGGTCCCGATGGTGCAGCTGCCCCCGCGCGGTCTCTGGCGCGAGTCCGCGGGCGTGCGGCACCTCCCGCTCGCCACGTGGCTGGGCCGGGAGCCGGACCCGCCCGCACCTGAGGGGACCGACCCCGTCGGGGAGCGGCTCGTCCGTCGGTACCTCGCGGCCTACGGGCCCGCGGCGTCGGCCGACCTGCGGGCCTGGTGCGGTCTGGCCGGGCTGCCCGCCGCCGTCGCGGCCGTCCGCGCCGAGCTGGTCTCCTTCCACGACGAGCGCGGCCGCGAGCTGCTCGACCTCCCCGACGCGCCGCGGCCCGATCCCGACACCCCGGCCCCCGTGCGGTTCCTGCCGGCCTTCGACAACGCGATCCTCGGCTACGACGACCGCAGCCGGATCGTCGACGACGCGCACCGCGGGCTCTCGGTCGCGGGGCAGCGTGTCGTCCTGGTCGACGGCCGGGTCGCGGCGACCTGGGCCGTCGAGGCGTCGACGGTCGTCGTGAACCCGTTGCGCCGCTTCACCCGCGCCGACCGGGCGGCCGTCGCCGAGGAGGCCGGGGCGGTCGCCGGGTTCCTGTCCGACGGCCAGAGCCGGCGGGTCCGGGTCGCGGCGTCACCGCGCTGACGACCCCGGGACGTGCGACGACCCCGCGCGGGCACGGGCCGCACGGGGGCGTCGCTCGTCGAGCCGGATGTCAGCTGCTCTTCCACGTATCGGCGAACCAGAGCTCGCTCGACAGGTAGCGCTCGACCCCCTTCACGTTCGGCCGGGCGATGGCCGCCTTCGCGGCGCGGGCCATCCACAGCACGGGCAGGTCGGCGTTGATCAGCTCCTGCGCCTGCTGGTAGTCGCTCGCCCGCTCGGCCGGGTCGGACGTGCCGACGGCGTCGTCGAGCAGCGCGTCGACCTTCGGGTTCGAGTACTTCCCGTAGTTGTTGATACCGCCCGTGTGGAACTGGTTGAACATGAACGGGTACGGGTTCTCGTACGGTCCGCTGATCCACTGGACCATCTGGAACTGCCCGCCCTGCACGACGGTGGTGATCAGTGTCGAGATGTCGTCGGTGTGGACCGTCGCGTCGATGCCGACGGCCGCCAGCTGGGCCTGCATGAACTGGCCGTACTGGATGTTGACCGCCGACGTGCCCTCCTCGATCTCCACCGAGGGGTCGCCGCCGCTCGCCTTGTAGTCGGCGACGAGCTGTTTGGCCTTGTCCGGGTCGTACTTCGGATAGGCGTCGGCGGCCTTGGCGCTGTAGTTGGGGTCGCCGGGCGCGAACGCCGTCGTCGCCAGCGAGCCGACGTTGCCGTACTGCGTGGCGTTGAGCGCCTTCGGGTCGATGGCCATCGCCACGGCCTGCCGCATCCGCGGGTCGTCGAACGGCGCCTTGTGCATGTTGAGGTAGAAGAACTCGCCGTCGCCGCCCGGGCCGTAGTAGGTGCGCAGGTTCGGGTCGGCCGACGACCGCTGGACCTCCTGGAAGAAGCCGCCGATGTCGAGGTCGATGTCGCCGTTGACGACGGAGGCGTAGCGGGTGTCGGTGTCCGACAGCGGCCGGAACTGGATCGCGTCGAGGTACGGCTTGCCCTTCTGCCAGTAGTTCGGGAACCGCTTGACGTCGATCTTGTTGTTCGGGATCCAGTCGACGAACTGGAACGGGCCGGCGCCGACGGGGTTGCGCCCGTAGTTCGCGCCCTCCTTCTGGATCGCCGTCGGTGACGCGATCGTGCCGAGGTTGCCCGAGGAGAACGGCAGTGCGAAGTCGACCGGGAAGGAGCCGACGGGCCGCTTCAGGTGGAAGGTCACCGTCAGGTCGTCGGTCGGGTCCATCGACGCGATGGGCTCGGTGTAGAGGTGGCCGAGCGCGGCGGGATTGGTGAGCTGCCGGTTGACGTTGAAGATCACCGCCTGCGAGTTGAACGGCGTCCCGTCCTGGAACGTGACGTTCGGTCGCAGCTTCAGCACCCAGGTCGTGCCCTGGTCCGGTGTGGTCATCGACTCCGCGAGGAACGGCTGTGGGTTGCCCGCCGCGTCCATCCGCAGCAGCGAGTCGTAGACGGCCGACGCGATCAGGTTGGAGCCGATCGTCGGGTCGAACGACCGCGCCTCGGTGTACATCCCGACGACCAGCGTGCCGCCCGGCGTCGGCGTGCCCTCGGTCTCCTTGTCCCCGCCGGTCGGGTGCGACACGTCGAGCCCGGCGTTGCCGGGTGCCTTCTCGGCGGTCGGGGAGCTGCCGCACGCGGCGAGCGCCAGCGCCGTCGCGACGGCCGCCGCGGCGAGCGCGACCGTCCTCGTTCTCCTGCGGACACGCACTGTGATCTCCTCGTCCGTGACGTCGTTGTACGGAACGGGGCCCGGTGAGCATTTCCCCGGGTCTTCGTCCGGAAATGCCGTGGGTCGGGGTCGGAACGTGTGCGCTCGGCGGCTCGACCGAATTGCGTTGCGCGTTGACCCGGTGAATGTGGCCGGGAAAACGATAACAGTGAGCGGGGCCACCCACAATGCGGAGCCGATCGAGCCCGAGACTTCGCCAAAGGGATGAAACGGTCGAAAGTGACTGCCATATCTGCAGGTGAGAGGACTGCTGCACAGAACGGTGGGTCCCCGTGCAGCCAACGACAGGAATCCGTGCACGGATAGTCAGGTCCTTTGGCCGCCATCCTCCGGTCGCTCCACAATTGATGTTGCCGGATCTTCCCGGGAATATCCGGAACGCATTTATCTACGTGCGTCCGGGTGAAGACGGTGCCGCCGGCGCCCGGCGGGTCGGCGGCACCAGCGCGCGCCAGGACTTGCGTCCGGATCGCCCTGTTGCCGAGGATCGTCGCGGCGTCGACGCGCACCGGAGGTGGAGTGTGTCCGAAACCGTGTCCGACAGCCGAGCCGACGCCGCACGGCTCCTCGAGATCGTCAACAGCGCGTGGATGCCGCAGGCGTTGCGCGCCGCGGCCGAGCTGGGGGTGCCGGACCTGCTCGCCGACGGGCCGCGGACGGCGGCCGACGTGGCCGAGGCGACCGGGGCCCACGCCGCCTCCCTGCACCGGCTGCTCCGCGCCCTGGTGACGATCGACGTCCTCACCGAGGACGGCGAGGGCGGGTTCGCCCTCACACCGATGGGCGGGCTGTTGCGCGCCGACGTCGACGGCACCGTCCGGTCGTGGGCCATCTACCAGGGTCGCGACGTCTGGGACGAGTGGGGCCTGATGCCCGAGGCGGTCCGCACCGGGCGCAGCGGACGCGAGATCGCCCACGGTGCGGGCGGCTTCGCACCGTTGCGCGACGACCCACGCCGCGCCGCCACGTTCAACTCGGCCATGGCCGAGCTGACCCGGCTGTCGGCGCGGGCCGTCGTCGCGGGTCACGACTTCGGCCGCTACCGCCGCGTCGCCGACATCGGGGGCGGCTACGGCGAGCTGCTCGGCACGATCCTTCGCGCGCACCCGGGAAGCACCGGAATCCTGTTCGACCTCCCGCACGCCGTCGACGCCGCGGCGGGGCACCTCGACGGCATGGGCGTCCGCGACCGCTGCGAGATCGTGAGCGGGAGCTTCTTCGAGGAGGTCCCCACAGGAGCCGACCTGTACGTCCTCAAGAGCGTCCTGCACGACTGGGATGACGACCGCGCCGCGGAGATCCTCGCCGTGGTGCGCCGGGCCATCGGTCCGGGAGCGCGGCTGCTTCTCGTCGAGCGGCTGATGCCCGACCGCATGCGCGCGGTCCCCGAGCACCGGCTGCTCGCCCGCGCCGACATGAACATGCTGGTCGCGCACGCCGCCCCGGAGCGGACCGAGGGCCAGTGGCGGGCCCTGCTGGGGTCGGCCGGGTTCGACGTCGTCGCCGTCACCCCCATCCCCGGCGCCGCCACGGCGATCGAAGCCGTGCCCGCGGTGGGTGGCGTTACCGGCCACGGCCGGTAACGCCACCCACGGGCCGGTTCAGCCCGAGCGGGTGCTCACGCCGCGACGAGGAGGGTCGCGACGGACGTCGCGTAGTCCCCGCCCATCCAGCCACCGGAGTTGACCGACAGGGCGTGCCGGACGCCCTCGACCTGCCGTGGACCGGCCTCGCCGCGGACCTGGCGGCCGAGCTCGGCGAGCTGCGCGAGGCCCGTCGCACCGAGGGCGTGGCCGCGGCTGAGCAGCCCGCCGTCGGTGTTGACGGGCGCGTCGCCGTCGCGCCCGGTCCGGCCTTCCAGCACGGCGGCGGCACCCTTGCCGGGCTCGGCGATCCCGATCTGCTCGTACTGGACCATCTCCGCGTAGGCGCAGGCGTCGTGCAGCTGGAAGACGTCGATCTCCGACGGCGCGAGTCCGCTGCGCCGGTAGGCCTGCGCCGACGCCCGCTCGACGACGGAGTCGCCCTCGCGGTAGCTGACCAGCGTCGACACCGCGACGCGGACCCGGTCGCCGGAACGGGCGGCGGTGAACACGAGGGCGGCGGCGCCGTCGGTCAGCGGGGAGCAGGTGAGCAGCTTCAGCGGGTCGGCCACGGGCCGGCTGGCCTCGACGTCGTCGCGTGTGATCGGGGCGCGGAACTGGGCGTGCGGGTTGTCGGCGGCGAACCCGCGGTTCTTGACGGCGATCGCGGCGAGCGCCTCGGTGATGTCGCCGTGGGCGGCGGCGTAGGCCCGCGCGGCGGCGGCGTAGGCGCCCATCATCACGGAGCCGCCCTCGACGTCCTCGCCGTCGCGGTTCAGGGAGAGGTCGGTGCCGGACTCGATCGCGGCGAAGGAGCGCTGCTTGTCGGCGTGGAACAGCTTCTCGGCGCCGACGGCGATCGCGACGTCGACCTGCCCGGACGCGACGGACAGCCAGGCCAGGTGGGCCGCGGAGCTGCCGGAGGCGCAGGCGTTCTCGGTGTTCAGGATCGGGATGCCGGCGAGCCCGGTGCCCTTGAGCGCGACCTGCCCACGGATCATCTCCTGCCCCGACAGCACACCGGCGGCTGCGTTGGAGAACACGGCGGACCCGACGTCGCCCGGCGTCAGACCGGCGTCGTCGAGCGCCGCCGTGACGGCCTCGGCGGCGAGCGAGCCGAGGGTGCGGTCAAGGTGCTTGCCGAACGGGGTGGTGGCGATGCCGGTCACGGCGACCTCGCGCAGGCTCACTGCTGTTTCTCCTTGTCGGGGGCGTGGCCGCAGGTCGACCCCTGTGAGTGGGGCCAGTCGGGCAGGTCGGCGTCCTTGACGACGCCGGTGGCGTTGAGGAACCCGGCGGCCATCCGGTAGAACCCGACGAGCACGACCAGCTCGACGCGTTGCACGTCGGTCCAGCCGTGGCCGAGCGCGGCCCAGGTGGCGTCGGAGACGTCGACGGCGTCGAGGACCTCGTCGGCGGCGCGGAGGAGCGTCAGGTCGCGCGGCGACCACTCGTCCGACTCGGTCGCGACGCGCGCGATCTCCTTCTCGGTCAGGCCCGACTTCCCGCCGATCAGGACGTGCTGCGCCCACTCGTAGACGCAGCCGCACCGCCACGCCGTGCGCAGGACGACGAGTTCGCGCTCGCGGGCGGGCAGCTCGCCGCGGGTGAGGAAGAAACCGCCGAGGACGTTGAACCGCTTCATCAATCGTGGGTGCCGGGCCATCGTCCGGAAGATCGCCAGCGGGACGCCGCGGTCGTCGCCCATCGTCTTGGCGAGCATCTCGGCGACCTCGGGCTCGGGATCGTCGACGGGTGTGACGCGGGGGTCGGCGGCGTGCGCGAACGGCATCAGCCGACCACCTTCGACTCGCGGAGCGCGGCGATCTCGGTGTCGTCGAGGCCGAGGCGGCTGCGCATGATCTCGTCGGTGTGCTCCCCGAGCGCGGGCAGCGAGGCGGGCTCCTGGCCGACGAGCGAGCTGGCCACCTTGATCGGGTTGCCGATCGTGCGCACGACGCCGAGGTCGCGGTTCGTGGTCTCCTGGCGCATCTGGCGAGCGAGGACCTGCGGGTCGTCGAGCAGGTCCTCCGTGGTGTTCACCGGGGCCGAGGGCACCTTCGCGGCCTGCAGCTCCGCGACGGCCTGGGCGCGCGTGCGCACACTCGTCCATCCCTCGATCGCGGGCCGCACGATCGACTCGTGTGCCTTGGAACGCATGTGCCCGGTGACCAGATCGGGATGGTCGACAAGGTCGGGACGGTCGATGCACGCGCACAGCGCCGCCCACTCGCGCGGATTGAGCACGGCGATGATCACGTATCCGTCGCTGGTGGCGAACGGCCCCCACGGCGACTGCAGCGCGTACTGGCCACGACCCATCGACTCACCGAGGTGCTCCTGGTAGGCCATCGGCAGATCGTTCATGAGCAGGGAGGCGTCGAACATCCCGATGTCGACACGAGTGCCCTCGCCGGTGCGGTCGCGGTCGCGCAGCGCGACGAGCGTGCCGGCGAACGCGCAGGTCCCGGAGAAGATGTCCGACATGGCGAAGCCCATCCAGGCCGGTGGACGGTCCTTCTCGCCCGCGAGATGGGTGAGCCCGGCCATCGCCTCGGCGATGATCGCGTAGGCCGGCTGGTCCCGGTACGGGCTCGGAAGAACGTCGTCGTGTCCGAAGCCGCTGATCGACGTGTAGACGAGTCGCGGGTTGAGCTCCTGCAGCCGCTCCCACGGGAACCCGAGCCGGGCGAGGACGCCCGGCCGGAAGTTCTCCACGAGCACGTCGGCCTGGCTGATCAGCTCGGCGAGGATCTCCTTGCCGCGCTTGGACTTGAGGTCCAGCTCGATGCTCTTCTTCCCGCGGGTGAACCGCAGGATGTTGAGGTTGGTGGAGCCGCCGGGGCCATGGAGCTCGTAGCCGGCCCTTCGGTAGGTCTCCCCTCCGATCGGCTCGACCTTGATCACCTCGGCGCCGAAGTCGGCGAGCATCATGCTCGTCACGGCGCCGCTGACGATCTGGGTCAGGTCGACGACCGTCACGCCGTCCAGTGCGCGTCCTGCCACGAGTCCCCCGCTCCTAGTTCCCACGCTCACTGGATGAGAACTACGCTTGCCAGATGGAAACACGGTAGGAACGAGTCGGACGTCAGTCAAGGCCAGGTCGGCCAGTAGGCTCGCACGTGATCGGAAGGGGAGTGGCGGTGCGCTCGATGCAGCGGGTGGTCGCGATCCTCGAGGCCGTCGCCGCATCCCGCGGGCCCGCCACCGCGGCCCGGGTCAGCGCCGAGACCGAGCTCTCCATCTCGACGGTCTCGCGGATCATGCGTGATCTCGCCGAGGAGCAGATGCTCGACCGTCTGGACGACGGCTCGTATCTGCTCGGGTCGCGCATGTTCAAGCTGGTCCGCGACGCCCGGGAGGGCGGCGACGCGATGGCCACGATCCACCGGGTGCTCGCCGAGCTGCGCGACCGGACGGGCGAGACGGCGTCGCTGCACGTTCGTCGTGACGACACCCGCGTGTGCATCGCGTCGGTCGACAGCCGCCACGAGCTGCGCCGGGTCGTGCCGGTCGGCGACGCGATCCCACTGGTGGGCACCGCCACCGGACACGTCCTCATGGCCGAGCTGTCCGCCGCCGAGCAGACCGCGCTGATCGACCGGGCGCGGGCGACCTCGTCGCGGGTCGAGCTGTTGGGCCGGCTGCGCGAGGCCGCCGAGAACGGCTGGGCCGTGCAGGCCGACGGGCTGATCTCCGGCGTCACCGGGGTCGCGGCGCCGGTCCGGGTGGGTGGGCGGATCGTCGCGGCCGTGACCCTCTCCGGCCCGACGACGCGGATGCCGACCGAGGTCGTCGAGAAGATCCTGCCCGACCTCGAGGAGGCGGCGCGCCGGATCGAGCCGTGGGTGCGGGAGCCGTCCTAACCGGCGAGTGCGGCCCGCCCACCCGCGGCGGCCCGGCCGGCCGCCTCGGAGAGCGGCAGCGCGTTGTGGTCGCGCGACAGCACCTCCACCGCGAGCGGCGCGTCGATGCCCAGGCGGTCGAGCTCGATCAGCCAGCTGTGCAGGTCGATCACCCCGTCCCCGGGAGTGAGGCGGAACTCCAGAGCGTCCTCGACCGGATCGGGCCGTGGCGTGGCGTGCATGTCGTTGAGCTGCACCGACACCACCAGGTGGGCGTAGGGCTCGAGGTCTTCCGGGCCGACGCCCGCTCGGTGCACGTGGTAGGCGTCGAGCACGATCCCGGCGTTCGACGCACCCGACGCCGTGATCAGGGCGGCGGCGGCCGCGGGTGTCGACACCGGCGAGTTGGCGCGCGGCTCGAAGCCGACGGTCAGCCCGTGCTCGGCGGCCCGCGCGCACATGCCGGCGAAGCGCTCCGCGAGCCGAGGTTCTTCCACACCGACGAGCTGGATCGTCGTCACCTGGCGGCAGCCGAGCGCGTCGGCCAGCGCGAAGACGGCCTCCTCGTCGTCACGGCCGCCGGAGTCCCAGCCCTTGAGCGGCTCGATCTCCGGCGCGGGGAAACCGCCGAGGGCGGCGACGACGGCGTCGATCCCCGCCGCGACCACCTCGGCGGGCGCGAGCGCGAGACCGGTGAAACCGGCCGCCTCGGCGGCGCGGGCTCTGTCGCGCAACGAGTGTCGCGGTGGCTTGCTCATGTGTTCGCCGGTCAGCGTGAAGTAGCTGGCGACGAGGTCGGTGCGGTCGAGAAGGCCCACGTCATTCTGCCTTTGCGGGCACGAGCGCCATACCGTGCGTCCCGCCGAAGCCCGGCCCGATGTTGTTGTCGAGCGTCGCGACGACCTCGTACGTCGTCAGGTCGACGACGCTCACCGAGCCGGTCTTGAGGTTGGCGACGAACGCCGTGTTCCCGTCGGCGGAGAACCGCGTGGTGAACGGCAGCTCGTCGACCTCGACCGCCGCGAGCAGTGTCATCGAGTCCGGATCGACGACGTTGAGCCGGCCGCTGACCGGCCCCGGCGGGCTGTCGGGGGAGGGGAACAGGAACTCGGTGACGACGACGCGCCCGTCCGGCGCCACCCGCAGCGCGGACACGTACTCGTCGAAGTCGAGCCGGCCGACGACCTCGTCGGTCGCGGTGTCGATCTTCAGCAGCCGCGGGGTCGGGGTGCCGGGCGGCGGGGTGGCCTTGTTGAGCTGGCCCTGCGAGACGTTGATGACCAGGCTCATCATCGGCGTGGCGACGAACGCGAACCGGCCGTCGGGGGAGCAGTCGATCTCCTCCGCGCCGCCGGGCGAGGCGATCTCGGTGAGCTGACGACGTTCCCGCAGGTCGGCGACCGAGATGACCGGCGCTTCCTTGTGCGCCACATAGGCCTTCGACCCGTCCGGCGTGATCGCCATCCAGTGCGCGTTGCGGGCCTGCAGCGGGATGTTGGCGACGACCTGCCGGCTCGCGGGGTCGAGCACGACGATGCCGTTGCCGCCGTCACCGGTCTCGACGCCGGTGTAGATGAGGTCGGCCGCCGGGTCGAACTCGACGTCGTGGGGCGCCTCGTACGGGCTGATGTCGATGATGTCGACGACCTTGCGTGCGTCGACGTCGATCACCGAGATCTCGTGCGCCTTCGGCTTGCCCTCGTTGTACGCGCCGGCCCGGTAGGTGTGGGCGAGATAGGCGAGTCGGCGGCCGGCGTCGAAGGCCATCTCGTGCGGCTGGGCGACGAGGCCCTCGACCGTCTCGAGCTTCTCCAGTGTCGCGGCATCGAAGAAGTCCAGCGTGCAACCGAACTGGCTGCACACCAGCAGGACGTCGCTGCGGCTCACGCCGGCACCTCCAGGTTCAGCGCCGGGTCTGCGAGACCGGCCGTGAACTGGACCAGCTCGTAGGTGGCGGTGCCGTCGACGACGAACGGGTCGCCGTCGAAGATCGTGCGGGCAGCGGCCTCGTCCTGTCCGTGGGCCACGATCACGCCACCGGGCGCGCCGATGCGCGGACCGGAGAACAGGAACCGGTGCGCGTCGACGTTCTCCTGCACGAAGGACTTGTGGGCAGCGAAGAGCGGGCCGTCCCGGTCGATCTCGCGGTGGTACGTCAGCAGGCACACGAACATGGCGGTCGTCCTCGATCCGTCCGGCGGGTACCGGCCCGATCATTCCCCCGGGCCGTCGGTCACGTCCAGGGTTCGGCGGCTTCCAATTCTCACTTGATGGTTGTTACGCTCACTCAGCGACTCGTGATTGTGGCGAATCGAACAGGACGATCGAGGGGCCGACGACGACGCGGCCGGAGAAGGAGGAGGCGTGTCCGCAGGCCGCGCCAAGGAGATCCGCTTCAACGCGCTCGAGCAGGGCAACCCGAGCTTCCAGTCGTTCGGGCTGTGGGCCCACCCGCGCGACAAGGCGGTCGACTACACGTCGATCCGGTACTGGGCCGAGTACGCGCAGCTGTTGGAGCGCGGCCTGTTCGACAACCTCTTCATCGCCGACGTCTACGGCATGCCCGACGTCTACCGCGGCAACGCCGACGGCGCGCTGCGCAACGGCTCGCAGGCCCCGAGCGTCGACCCCGCTGTCCTGCTCCCCGGCATGGCCGCCGTCACCGAGAACCTCTGCTTCACCATGACGGGCAGTGCCACCTACGAGCGCCCGTACCAGTTCGCGCGCCGGCTCTCCACGCTCGACCACCTGCTCGAGGGCCGGCTGGGCTGGAACATCGTCACCAGCTACCTGGGCAGCGGCGCCCGCGCGATGGGTCTCGACGGATTGATCCCGCACGATCGCCGCTACGACATGGCCGACGAGTTCTGCGACGGCGTCTACCGGCTGTGGGAGGAGTCCTGGGGCGAGGGCTCGCTGCCCAAGGACAAGGCCACCCGCGTCTACGCCGACCCGTCGAGGATCCGCCGCATCGACTTCGACGGAGAGTTCCACCGCTTCAGCGCGATCCACGCCGTCGAGCCGTCGCCGCAGCGCACGCCGGTCCTGTTCCAGGCCGGTGGCTCCACGCGCGGCCGGCAGTTCGCCGCCACCCACGCCGAGGGCATCTACCTCAACGGCACGACGATCGACATCGTCCGCGACAAGATCGCCGTGATGACCAAGGAGCTGGAGGCCACCGGCCGCCCGCGCGACTCGGTCAAGTTCTTCGCCGGCGTCTCGGTGTTCGTCGACGAGACCGAGGAGCTCGCCCGCGCCCGCTACAACGACTACCTGAAGTACTCGTCGTTCGAGGGCCTGATCTCGACGATGTCGGGACTCATGGGCATCGACCTGTCGGAGTATCCCGTCGACAAGCCGATCGAGTACGAGGAGAACGACTCCAACCGCTCCGCACTGGAGATGTTCACCCGCGGCAACAAGTGGACGGTCCGCCAGGTCCTCGAGGAAAAAGCCTTGTGCGGCACCAACATGGCGCTCATCGGCAGTCCGACGCAGATCGCCGACGAGCTCATCCGCTGGACCGACGAGACCGACCTCGACGGCTTCAACATCGCGCGCATCGTCGCGCACGAGACGTACGAGAACTTCATCGACATGGTCATCCCGGTCCTGCAGGAGCGCGGTCGCTACAAGACCGAGTACACGCCGGGCACGTTCCGCGAGAAGCTCTTCGGCACGTCCCGCATCCCGGAGACGCACCGGGCCGGTTCGTTCCGCCGCTGATCCGCTCACAGCTCACTCGGTCGGGTGGACTTGGGCCCGCGGTTGTCCTCTGGCCGAGACATCTTGCGGATGCAAACGTAGGGCCTGACCCGCGGATGTGCTGCGTGTACCGCTGAGTAACCAACATTTCGGTGGCGATCCGTCACGTCACCGTCGAATCCCGTCCTCGTTGTCGGGCTCGTACCCGGTCACCCCCCCTCGACCGGGTCGTCCCCAGAGCAGAGGACACGCATGGCCCACCACAGACTCGCGTCACCGCCCAAGGAGACCGGACTGCACCGGTCGGTCGGACGGCGGAAGTTCCTCGGCTACCTGATCGCCGCCCCCACGCTCGTCGTCGCCGCCGAGCTCGCCAGGGAGCAGGTGTTCGGTGCCTCCGAGGCGTTCGCGACGATCCCCTCCCCGCCGCAGACGCCGGAGGCCTACGACCTCCTCGACGCCCTCCGCGACGCCGCACGCCCGACCGCGAACCTGATCCGCGTCGAGGTCAACAAGGACGGCACCGTCTCCTTCGCGCTGCCCCGCTCGGACAACGGGCAGGGCATCATCACGTCGACCCAGATGATCATCGCGGAGGAGATGGACCTCGACGTCGACCAGGTGCAGGTCACCCTGGCCGACGCCCGTCCCGAGCTGCTGTTCAACCAGATCACCGGCGGGTCCAGCACCACCTTCACGACGTACACGCCGATCCGGGTCGCGGCGGCGCTGGCCAAGGGCCGGCTCCTGGAGGCCGGCGCCCAGCTGCTCGCGCAGGACGTTCGGACCGTCACCGCGCGCAAGGGGCTGGTCCTCGGCTCCGGCGGCCGGTCGATCCCGTTCTCGGCGCTCGCCGAGAAGGCCGCCAGCTCGACGACGCAGCAGGTCGAGGTGGTCCTCAAGGCACGCGAGTCGTTCACGGTCATCGGCAAGGCGCAGAACAAGACCGACGCGCGCGACATCGTCACCGGACGGAAGGTCTTCGCGACCGACCTGCAGATCCCCGACGCGCTCCCGACCGTCATCTGCCGCGCGCCGGACCTCAACGGCACGCCCGGCGATGTCGACAACATCGACGACGTCCGCTCGATGCCGGGCGTCACCGACGTCGAGCCGGTGTCGACGGGCGTCGCCGTCCGGGCACGCACCTTCGGCCAGGCCATCGACGCCGTCAACGCGCTGAAGGTGAGCTGGAAGCGGGGGACCGTCGCGGGCGAGAACGACGACTCGGTCCTGAAGCGGGTCAAGGCGGCGGAGCTGCCGATGGCCGTGCCGGCAGGCGTCGGCCGGACTATCGACCGCTCCTTCACGTTCTACTTCGCGAGCAGCAGCTCGCTGGAGACGAACTGCTGCATCGCCGACGTCCGCAAGGACCGGGCCGAGCTCTGGGGCCCGATGAAGAACCCGATCGCCGCGCAGGGTGACGTCGCCAAGATCTGCGGGCTGCCGGTCGGCGCCGTGACGATGCACGTGACGCAGGGCGGCGGGTCGTTCGGCCGCAAGCTGTTCTACGACGCCGCGCTCGAGGCGGCCGAGTGCTCCAAGGCGTTCGGCAAGCCCGTGAAGCTCATGTGGACCCGCGCCGACGACTCCCGCCAGGGCCGCGTGCACCCGATGTCGACGGGCCGGGTCCGGGCGCAGATCAACGGCGACTCGGTGGTCAGCTACGAGCAGCGGCACACGAGCGTCGCGACGCAGATCAACCCCGGTCTGGGCGAACCCGTGTCGGCCGCCGCGGTCAAGGCCCCGCTGGGGAACCTGACGCTCTCGGAGAGCATCTTCGAGCTCACGCAGGTGACGCCGTACGAGTTCGGGGTGTCGACGCGGTTCCTCAACGAGGTCGACATGCGGTTCAACACGACCTCGATGCGCAACATCTACTCCCCTAACGTGGCCACCGCCCGCGAGGTCATGGTCGACCAGATCGCCGACGCGATGGGCAAGGACCCCTACGAGTTCCGGCGCGGCTTCCTCAAGACCGACCGGCTTCGGGCGGCGCTCGACGCCGTCGCCAAGAAGGGCCGGTGGGGCCGGTCGATGCCGAAGGGCACGGCGCAGGGGCTCGGCATCCACACCGAGTACAAGGGCGTGACGGCCGCGCTCGTCGAGATCGACTGCCGGCCCGACACGGTGAACCGGCCGATCCGCGAGGGCGTGACCGGGCCTCGCGTCACGAAGGTGACCTTCGCCGTCGACGTCGGTCTCGTGATCAACCCCAAGGGCCTCGAGGCGCAGATGATGGGCGGCATCAACGACGCCCTCGCGCTGATCCTCACCTCCAGCCTGCACCTCGACGACGGACACTTCGTCGAGGCCAGCTGGGACAACTACTTCTACACGCGGCAGTGGAACACCCCGCCGGACCTCGACATCATCATCCTGGACTCCGAGGCCGACGAGCCCGGCGGCGCGGGTGAGTTCGGGCTGGCGGCCACGTGCGGCGCGATCGCGAACGCCTACGCGCGGGCGACCGGGACGGTGCCGGAGTACTTCCCGATCAACCACAAGGACCCGTTCCCGTTCGAGCCCAAGCCGACGGTCCCGCCGATCCCCGAGTCGCCGACCGACGGCCTCGACCACACCTACTGACCCGACCGGGAGCGCAATGTCCACGCACACCTTCACGCTCAACGGCGAGCGCGTCACGGTCGACGTCGAGGACGACGTCCGGCTGCTCTGGGTCATCCGCGACATCCTCGGGGTGACCGGGCCGAAGTACGGCTGCGGGATCAACGTCTGCAAGGCCTGTACCAGCCACATCAACGGCAAGGCCTTCAACCCCTGCTCGGTGCCGGTCGGCGCGATCTCGGCCGACGACGAGGTCACGACGATCGAGGGTCTCGCCGACGGGGACACGCTGCACCCGATGCAGGAGGCCTGGATCGACCGCGACGTCCCCCAGTGCGGGTACTGCCAGCCGGGCCAGATCATGGCGGCGGTCGCCAAGGTCAACCAGTGCAAGGCCGAGGGCCGCGACGTCGACGACGACGCCATCGAGGAGATCCGCAACATCTGCCGTTGCGGCACCTACAACCGCATCCGTGAGGCCATCAAGGCCGGCGCGGAGAACATGTGAGGCACCCCGTGAAGAAGGCGATCATCGCCGCGCTGGCGCTCGGCGGCGTGGTACTGCCCGCCGGCACCGCATTCGCCGACGAGCAGCCCCCGAGCGACGCGTCCCAGGCCCTCAGCGCCGTCGGCGCGACGGGCGGGGCAGCCGCCGACTCGTTCGTCGACGCGGCGAACGGCAACGGCCCGACCGGCGCCGACGGTACCGAGTCCGAGGTCCCGGCCCCGTCGTTCAACTGGCTCGAGGGCCCGGCGAGCGGCCTGCTCGACGGCCCGTTCGACTGACGCCTCCCCGACGTCTGCGCGACGGGGCCCGGCCCCCGACGGACGAGCGCCCCGGACCCTGCGTGGGTCCGGGGCGCTCGTCGTGGGAGGTCAGTTGTAGGCGTGGT
>NZ_BPRG01000009.1:0-26649 GCF_036984265.1 Pseudonocardia sp. D17 | reverse complement strand
CGCCCGGCGGGCGACGGCTGCGCCGCCGCAAACTTCTCATCAGACCTGGTGAAGCGGCCTGTTTACTAATAAAAAAATAAATGTATAAGATAGTATAACAGTTTTTATTGTTCTTAGCTTAGCATTGCTGCTGGTTCAGTGTCTTTGCCAATTTCTATCTGTTGAGAAACTGCAAGACTGAAACTTAAGTCCCCCGCGCAGGCTACTTTTCTCCATCGTCGGATACGTCGTCCTCAAGGCTGCTCAGATCCATGCTGGACGAAACCACTTGCAGGGCAAAACGTCCTGTCAGACGACGGTTCACGTTGCCGGCCGTGGCGGACCAATCGCACTGCAAGACGGTGCCCTCCGGAACCTTGACAAGCAACTCGATCGGGTCGAGTTCAAGGCATTCTTCGGGTCGTAAGTCAATGTCGGTGTAATCGATATCGACAGACCCCGAGTTGCGAACTCGATAGCTCGGGCCACGTCTCAGTGCTCGCGGTGCATAGGGGGGCTGGGTGGTTACCGGCAAGTCCAGGTACGAGGGCACGGGGATACCAGTCCGCCAGGAGCTCACCTTCCGGGTACCAAGCGGCGCTGGTCGTCTTGGCATGGGCAACTCATTACCCCATACCAAGTCTTCCAGCTCCTCGGGCCATTCCGAAACATCGCTAGGAACGTGAATCTTCACCTCGATCGAAGAGAAGTTCATCTCGGTGAGATTCGTGATCGCCAGAGAAAGCTTCATTGGCTTGTGGCGCCATAGGCGCCAGGAGAAACGCTGGGCGAGCGCCTCTTTGTACTCCCTAAGGTAGTTCTCGACCTCCTGTTCGTAGTCCTCCTGACTCCGGTCGTCAGGTTCGCCCATCGTCCTGCCGACCATGGCCGAGTCGATCCGGAAATCAGTGAGCCGTCCCCTTGTCGGCGTAGCGTCAGCACGAGGCCTCGCCAACGTCGCTCTGCGCTCCGCCTCGACCCAATCATCAAAGTCCGGGAGGTCCGGCATGCGCTCGATCGTCGCCGCAGCCGGCTCTACTGAAATCTCTAGACCGCCTTCACCCGAGCGCACTCGTTGGACAAGCTGGTCGATCTCGAAGTCGTCGGCGCCCTCGGTCGCACCGGGACGACGGACGAAGATCTTGCCCTTCGGATGGTTGTCGAGCTGCGCTCGCAGCGGATAGATGGGGTCGCCGTACTTCGGTGGATCAACACGCACGACGAGAACCGACTTGCCCCCGACCGGAACGTAAGTTGCGTGCCAGCGCAGCTCAGACCCGACATAGCGAGTGAGCTTGGGCGTCAAGTACGCATGATCGACCGGTGCGATACCACCCACGTTCTCGGGCTCGACGCCGACGACAAGGTAGGCGTTGCCGATGCAATGCGCCCGGGCGGCTGACACAGTGCGGTTGGCGAAGCCCAGCATGTGCTTAGCCATGTGCCAGTGACCGCTCTTGTCGCTCAGATCGAGGTGAGACTTCCACTCGATCCATGTGCTCTCATTGTTCGGATCAGTCTTGGCGATCGCTTCGACGAGATCGATCAAGTCACGCTCGTGCAAGTACACACGGGAGGAGTCGAGGGGCAGGCTCACGGATCGCAATGCTGCCACGCGGCCCCGACAGTTCTTCGGGGCCGTCCCGACTCCAGCGCCCGTCGGCGCGCCTGGATCGCCGGACGTCATGACCAAGCTGCCCCAGCCCTGCCAGGCGTCTCAGTGACACTACGAGGCCCTACGAGAGTCCGGCAGCAGTCCGACTGGTTAGTCGTCAAACCTCATACGGCGGATATCGCGGAATCGTACGGTCGCTCCAAAACGGTCACGAATTTGTGCAGTGAGATTTTCCGTGAGCCGGTGGTTTGCTTCTCGCGAAGCCGATTGGGCACGGTCCCGCCGATCGTTTCGTAGGTTCTCGTACGCCTGCGCTATCCGCTCCTGATTCGCCTTGCTCGGCGCCCGATCTTCGGAGAGCCAGGCTTGCAGAGTCCGTGCGCTGGGATTGAGGCCGGCTCGATCCGCGGCGTCGGATCCGCGCTTGGCACCGGTGAGCTCGCGGATTTGGGCGTGCCAGCCCTTGGCCGTACGCGACACTGCAGGGCCGGTGCGCTCAGCCCGTTCCCGGGCTTGGCGAGCACGTTCCATGTCCCTGCGAAGGGCGCCTGTCCGTTCAGAACCCAAGTCGAGCCGGACAGACCTAACACCGCCGTTGGAGTGCTGGATCGAGCCAGCCCATTCCACTTGAGCGTCGACGGTCAGGGTTGCGGGTCCTTCGTCAGGGTCCAATTCCTCACCTGGCCGCATTTCACTTTCGTACTCTGCCCACGCATCGTCAATTGCTGCTTCGATGGCGGCTTCGTCGGCAGAAGTGTAGGGCTCGCCGTCACCGGTGTCTGTGCGTGAGGTGCTCGGCATCAGGCTTCACCGTTTCCGGTCGCGTTCTTCACCTTGAATGTGCCGAGCTTGATTCCGTCGGGGTCGATCTTCATGGGCGGCAGGCCGCCGGGGCGCTCGGTGCTGGTGACGATGTCGAGGGCTTCGGCGGGGATGACCAGTTCGTCGACGTTGCGGAGCGCGACCGGCCCGAGGCCGGCTGGGACCTGTTGGCGGCAGGCGTCGGCCCAGCGGTAGATCGTCGCGCTGGCCTGCGCCTGGATGGTGTGGGTCCAGTCGGGACGCTGTGCGGCGCAACGCCAGACACGGCCGGTGCCGCTATCGCGGGGCGAGCCGAGCATAAGGGAGAGCGCCATCCCGAAGGCTTCCTTGACCATCGCGTACTGCTCGGAGTCGCGGCCGTAGGTGGTGATGGCCTCGCGGCGAAGCTGGTTGACGTGCTCGGTCCACTTGGACAGCCGGGCACCCTCGGCGGTGTAGCTGTCGAGGATCGTGACGTCGGCCCAGCGGTCCTCCTCGTGCAGGTCGACGAGCAGCGCGACGGTCGGGGCCGGGACCCACGCCGTCTCGCGGCGATGCGCGCCGTGGAGCGGATGCGGGGCCTCCTTGCTGAAGTGCCAGGGGTGGACCTGGACCTGGTAGTAGCCGGGGCGGCCGTCGAATTCGTCGAGCGGGCCGGTGTGCTCCAGTTCGCCGTGGGCGACCTGGACGCTCGACGCGGCGGCGACAAACGCGCCAGAGCGGTCGAGGGTGACCGTGTCGCCCTTGTAGCGGCGCGACCAACCCCAGGAGCTGATGATGTGGGCCGCCCAGGTCATGCCGGGGTGTTCCGGGCGCCAGCGGGGCTGTCGGAGCCGGTTCTCGGGTCCTCCGCGGCGTAGGGGCGCGAAGGGGCCTTCCAGGTCCGCCAGGAGGCGTAGGGCGCCGTCGTCGGCGCCCTTGGCCAGCTCTGCACGGGCCTGGTCGAGGGCGGCGCTCTGACGGCCCTTCCGAGCCGAGGCCCGCGGGGAAGAGGGCCGGGGCGCCGGACGCTGCGCTGAGGGTGGGGTCGAGGGCGTGGGGGCGGTGGCCGGCGGGGTCGGGTCGTGGTCCTCGTCGTCGACGGCGGGCGGTCGGGTGCAGTCGGCGTGCCGGGGCTGGCCGCAGGCCGCTCGGACGCGGGTGCCGGCACCGCAGTGCACGCACGGTTCCTCGTCCTCGGCGACGGCACCGAGGCCGCACCAGGCTCCGGGCGACGAGCAGGCCGTGCAGGTGCTCGGGCTGTCGGGGACGGCCTGCAGCTCGGGGATGCTGCGCTGCACGGCGTCCTGGCCCTCGGCGGGGTCCTGGTCGTCGATTTGCTGCCCGTCGCCGTGCTCGTCGGTCGAGGTGGTGTCGGTGGGCGGGGTGTCGAGCGGCTGCATGTCGTCGGCGGCCTGGTCGTCGTCGAGGTCGAACGCGAACAGGGACAGCTGGTAGACCCGGGTGACGCGGCCGTTCACCCGCGGGCCTGCCTGCCACTCACCGGCCCGCTTGCGGGCCTCGGAGACGTGCAGGTGCCCGCGCTCGTGCAACTTCCGGCACGCCACCGCGCTGTCGACACCGAGATCATCGGCGATCGCGCGCCACACGCTCGGGAACACATACAGCCACCGTTCGTCGTCACTCACGATGCCGTTGATCTGCTGGTCAAAGCCGTGCTGCGGGAGCGCGGGGCGGCGGCCGTCGGCGGGGGCGTCGGGGTTCCAGGTCGGCCGCGGCGAGCCCAGCTCGATGTACTCGGCCATCGTCGGCCACGCCGAGCGGCGCGCGGTCATCGACTCGGCGAGAGCCTCGATCATCCGGTCGGCGTCGTGCTTGGGTTCGTGGGCGTTGGCGTCGAGGTGCTCGCGGGCCGCGGTCACGGCGGCGTTGGTCAGTTCGGCGCCGGTGCCCAGCTCGGCGTCGATCATCATCGCGCCGGCCACGGCCATGTGCAGGTGCTCAGCGATGGTGCCGGGAACCCCGCCGGCCTCCGGGACGCCGACGAGGTGCTCGGCGCGCGCGACCAGCTCGGCGACGTCGTGGACGGTGTTGGCGGCCAGGATCGCGGGGCCCAGCCAGCCGTAGGACTGGCCGGCCAGCTCGACGAGGGCCTTGGCCTCGGTGTGGTTCTCGGTGAACGGGGCGGCCAGCTCGACGACGCGGGCCGGGATGCCCGCGAAGCGGCCCGCGGCGATGCCGTCGGTAAGCCGGTCGTTGCCGGTGGAGAACAGCACGCCGAACCACGGGACGGACTTGACGGTGCCCTGCGCGGTGTCGCTCTCGGCCTTCAACCGGGACGAGCCCTGGCAGGTGCTGTAGATCATCTCGCCCCATCGGGGCTTGTCGAACGAGGCCAGGCCGCGCTCGTCGAAGAACGGCGGCAGGATGCCGAGCTGCCCGAGGAAGCGGCCGGTGCCGATGCTGGTCGCGTCCCAGCCCATGACGATCCCGTCGCCGATGCGCGGGTCGCCCCACAGCGAGGCCGCGACGGCCTGCGTCGTGGACTTGCCCTTGCGGGAGTCGCCGTAGAGGTCCCACCAGTGCGACTGGCGGCGTAGCGGGCCGACGTACGGTGCACCGGCGCTGGCGCCCATCGTCAGCGCCATCTTGGCGTGCCGGGCGACGAGCGCTACGACCTCGCGCATGACCTCGCGACGCTGCTGCTCGACGATCCGCGGGGGCGCGGACAGGTAGCCGTTGGGCATGCACTCGGCGACCGGGATGTCGACATGGCCGGTCTCGGTGTGCGCCTGCGGGCGCGGGGTGGCTTCCTGCTCGGGGGCGAACCGGTGTGCCAGGTCGCGGATGGCGGTCGCCGCGGCGGTGATGATGTTGCGGTCCGAGGAGAGGTTGGCGCCGAGCTTGACCGCCCACCGGCCGTCGGCGAGCTCGTCGTCGGTGACGACCACGCGGTCCCCGTGCTCGTCGAGGCTGAGCAGCAGCTCGGTGCCGATCCGGCGGCGGGTGCCGTCGCGGCGCACGATGCGGGCGTGCGCGAACGGCAGGCCGGCGCGGCGCAGCCAGTAGGTCTCTCCGGCGGAGTCGCGCTTGCGCTCGTAGATGCCGCGCTCGTGGTCGTCGGCCGGGTCGCCGATGGAGTAGGCGTAGCCCAGCCCGAAGGTGACGTTGACGGGGAACGAGGGCGGGGTCGTGATGCCGTCGCGGCTCGACCGGCGGCGGCGGCGCTCCTGGCTCAGGTTGACCGGGGCCGTTTCCTCGAGGTCGGCGTCGGCGGGTGGGGTGACCGGCGCGACGGCGGGAGCCGGGGCCGCGGGCGCGGTGCTCGTCGAGGACGGGGAGGTCTGCACCTCGTCGGCGGGGGGCTCGTCGGAGGCGGCGGCGTCGTCGAGGGTGGTCGGGTCGACTTCCTCGAACTCGTCGAGGCCGTGGCCGGCGGCGAGGTGATCAGCAGCGTCCTTCGCGAACGGGGAGCGCACGACGGTCACCGACTCGGCGACGTCGGCGAGCTGGCTGTGCAGATGGGCCGCGTGCTGGCGGCCGGGGTCGTCGTTGTCGCAGACGATCACCACCCGCGCTCCGGTCAGGGCTGCGGTGTACTGCGGGAGCCAGCGGTCCTGTTGGGCTCCGTCGGCGGCGGCACCACCGGCGTTGCAGGTCGCGACGACGCCGACCGCGGCGAGCGCGTCGGCGTCCTTCTCGCCCTCGGTGACGAAGACGTGCCGGCCCTCGCGCACGGCGGCGGTGACCTCGGGGAGCCGGTAGAGGACGCGGCGGTCGCGGGCGGGCCACTGAGCGATGCGCCGCCCGCGCGAGTCGCGCTCGGTCCGGCGGACGGTGAACTCCTTGGGCTCCCAGCGGGTGACCTCGTAGATCACGGCGCCGTCGGCGTCGCAGTACGGGTAGACGGCGACGACTCGCTGCCGGCCCTTGCCCTTCCCGGTCTTCTTCTCGCCGCTGCTCGGGCGAGGCTTGCGGGCGCCGCGAGCGGGAGCCCAGCGGGAGCGTCGCGCGTCGCTGGGGCGGGCGGGCGGGGTGTCGTAGAGGTCGGCGAGCGTCATCCCACCGAGGGCGGCAAGGACGTCGCGGGTGTCGCACCCGGTGTGGCACTTGACGTAGGTGCGGCCGGCACCGGAGCGGGAGTCGATACGCCAGGTCACCGACAGCGAAGCGTTGCTGTCGTCGTGCGCGGGGCAGCGGGCATAGACCTGGTCGGCGCGTGAGGTGGCGACGCGGCCCTCGGCAGCGAGCGCGTCAGAGATCCGGACGAACGACGAGCGGTCCGCCACGGCATCGGGCTGCGTCACGTCGAACGCCGACGGTTCGCCGTGCCGGGTGGCGCGTCGCAGATTTCGGAATCGGGAATGCGCGGGTACCCTGACACGCGCAACCTCCTGTCGAGGGAGTGACTGCTACGCGAGCCCCCCGGCACGCCGCCAAGCATTGACCGGGGGGTTTTCGCATGTTCGGGGAAGGAACCGACGCTCAGGCGCCCAAGGGCAACTGCTCCTGTCCGCCGTCGTTCTCGTCGTCCAGCAACCCGTGCTGCCGCGCCATCTGGCGCACGACGTACTCGTTGAAGCTGATCCCCAGCTTCGCCGCCTCCCGCTCGTAGACCTCGCGATGCGGGATGGGCCACTTCACCGACACCTGCTGCCGCTCGCCCCACCGGGGCTTGGGCCCCGGCCGAGCAGCGCGCTTCGCCGACTCCTTCATGGGGGCTGTCTACCAACTCGCATCGCGCATTCCGAGCTGACGCGCCGTGGCGCACACAGGTTTCACCGATGCGAGTGGTCACGACGCGCCCCCGTAACCAGACGCGACCGCCAGACCCGCGGGGGACGGAGCAGGACACCCGGCCAGGGCACGCGCGAGGGCGTCGTGCTCGGCCGGGGTCACCCACAGCCGGTAGCGGGCCTTGACCTCCACCTGACGGGAGGCGTAGCTGCACCAGAACCCCCGGGCCGGCGGCAGCCAGGTCGCGGCATCGCCGTCGCCCTTGGACTCGTTCGTCGGGCCGTCCACGGCGAGCAGGTTGTCCAGGTCGTTCGCGAGCTGCACCCGGGTCGCGGCGTCGAGCTGCTGCGCGCCGGTCTGCCACGCATCCGACAGGGACACCACGTGGTCGATCTGCACCGCCGAGCTGGTCCGCGCGCCGCGGACGAACTCGATCGTGCGGCCCGTGTAGGGGTCGACGAGCGTCCCGGTCGTCACCACGCAGTCATGGGTCCCTGGCTTGAACGTGACGTCGGTCAGGTCCCGGGCTAGAACGTCGTTGCGCTGGTCGCACCCGTCGCGGTCGACGTCGACCCACGCGGGCCCGAACTGCGCGCGGCTGTAGCCGGTGGCCGGCGCGCGACCCTTCACCGCGAGCTGGGCGAGCGCGGCCGACGGGCCGCTCGTCGCGGCCGTGACCGTGATCGCCGGCGCGGCGGGCGCGGCTGCCGCGGCGCAGCCGGTCACGGTCAGCGCCAGGACGACAGCCGCGAGGATCGCGAGGAGGAGCCGACTCATCGGTCACCGACCCGCCCGGCGGCGGCTGCGCGCGTCTCGTCGTTGTCGAGGTAGAGCGCTCGGAACGCAACCGCCCGGCCGGCGTGCACGAGATGCGCACGCCCCGTCGGGAGGACATGGCTCGCGCCGAGACGTCGCGAAACCAGCCGTCGGCGGCGCAGGAAGGCCGGCGCCGCCGGGGCGTCGGCAAGGTCCGGGCACCAGGCTGCCCGCGACCCGGGCGGCATCGAGGCTGTGAGCACGCGCGGCACCGATCCCAGCTCTGGCAACCATGCCGCAATTCCAGCCAGCTCCCTGACCACCAGGGCCGCAGAGAACCCGAGGTCGGCGAATCGGCCCGCGAGAAGATCGGTGAGGAATTCCAGCGCGATCGCTGCAGGCGCGTAGTGGCCGTGATCGTGGAGCAGCCCAATCAACTCGAAACTGAACGTGACCGAGATTCGCTGATACTCACCAGGGACTCCTGCGGTCCAGCGCCGGTCCGCTTCCTCCTTCAAAGCCAGGACATGCAGCAGCATCGCGTCCGGGCCGTGTATATAGTCGCTGCGCGGGGTTCGGAGATCAGGCCAGATCGGTCGGATTCCAAAGCAGATCGCATAGGCGCCGTGTGCCATATCCATTGCTGTGAGAGCGCGCAGGATAGGCCGTTCTGCCAGACCTCCCGACCTCGGCACCAGGACTACGGAGCTGTCACCTTTCCGGTCGAGTATCACCGGCTCGTTGGCGTCGTCCAGCCCGATCACTGAGCCCAGGGCTGCATACGCCCACACCTCCCAGGCGAAGCAGTATCCGCGCTCACGAACAGTCAGCCGGCGGTCGACGAGCTGCGGCTCACGCAGCCGCCTTATCAACTCAGAGAAGCTCATTCGAAATCACCCTCAGAACGGTCCTGCCCAAGTCGATTACGCGACCAGCGACCAAGCTCCTCCGGATCATAGAGATTCTCCGTACCGCGGACCCCCTGAGGTTTCGGAAAATGCACGTCGCGCTGCGGAGCCTTGCGCAGTGTGGCGATCTTAATTCCGGTCACGATACCCGTCTCAATAGCCTCTCGGAGCCCTACGAGATTCGCAGCCGTTGAGACATCTTCGATTTTCTGAGAATCCGCAGGTGAGGGAGCCGCGGCGGCGCCTGCTGAGACAGTCTCACCCTCTTGTCCCAGGTCATGTCGATCATGAGACGGCTGGGACGCTAGGACGGGGCGGCCGTCGAATTCGCGCCGCTCACCGATCGGGAGACCCTGCTGCGCCAGCTCACGCGCTTCCCGATTGGTCATGAAAACGACCTGCGTGTCCACCGCTTCCCCGCCACGAACAATCTGCCATCGCCCAGGAACACGCGACTTCTTCGGCATTGGCCAGATTTCAGGGCACAGCATCTTCCATGCGTTCTGTGTGTAGCGCGCAAGACAGCGGGTCCCGAAATTCTCGCGTGCTTCCGGGCCGCCCATCGTGCGGGCTGACGCGAGCTGCGCGGCAGTGACGACATGAATTTTGATCTGGCGGCCCATGAAAAGAACGTCCTGCAATGCCTCGACTGCCGGAGACGTCTTCGAATCGCTCTTGTCCCGAATCTCTGCCCAATACTTTTTCAGCAGAGTAATAGTGGCGTTCATTTCCTCGGGAACGACCCAGATTCGGGGCCCGATATTCACGTCTTCAGGGACGTTGCCGTCGATGTCAGCATATTCGTTTACTAGCTTGTTGCGACGGTCTACCTCGACCCGGAGCCGAATGAGCGCCTCGTGGATCGACTCGGCGGTCCGGTGATATTCGCAGTTCGGAAGGTTCTTGGCCCACGATTGCGAAATCATCTTGACGTCGAGAATGATTCCGTAACCGCCCTTGGCCAGCGCCTGCGCGAGTGCAGCCCTGATGAGAACAGATTTGCCTGCCCCCGATCCGGCGGAAAGCAGGGTGTGCGGGGAGTCGGCTTCGATGTCAATTGTGACGGGTTTGCGACCGGCAGTCAGACCGATAATTGGCGCCGTCTCCTTAGACGTGAGCAGGAACGGCATGATGTCGTCGAGCGTGACCTTCGCCGGCGGCGGGATCGGCTCGCAGAAGATGGCGTAGGGCTCCTTGCCCGTCAGATGGAACGTCGATGTGGTTCCGCCATCGAGCCCGAGTTTGGCCTTCACGATCCCGGTGACCAGCTGGGTGCCCTTGTCGACCCCGGAGAACTCCACCGGCAGGTCGATCCGGATCTCGGTCCCTGGGTTCGAGCGGTAGTCCTCCGGGACGTGCAGCCACCGCTCCGGGCGGGTCTCGGTCTGGCCCACAGCGGGTGCCAGAGCGGCGTGCAGCGGGCCCAGGACGCCGTCCTGGTGCATCCGGGCCCGGTGCCAGCAGCGCAGGCCCCAGGCGCCCCAGACGAGCCCGAGAACGGCCAGCAGCCCGGACACGCGGACCGTCGCGACCGGCGCGAGCTTGTACGCGACCGCCCACAGGATCAGCAGGACTCCGAGCCGCGCCGCTCCGCGCTTCCATCGGGCCCTGTAGGACCAGCCGGCCGACTCCCCCGCGACGCTGTGGTCCTGGCGACGGCCGTCCCGCCAGAACGTCGCGTCGGTGCGCTCGGTGCCGACCATCGGGCGCCCGAGCAGGAAACCCCCGACGGCCCGGCTGACCCCCGGGGCAGGGGCGGTGACGGTGACCGTGGCGACGCGCCGACCCGCGACCGTGGCTGCCCGACCGACGTGGCGAGCGACCGTGCGCGTCACGGTGGCGGCTCGCTGCACCGGCGGTGACGTGGCGAGGCGCACGAGCCCGGCGCGTGCGGTCACGTCCAGCTCGACGCCGAGGCCGCGCAGCGGCACGACCTCACTCCCGCGAGGTGCCGGTGCGGTGGCCTTGTCCATGAGTACGGGGTCCAGCTCGTCGGTCCACCGGGTCTCGGTCATCCCGACAGCCTCCCTTCGCAATCTACGTTTTCCTAGTTTGCTTGTTTACTAGCTATTTATGCTGTTCACGGGGGGTGACGCCGCGGAATGTGGTGCCTCTAGAGGGGGCTCAGGCGGCGCCGTCGAGCAGGGCGACGAGGCCCTCGTTCTGTGGCATCCCGTGCTGTTCCGCCCATGCACCGGCGAGCCCCGGCGTCGCGTCGAGCAGGCGGGTGACGGTCTCGGCGGGCTGCTCGACGGCCGCGAGCCGGGCGACGATCGTGGCGTCGTCGCTGCCGGTGGCACGCAGCCGCGCGACCACCTCGATCCACTCCGCGGGGGTGATCGCGACGTCGGTCCCGTCGATGAACTGCTCGACCGCCACCTCGTCGACGTAGTCCGGCTTCGGGGCCAGGTCTCGGTCATCGGGGTCGGTCAGGTCGAACAGGTGCACGAAACGCTCGTCCGCACGGATAGCGGCCTCCCAGCAGACCGCGCACGCGATCCCCGCGGGCACGACGGGATGGCCCACACCGCAGGACCGGCGGGCGACGTCGGCGACCAGGTGGCCCGCGGGGAGGTGGGCCAGCGCGGCGTGCACGACCTCGATCACCTCGCGCGACCCGAGGCTCGGCCACACGAGGTCGGGCCGGTGGATGCGGGCGCGCTCGTCGGCGCGGACCAGTTGCTCGGCCCGGGCCGGGTTGAGCCGGCGTCCCTCGGTGGTCCCCGTCGTCTGGCTCATCGGTCCTCTGCCTTCACGTTGAGTGCGTTCTTGACCTGGTCCATCAGCCCGCGCAGCTCGGCCAGGGCGTCGGCCGCCGCGCCGTAGGTCGCCGCGGAAACCTCGCGCTCAGGCGGCGAGTCCTTGTTTGCTGGCTTGACAGCAAATTGCGGCGTCTGCCTGCTCATTTCGATGCACCTGCTGTCGAGTCGTCCGACTCGTCGAGCCGCACCCGCAGCTCGTCCAGCTCCGTCTCGTAGGCATCGCGCACCGCGTCGAGGCGGCGCGACCAGAACGCCTCCGCCTCAGCGGCGCCGGCAGCCCGGCGCGACCCGGCCCAGCCGCCGGCGAACCCCACAAGGCCGCCGAGTGCGGTTCCCAGCAAGAACAGCTCGACCACCACGGCGGATCACTCCCCCGCCACGCGCAGGGCCGGGCGCGCCGGACGCTGCGTGGTCGCGGCGGCCTTCATGTCCCGCAGCCGAACCTCACGGACGTACTTGGGGTCCACCGTGATCCCGGCCCCGGCCAGCAGCTCGACGGCCGGTTGCACGTGCCGCAGCGTCGGAAGGTCGGCCACCCCGAGCAGCCGCCACGCCTCGCGCACCGCGTCTGCCTTGGACCGACCACCGATCTCGACCAGCCGCCGGTGCTCGTCGACGGCCGGCAGCTCGGCGGCGGCCTCAGCAGCGGGAACCTCGTCGGTGTGGGTCTCAGCAGGCGATCCGTCGGTCGCGGCTAGCGCGACCGGCCGCTCGTCGATGCCCTGGGGCGGCTGCTCGACGCTCTCGGACGGTGCCGAGGCTGCCTCGTTCGCGGCCATAGGCTCGGCAGGCTTCGCCTTCCGCTGCTGGTCGACGAGCTCGGCGGCCCTCGCCGCCTTCCGCTGCTGGTCGACGAGCGCGAGCGCCTCGTCGGCAGTGCTCAACCCGTGCAGCACGGACACCCGGAACGCGGCGAACGTGTCGCCCGGCGCGAGCGCCCAGCGGAGGGCGCGGAACCGCGGCAGCGGCCGTTCCAGGGCGCCGATCTCGCGGAGCTGGTCGCGACGCCATGCGCGCAGCGTGCGGTCCCACAGCAGCGCCGAGGACAACGAGGCCCCGCCGAAGAACAGCGCGGCGGCGGTCTCGCCGCCGGTGGCCTCGACGTGCCACCAGTTGAAGCCGGCGCCCCCGGCCGCGTAGATCCAGGTCAGTGCGCGCTCTGTGATCGCGGAATCGCCACGCAGGACGTAGCGCTGCGCGAGCAGCGCGACATAGAAGGCAGCGGCGCCGAACAGCAGCGGGACCAGGTACTCCCAGCCGCCGTGCATGTGGAACTCGTCGCGGCCGAGGGCGAGCAGGCCCTGCCAGGCCGCTGCCTCGGGAGCGAGCACCACGACCGCCAGCAGAAGACCACGACCTCCGCCGACGACCTTCTGCCAGTCGATCCGCACGCGGCGTCGCGGCGGGCCCACCTCGAGCCCCACCGCGGGCACCGCGGTCCTGCCCTCCGCACGGGCCGCAGCCCGCGCCGCAAGCCGCTGCTTCCAAGGATTCATGTCTGTGGCCTCCCGACCTCAATGCGCCTCATCGGCAGGTCGGACAGTACAAGGTCACCTTGTATCTGTCTACAGGCTGACCTTGTACAAAGGAGAAAGTGCAGGTGAGGCCCTACAAGCTCGGTCTGTAGAGTGCCCAGGTCGCAGAGAAAGGGAGCGTGCACTTGACGACGGACGACGGGCCGGACCCAGCGGCCGACTGGTGGACTGTGACCGAGGTCGCCGCATACCTGCGCGTCAAGCCCGACACCGTGTCCGGCTACAAGACCCGGCACCAGATGCCGAAGCCCGACGGCCAGTTCGGACGCACTCCCGTCTGGCGCCCCAGCACCATCACCGAGTGGCGCCCTCGACCGGCCCGCGGGGAGACAGACCCCGGCGACGGGTAGCTGACACCCCGGCCTTCTGGCCGTCACGCCGTCGCTCCGGGTCGGATCGCGAACGGCAGCAGCTCGCGATCGTCGTAGGACCCGCCGAGCGCCCGGGTGCGGACCGGGATCCCGGTCGTCGGAGCCTCGATGATCTGGCCATCGCCGAGGTAGAGCGCGACGTGGTGGACGCCTGACACCTGGCCGTTGCTCGACCAGAACAGCAGGTCCCCCGGCTGCGCCTGCGCGCGCGGGATTTGCTGTCCGGCCGTCGCCTGCTCCCGCGAGGTCCGTGGGAGCTGCACCCCCGCCGCTTCCCACGCCCGCAGCACCAGGCCCGAGCAGTCGAACGATCCCGGGCCGGTCGCTCCCCACACGTAGGGCTTGCCTAGCTGGGCGCGCGCGAAGTCGAGCGCCGGCCCACCGTCCCCGCCGACCGACGTCGACGAGCCCGAGCACACCAGCCCGTCGCCCCCACCGGCTCCGACCGTGGAGAGCAGGTCCGCGGCCGGCTGCTCCCACTTGGCGTAGGCATCCGGGAACGCCGACCTCTGAACCGCCTGTGCCGCTTGGGTTAGCGGCATCTGGTCCCAATCAGGCAGCGCGAGCAGCCGTGTGTAGAACTGCGTCGCGGCGTACCGAGGATCGCGGACCTGCTCGACGCTCCCCCAGCCCTGCGACGGGCGCTGTTGGAACAGCCCGGCACTGTCGCGGTCCCCGCCCGGCAGGTTCACGAGGCTGGACTCCTGCATCGCGGTGGCGAGGGCGATCCACTCCGCTCGGGCCGGTACGCCGAGGCTCTGCCCGACCCCGACGACCGCCGCGGCGTTAGCGCGCTGCTCGGGAGTCCACTGCGGAGCCGAGCCGCTGCCCGTCGGCGGCGGAGGAACGAGAGCGGCGACGCAGCTCGTTGCCGCGACCCCGGTACTCGACAGGGCCACGCCGAAGACAGCGACCAGGGCCAGGCCGAGACCAGCCGCGGCGAGGACGGACAGCAGGACGGCGCGTCGGGCGAGACCCGGAGCGGCGACGAGGACAGCCATCAGCGCCCGCCACCGGCCGCCGGGTCTTGGCGGTCGGTGTCGGCGACCCGCCAGGCGCCGTGCCCGGTGACGTCGACCAGCTCGACTCGCAGCGTCATGGTGTCCAGGGGCACCAGCACGGTGGCCTGGCCCCGGCCGGATGCGATCTGCCGCGGGGCGCCGGTGACCCGCGACGCCGGCACCGCCAGCGGATCGGCCTGCGGGAGAGTGACGCCGGCGTACTCGTCGGTGGCCAGTGGGGTGAGCCGCGCGAGCCACCGGCCCGGGTCGGCGGTGTCCACCCACAGTGTCGCGAAGCGCAGCGCGACGGCCTGCGGGCCGCCGAGGGAGACCGGCGCCGCCGTGGTCGGATCAGGCGGCGGTGGCGCCGAGCTCGTCGCGCCGGTGCTCGTCGACGGCGGCGGGACAGGCACGGGCTCTGCTGCCGTGGGCCCGGCATTGACCACCCGGAACAGCACGATCACGGCCAGCCCGGCGCCGAGTACGACGAGCAGGAACCGGCGCCGGCTGAACAGCAGCCAGCGCAGCAGCGGACGGCGGGTCATCCTCGAACTCCAGGGCGGCCCGCGGGGCGCGTGCTCGACGAGGTCGGCTCCGTGGCCGCAGCACGGGGTCGGCGGCGGGCGCGGTACATGCCGGTCTGCCGGTGCGCGGGTGGGAACAGCGCAGGATGCGTCGCCCGCGACGCAGCGGGACGCATGTCCGGCCGCTCGCGCACCCCCGGGCCCAGGTCACCGAGGGACGGCCCGGCCGAGAGTGACCCGCGGGCGGGGTGCTCGTCGGGCCCACCGATGTCGCGGCGGCGGCCCTTGCCCGAGCTGAGGCCGTCCGTCAGGACGGTCGGGAGCGGGCGGGTACCGCCACCACCGGCGCGGGCGGATCCGCCACCGTCGCGGGGGCCCCCGCTGCGGGGGCCACCGCGTGGCCCGGCCGGCAGCGGTCCACCTCCGCTCGGGCCAGGTCCTCCCCCGGGACCAGGGGCAGGGCCTGGACCGCCACCGTTCGGGCCCCCCGTGGGCCCGTGGCGTCCGCCGCCAGCCGGGGGTGGGCCGCCAGGACGGCGCCATCGGACCGGGGCTGCTCCACCGCGCAGCACGTCTATCAGTTCGTCGTGGCGGCGTGCGGCGACGTCTCGGGTCTCGCGGTAGCGGTGTTCGCTCTTGATCCACCGGCTGATGCGCATCCCCGAGCGCAGCGGGCTTCCGGCCAGGCGGGAGGCGACCCGGGTATGGCTGGCGGTCACTGCCGAGACGATCCCGACGATGGAGGTCAGCGGCTTCAACAGTCGGTAGAGGATCAACGACGCGACCCACATGAAGATCGCGGGAACAAAGCCCGTAGCACCATCACCAGCAAGCAGATACAGCACGATCAGTGTGTGAATGGAGATACAAATCGCTGCTGCGATCCCGCCGCCCATGATCGCGCCGATAATCTTGATCATTCGTTCCGGTGTGGACGGGGCCACGAGCGAGAGCAATCCGACGACCGGTGCTCCGACGGGGAGCAATGTCAGGAAGACCATCATGATGAGCATGACCATGGAGCCGAAGATTTGCAGCAGAGTGACCGGCAGCATTTTGATGAGAACACCGAGGCCGGCGCCGACCCGGGACTCGCCGCGGCCGCGCATGTTCTCCTGCACCTGAGGCGGCGCGGAATTGAATGCGTCCTCCCACGCCTGCCCTTTCGCGGCGTAGAGGTTCCGTAGGTTCGCCCCGGTGTCCGGCGACGCCGGTCCCGGGGTCTCGCCGCCGGTGGCCTGCAGGTACTCGTCGACGTTGACGCTCTGCGCCGCAGCGATCTTGCGGGCCAGGTCGGGCGGGCCGGACGAGCCGACCTCACCGGCCGCCCAGCCGTCGTAGATGAGCTTGTCGAACATGGCGGACCGCATCGGGTCGCTGTAGCCGTGGACGTTCGACTTATAGGTGTCAGCCGAGGCGGGGAATCCCTGCTCCGCGAGCTGATCAGTGGCGCTGAATACTGCTGACTGCACACCCTCTTTCAGGTCCGACGACAGCTGTGCGCCTGAGCCGAACGACAGCGCCGTGATGGTCACAGCGACCAGAATCATTGCTGCCCGTGTGGCGACGGCCCCGATGTTTCCCCGCCGGGTAGCGATGAGCATTCCGGTTGCGGCGACGACGATCGCGGCGCCGGCCCACGGGGAGAAGATGACGTCATAAACGACCGGAGTAGATTTCTTCGCGGCGTCTGCGAGTGACGGGCCGACATTCGCGCTGTTCGGATACTCGGCCAGCGTCTTCAACGTGACCTGCGCGGCGAACAGCGTCTTCGCAGTGCCGAGCAGGAAGTTGCCGATGGTCGTGTCGACGGTCGCACCAGGGTCACTGACCGACCCGGCGCACCCGAGGTCGTAGGTCGACCAGAACAGCCCGCCGTAGCTGTAGAGGACGTAGGGGTCCTGTGTGGCGTTCGCCCCTGGCGGGTTCCCGGCCGCGACGTCATCGATCGACCCGGCCAGACCGGAGTTGATCATTGCCGGGACCGGGGGTGACTTGCAGTCGTCGAACGGGGGAAACGCCGAGGCCGAGCCGCCGGTGAAGAGCAGCAGCCCGACCAGCAGCCCGCCGAGCACCAGGCCCCGGCGCAGCCAGAGCCGGACTCGTCGCACGGCGTGCGTGGCACGGATGCGCCGAGCGCGGGCCCGCGGGGAAGAGGGCCGGCCCTCGGGGGGTGGGGTCGCCGCGGTCACCGCAGATCTCCGGCGCGGGCGGCGTTGGTATCCAGGACGGCGCGCAGCCCGGCCAGGTGCTCGCCGGAGACGTCGAGCCGGACGTCTTCGCAGTAGTCCCCCGAGCGCCACACGAACTCGCGGGGCGCGTCGGCGGCCAGGCCGCCGCCGTTGTGGGCGAGGGCGCCGGTGGACAGGTCCCCGAGGCGGGTCTCGTAGCCGATCCCAGTCGGCACGCGCAGCAGACGCAAGGCGTCCCGCTGGGCGGCCTCGTCGGTGGTCCGGCCGACGAACACGTCATGGCACAGGCTTGCCAGGCCGCTCTCTGCGCTGTCTCCGCCGAGGTGCAGTACGTCGGAGGCGAGCTGCCCGGCGACCAGGACCCGCGCGCGATACTTCCGGTTGTCGCGGGAGAACTGCGTCACCAGGGTTCGGCCGGTGCTGGTCATCGACAGCCAGCGCAGCTCGTCGAGCCCGACGAGCTTGGGCGCCGAGCGGGGCAGCTGGTAGACCCGCCGGTAGGCCAGCCACGCGGCCAGGTGCATCAGCGGGAGCGAGAGCTGCTCGTCGAGGCCCCAGTCCTGTTGGTCGACTCCCTCTCGCGGGAGCGCGAGCCCCTTGGTCGACAGCACGAGGAGCCGGTCGGAGTCCCCCGCCCACGGGGCGAGGTCGGGGCTGCCGAGCAGCAGCCGGGCCGGGCCGGACGGCGACAGGATCGGGCCGAGCGCCCCGGCCAGTCGCTCGCCGTCCTCTCCGGCGTGGCGCAGGGCCTCGATCACCTCGCCGAGGTGATGGCCGGCGCCGACCCCGACCCGGTCCACCGCCTGCAGAAGGAGCTGCTGGACCTCGCTGCCGCGGCGGATCGAGGCGGGCAGGAGCTGCGTCACGACGCTGATCACCAGCGTGGAGCGCTGCGCCTGCGCTGCGTCGAAATCGCGCTGCCACGCGGCGTCGCCAGCGGGCCCGGCGTCGAACTGCTGACGGTCCGGGTCGGAGATCATCGCGTACGGGTTGAGCGTGCCGGGCGGGGCGTCGAGCAGCGACAAGCCGCGGGAGTAGCCGCGCAGCTCCGGCAGCGTCGTCAGCCGGGTCAGCGGTCCCGACGGGTCCAGCAGCGTCACGTAGGCGCCCTGCGCGCGCACGACCTGTGCCGCGAGCACGCCCATCAGGAACGTCTTGCCCGAGCCCAGGCCGCCGATGATCGGGGTCAGCCCGGAGACCTGGCGGGTGTCCATGTCGTGCCACGGGTCCCAGGCCAGCGCCCGACCCGACGCTCGGGAGGTGAACAGCAGCGGGCCGTGGGCGTCGCCGATCATGTCCGAGACCTGCGGGACGGCCATCGAGACGTGCCGCAGGCTCATGCGGCGGCGGAACGCCGTGGTCGCCAGCGGCTCCCCCGGGATGAACTCACGGGCGAGCCGGTATTGCCCTTCGGAACGCTCAACGGCGATCTTCGGGTGGTAGCGGTGCCGCAGCTCGTCGAGCAGCTCGATCGCCTCGCGCTCGGTGCGGCCGGGGATCGCGATGCGCCACCAGCCCTCGCAGCGGCCGGAGAGCCCGGTGTGGTCGGTTTCGAGCTCATCGCGCACGTGGGCGGCGAGGTCGATCTGCCGGGCCAGCACCGGTGGGGCATCGAGCCCGTGGTCGTACTCGTAGTGGCGTTGCTGCGCGTCCACGCGGTCCGCGACCTGGCGCAGGCTGCGCGCGGCCTGGTCCTGCGGGAGCACCCGCATCCGCGCGGACCACTCGATCGGCACCGGCAGCTCGTCGGGCACCGTCATCCACGGCAGGTCCTCGACCGGGACGTCGATCTCGCCCATGCGCCCGAGCGAGGCGATCAGCACGTGCCGGGTCACCGGCACGCCGCCGGCCACTCCGGCCACCTTGACCGTCGGGGCGTAGGGGTCGGTCGTCCAGCGAGCCAGGCCGTCGACGGCGGCCAGGTCCTCGCGTTCCCACTCCCCATGCGGGGCGGCCGGCATTACCGACTCGGGCGGCAGCCCGAGCGCGCAGGACCGGTAGAGCAGGTGCAGCATCTCCGCTGCGGTGACGGGCTCACCGCCGAGCGCGGACGTCGCCATGATGGAGTCGACCTGGCGGATCTCGTCGTCGAGCGCGGACAGCTCGGCGTCGGCCCATTTCCCGAGGATGCGGTCGGCCCAGCGGCCGGCTTGGCCGGTGAGCTTGTCCCCGATGCTGCCGAGCCGGCCGCGGCCGTGGCGGATCTCGACGCCGAGGAAGACCTCCTTCACCGCCTTTGGTGCGGCCAGCGCCCGGTGCTGCTCGCCGACGAGGTGTTCGTCCCAGCTCACGCCGTCCGGGGCGTCCGGTAGCGGATTGGCCCACTCGTCGTGGCGGCGTGCCCACTCCGCGGCCGGGTAGGGCCGCCAGGTCACGCGCCAGTGCAGCCACCGTCCGGGCAGTTGGGAGAGCGCGAGGCCGAGCGCGCTCATCAGGGACTCGCGGTCTCGGTCGCCGCGCATCGACCAGGGCCGCGGCGCGACCGAGTACCAGGCCATCGTGCCGGTGTCGGTGCGGGTCAGGTGCCCGGAGATACCGCGCAAGGCCAGGCCGGGCCTGTACTCCCGGACGGCCGGGTCGACCCCGGTCCGGGCACGCGGCGGCGCCGCCGGCTTCCGCCCGCTGCGCCGGCTGCGGCGCGCGGCCCGGTTCTCGAGGTCGGCCCACTGGGCGTGAGTCAGACCCGCGGGAGGGAGGGCTGCGGCAGCCGATCCGCGGATGAGTGCGGCGTCGTCGACGGCGGGACGTCGAAGCATGGGGCTCACGCGGTCCTCCCGGTGGGCCGCTCGGAGGTGACCCGCACGTGGCGGGGGTCGATGACCGCGACGTCGGTGACCGTGACGTCCCGGGGGGCGGACAGCTCGCCGAAGAACAGGGCGAGCACCGCGAGGGTCGGGCGCTCCGGGCTGACGAACCGCATCGTCGTGCGGGTCGCGAAGACGGCCGCGAGGGCGACGAGGCCCCAGCCGATCGCGCCGGAGAAGATGCCGAGCTGCTGGCGGAGGATCACCAGGACGAAGAACCAGGCCACCCACACCGCGTAGGCGCGGTAGCGGGCCTGCCAGGGCATCGTGCGGCCGGGCGGACCGAGATAGCGGTTCTCGACGGCATACAGCTCGTCGTCGGAGCGGGAGCGCATCGTCAGCTCCCGAGGTTGAGCAAGTGGCCGATCGTGACCGCGGTGGCCTTGGCGGCGCCGGGGATCAGCGCGAGGGCCAGAGCGCCGAGGGAGATGACGACGCCGACGAGCGTCGTGACGATCTTCGCGGTGTCCTGCTTGTGCGAGGCCGCGAGCATCGAGAGCCCGATGACGATCAGCACGAGCGGAATGGCGTTGTCCGCCAACCACGACTGGACGCCGCTGGTGTCGAGCGCGAGCACGTAGTGGGTGGTCATGAGCGGGTGGCCCCCTTTCATGCGAACCCGGGGCCCTGGCCTGGTCGGTCCCCGAGCGGACGGTTCGGGGTCGTCGTCCGGGGCGAGGGGGCCACAACTCCCCGGACGACGACCCCTGCGCGGTGGAGGACCAGGCGATGACCCCTCGACCGCGAGTTCTTGTCCCGGGTGCGGTGGCCCCCTCACCCGGGTCTGTTGCTAGCAAATTTCCAGCACCAGAAATATGCTGACGTCTCCCGTGGCTTGTCAAGATCACGATCCGTGGTCAGCGGCAGACCGCCCGCAGCTCTTTTGACCGCCCGTTTGGGCTACTTAGGAGAGGTGATGTAGTGGCCGAACTTGCGATCGTCGATGCGCCGACCACTCGATTGGACCAAGCTGACGACGAGGCCGGCTTGCTTGCCCTGCACGCGTGCCTGTTCACTACCTCGGTACGGGCGAGATCACGAGGGGGCGACGAGGTGGGCGACGCAGGCGGCGACGAGCAGCCCGAAGCAGGTGCTTCGCTGGCACAGCGGATCGATCATCTGATTCGGACCGTTCATCCCGGAGACCGCGGCCCGTACACCCTCGAAGAGATCACTGACGGCATTCGCGCCCAGGGTGGCCCGACGATCAGCGTCGCCTACCTGTCCCAGCTTCGGGCCGGCAAACGCGACAACCCGACGAAGCAGCACATGGAAGCGATCGCGCGCTTCTTCGGAGTAAATGTCGCGTACTTCTTCGACGACACCGCCGCCGAGGCAGTGAACGAGGAATTGGCGCTCCTGCAGGCCATTCGTGATAGCGGGGTCAAGCGCGTGGCTCTGCGGGCGATGGAACTCGGGCCCGACGCCCGCAACTCCCTCGCCCGCATCATCGACGAGCTGGGAAACCTGGAAAAGCGGACCAGCTCGAAGCGACGACGCGATAACGACGACGACTGACGTCCCCATGCGCGGCCGGCCATGGGCCGACCCCGGCCCCGAATCCTTCGCCACGAAGTTGGCACGCCTGTTCGACAGTGTTGTCCGCAAAGACCGATCGAAGCGAACGCCCGGCGAGTTGGCGGATGCACTGAATATCTCTGAGAGCCAGGTTCAGGACTGGCTCGACGGCCGTTCAGAACCCACCGTCACGCATCTGCCGCTCGTCGCCGAGTTCTTCTTCGGCAGTCCTAACCTTGAGGTGTTCGGAGATACTCCTAGCAGCCGTGAACTCAATCGGCAGCTCGATCTCCTCGCTGCCGTCCGGAGTCGTCACGATCCTGCGGGAGACGTTGCACCATCGGGTGATCTGACTCCGGAAAAGCTACAGCGCGTGATCGAATACCTAGCCAGCTCTGCCAGACGAGACGCAGGCGAGTAGCACTGAGCATCGGGTTCTGAATCTTCCGCCAAATACCCGGCCTCTGTCCTCTAATCTGAGGACTGTCTGTTCACGGGTAACCGAGGTGTTCACACATGCAAACACACAACGGAACAATTCAGGCTGACGGAGCCGAGCTGTACTACCAGACGGTCGGTGGCGGGACGCCCGTGCTCGTCCTGCAGGGCGGTCTCAGCGAGGCCGGAGCGACCGATCAGCTCGCTGGGCACCTCGCGAGGTCCGGCCACCTGGTGATCACCCACGACCGGCGCGGCATCTCGCGCAGCATCGTGCATCGTCCGACCGGCCTTCCGGCGCTCGACCAGCACGCCGCGGACGCCGCGACGATCCTTCGCACGCTCGACGTCGGACCAGCGCTGGTCGTCGGGGCCAGCATCGGCGCTCTCATCGGCCTTCACCTGGCGATCAACCATCCCGACCAGGTCCGTGTCCTTGTCGCCCACGAACCGCCGATGCCCGGTCTCGTGCACGATCCGCAGCGTGAGGCCGACCTCGACCGGATCGAGGCGATGGCAGCCACCGACGTCGTTGCCGCGATTCAGCTCATGGGCGCGATCACTGGCGGAGGCGCGCGCGAGGTCAGCGAGCCAGACGCAGCCTCTCCGGCTCCCGTGGGCGACCTGATGGCCAATCTCCGGTACTTCTTCACCCACGACTTCCCCGCCGTGCGCAGCTCGTCGCTGACCGCAGCCGGCGTCAAGCCCGCGGCTCAGGCCGCGCGTGTCCTGCCCACCGGCGGCATTGCCTCCCGTCAGGGCTGGGAACACCGATGCGCCGCGGCGCTGGCCGAAGGACTCGGGCAGCCGCTCGTCGAGCTCCCCGGCGGCCACAACGGGCTGGTTTCGAATCCCCGTGGTGTGGCCGGCGAGCTGCTGCACCTGCTGCACCAGGAAGCCGTCTCGTGACACGGTCCGTTGCGCGTGGATGGCGAAACGACCTCCACCTCCGTCGCGGGGTCAAGAAGATTCTGCAAAGTCTCGACCTCGAAGCGCCGTTAGACGTGACCGTTCTCTGTGAACGACTGGCCGACCAGCGTGGCCGGCCGATCCTTCTCGTGCCATACCCGCTCCCGGTCCCGGGTGCTTTCGGCCTGTGGGTTGGGTCCGACGAGGAAGACTTGATCCTCTACCAACGCGATACAACGGCAGCGCATCAGGAACACATTATTCTGCACGAAATTGGCCACATCATCAGTGGTCACCACAACAACGTCGGCGACGACGATATCTGGAGGCAGATTTTTCCCAATCTGTCTCCGGAAATGGTTGCATCGGCTCTCCGGCGCGATGGATACGACGAGATCATCGAGCGTGAGGCCGAGATGGTCGCAACTGTCATCAAGCAATGGGCTACCCTCCTCGATCGTCTGAGTTTCAGGTCTGACCGCGACACTACGGCGGCCCGTCGGCTGTCGGGAGCGTTCGACGATCACCAAGGGTGGGTGTAGTGCTCATTCCCAATCTGCTCATGTGGGTGGCGGCCGGTGTGGCCGCGGCGTGGAAGATTTCTCAGCTCGCCCGTCTTCCTCGCGACGGAAATCTGCGAGTCGTGACCGTCTGCACAGTCCTGGTGTTCCTTGCGCTCACCGCTCAGCTCGCGGTCTCCGGCGTTGTCGCAGTAGTACCCAGCGAATACGCCAAACTCATCCAGAACTGCGTGCTGGCACTGTTCTTCGCCCTGCTGTTGATCCTGCTCAGCTCGACGGTGAACAACGACAGCGGCCGTCCCGGGGCCGCCGACCTGGTGCTCGCCCTGCTTGTCATCACCGGACTGGTCGTCATCACGATCACGACCCCGGCCCCCGTCCGAGGCGCCGCCTACGAGGCCGTGCGTGATCCCCACAACCTGGCGTTCTACCTGCTGGGCAACGCCTACATGGCTTACGCCTGCGCGCGTGGAGGGTGGCTGGCTTGGGCTTCCGCGGGCCGCACCCGGAGCCGAGCCCGCCTCGGCCTGCGGGTCGCAGCCGCAGGTCTGACGGTGAATCTGCTCGGTACCCACTTGCCTCGCGTGATCCACACGGCTGGCCAGCTCATTTTCCATCGCGAGCTGCTACCTGGAACCGAGGCTTGGACGACTCCCGTTCTAGCCATCGGCATCGTGATCTTCTTCCTCGGCATCGGCTATCCGGGCGCACGGACCGGCCTCATCAAGGCGCGCTACTGGATCGAGATCCGGCAGCGCCACCATCAGCTCCGCCCTTTGTGGGCAGCCCTTTACCAGCGATTTCCCAAGATCGCGCTGTTCCCGGCGGTCTCGATGGCCCGCGAGTTGTGCCAGTTCCGCAAGCTCCCGATCCGCTACTACCGGCGCGTCATGGAATGCCGCGACGGCCTGCTCTACCTCTCCGGGATGATCGACACCCCGGTCGACCTCACCATCCCGACGCCCGCGCAAGCGCCCCTCGTGCGCGCGATGCTCGACGCCACCCCACCGACAAGCGCCCGGGCCGTCGTCCCGCCCGTCATCGCCGCCCCCAGTACCGCCGGTATGGACGCGGACGCACGCGAGTTGGTCGCACTCTCGCGTGCCCTCCGCCGACTTCCAGCGGGGTCCTCCGAACCCCTGTGCAGCAGCGATCCTGCCCCGATGAACTGATCGAGTCCTTCCCAGCCACTCCACTGGGCAGCCGCGGCACCCGGGCCTCGGACCCGGGCGCCGCCGCAGTGCTCTCTCTCTGCGACTCCACTCCGGATCAACTTCGCCAGCAAGGTTCAGCACATCAAATTTTGCTGGTATAAATCCGGGAGTTCTGTCGTCCATGGAGGGGGGCCCTCCCATGCCGCCGCTCGCGCGCCGTGCCAGCGATCCCTATGGGGGTGCGGCCTGATGTTCCGACGGCCCCGAGGCAGCAGCGAGCCGATGTCCGAGGTGCTGCGCGCCCACCGCGCGGCGCTGGAAACAGCGACGCAGGCCCATCAGATCCACGTCCCACGCTCGAACCTGCCCGCCCTGCCACCCACCGCCAGCGGTCCGACATGGCTGCGCTCGACCCCGGCCTACGCCATCACCTCAGGCCCAAGCCAGCCACCGGCCCACGAGGACGAGCCGTTGGATTCACTGCCGCTGCTGACCCACCCGCCCAGGAACTCCCCGCGGGAAGGACGGCCAGCGGCCCGGCACGAGCCGACAGCACCGGCCCGCCCCCACCCGCCCGCGCACGCTCTCGATCCCGCGCCAGCGCCCCTCGACGACGAAGGCCGCCGCACGGACCAGTGGGTCCCGGATCCCTGGCCGACTTCGCGCTCGACGGCTGCGCCACGCCGTCGCTCAGGAGCCGAGCCTCGACGAGCGACACGCGCCCTCCCCGCCTCCAGCGGCGGCCGGCACCGGCTCCGTGAGCCCGAGCCGGAACCTCATGAGCGCCCGATCACCCGCGACGAGGCGACCTGGATCGCCTGCGCGTTCGCGCTCGATCTGACCAGCTGGGACGAGGACAACCCGCAACGGCGCGGCGACGTCCTCGCGCGCTATCTCCCCGCGGTCGTCGACGTCGACCGGCTCGGCTGGGACGGCCAAGGGCGCCAGCGCTCCGAGACCGCCATCCCCGGCGAGGTGACGCACGTCGACGAGAGCCACGTCCGCGTTGACGTCCGGGTACGGGTCACCCCCTACGTCCGGCAGCACGGCGTCGCGGTACTGCACCCGACGCCCGTGCACGAGCCCGGCGGCGGTGCCGTGTATGCCGCGGCCCCGGCGCCCTCGGCGGCCGGGTGGATCGCCTGCGACTCCGAATGGGTCCGCCTGGTGATCCCGGTGGCGCGCAACGCCGACGGAAGCCTGGTCATCGACCTCGGGTCAGCCGAAAGCGACGCCGACGACACCTCCCGCTCCCGCCGCGGGGCCTGCTGATCCCCGAACGCATCGAACAGGAAGGGCGCATCATGATCGTGACCACCTCGACCGCCCGCGGACGAGTGCTCTCGTGAGCCTCGGAATCCTCGCCGTCGCGATGGCAGCCGCGGTCACCGCCGCCGGCCTTGCACCGACCGCGGCAACCACCCAGCCCCCCGCTGGTGCCACGTGCGACTGGCGGCAATCGGCGCTCTCGCTCTACCGGTCGCTGCCGGTGGGCGACGCGAGCGCCGACCAGGTCCGCGCCGAGCTCGTCGCCGCGCGTGCCGACAAGCCCGACTTCCTCATGGGCTGCGGAAACACGAGCAGCTCGTCGAGCACGGGTCAGCCCTCAGACGCGACCTCGGCCGGGGCGACGGCATGCCCGAGCGGCGCTCGCCCGTACTTCCAGGCCGCGGACTGGTTGTGGGAACCGATCCCCACCGACGCCAAGCTCGATCCGAACTCCGCGCAGATGGCGTCGGGGCTGGCCGACGGCCAGCACGTGCTCGACACGGGCGAGTTCGGAGTCACCCTCATCAACGCCGACCAGATCACCGCGTCGACGCCGCGCGCCGCGGTCTCGGTCTCGGAGAACTGGGGTCCGAACCCGCTGGCGGGGCTGAAAGTGCCGGTCCCAGCACAGGTGAAGATTCCATCCGGCTCGGATGCGCATGTCGCGATCGCCGACCCGCAGAGCAACGAGGTCATCAACCTGTGGGGCGCGCGCCGCTCCGGATCCGGGCTCGACGCATCGTGGGGAGCGGCAACACCGCTCAACGGTGACGGCCGCGAGCACAACGGCAGCTCGACCGGCGCCGGGATCGCGCGCTACGCCGCCGTCGTGCGTGCCTCCGAGATCGCCGCGGGCACGATCCCGCACGCCCTGTTCTTCTCCACCAACATGGTCAAACCCGGCGAGGTCCGCTA